>DASSPF010000197.1:0-47797 GCA_035699805.1 Candidatus Limnocylindria bacterium | reverse complement strand
CGGTGTCGCACCACCTGAAGGTGCTCCGGGAGGCTGGGATCATCTCGGGCGAGCGGCGCGGCACATGGGTGTACTACCGGCTCGAACCCAAGGCCGCACACCGTCTCTCCGCGCTCGCGAGGATGCTCGGGCGCGGCACCGCGCGTGAGCCCAAGCGGATCACCAAGACGGTGCTCGCGGGCGCCTGAGCGATGTACCCGGTCACGCTGAAGCTGCACGGCCTCGCCTGAAGCGCGGCGCCGGGCCTCGGCTGAGGCTCGCGCATCGCGCCCGTGCTGGCGCGACTGGAGGGCCTACCAGGTGTCGAGCGCGCCGAGACGGACTTCTCCGGCGACCACCTCCGACTGACCGTCGCTGACGCCAGTGCCCAGAACGCCGCGATCGAGCTCCTCGCGGCGTCGGGATACCTCGGTGAGGTGGTGACCGCGGCGCCGACGGACCGCTGGTACGACGGCGGATCGGTGGGCGAGCTCTCGCGGGTCGAGGCCGGCGTGATCGCCGATCGCGTGCTCACGATCTTCCGGCGTGTGCATTCCCTCGACGATGCGGCCTCCGCCGCCCTTCGCGACGCGATCGTCGACGCGTTGCATCGCTGCTTCACCCACACGACCATCGCGGCGCGGCCGTCACCGTCACTGCGCGCGAGCGCGGTGACCGCGGTGCGCGACGCGGCCGCGCCGATCGTCGGGGATGGACCCGCAGCAGAGCTCGCACGTCTGGTCGAGCAGGACATGTCGAGCGACCACAAGCAGCAAGGCGGGATCATCGGCCTCTAGGCTCTCCGCGTGCGCATCGTCATCGCCAAGAAGACGCTCTCCACCGTCGGCGGATCGGAGATGCTCGCGCGTGCGCTCGATCGCGAGCTCCGCGCGCTCGGCCACGAGGTCACGCTGGTGGGCCTGCGTCCGGCGTGGCGGCGGCCGGGGATCGCCGAGGACCGGCACTCGATCTTCCTCCCGGTCCGCGGCGGTCGCCTCGGCGCCGCCATCGACGGCATCCTTCCCACGACGCTCGTCGCGCAGGCCGACCTGCGCCGCGTGGTCGCCGGCGCCGAGGTCGTGCACTCGATCGCGCGGGAGTGGGCCAGCGCGCTCGAGCGCGCCGCGCGCGCGGAGGGCGCGGCGTTCGTGGAGACGCCGCTCGTCCACCCGGGACAGCCGTTCTCCGGCGACAGTGCGTCCGAGGTCTCGCGGTACCGCCGGGATGACGCGGTCATCGCTCTCACCGAGTGGGAGGCGGGCTGGTACCGCGAGCGCGGTGTGCGGAACGTGCATGTGAGCGGGCTGGCGCCGAACCTCGTCGCCCTGCCGGACATGCCGCGGGAGCCGGCGACGATCCTCTTCGTCGGACGGAAGGAGCGCTACAAGGGCTACTACGCGCTGCGCGACGCGGCGCGGATCGTCTGGCGCGAACGGCCCGACGCGCGCTTCATCGCCATCGGGCAGCCCGCCTGGTACGCGCGCCTCTTCCCCGCACCGCGCGACCCGCGCTGGGCGGACCTCGGCATCGTGAGCGAGGAGCAGAAGGCCGCGGCGTACGCGCGCTCCACCATCTTCGCGATGCCGAGCGACCACGAGACGTTCGGTCTCACGTACCTCGAGGCGTGGATGGCCGGCCTTCCGGTCATCGCGGGCGACATCCCGCCGCTGCGCGAGGTCGTGCGCGAGGGCATCGACGGACTGCATGCGCGCAACGAGCCGCGGTCCATCGCCCGGGCCATCCTCACGCTCCTCGGCGATCCGGCGCGCGCCGCGGCCATGGCCGCGAGCGGCCGCGAGCGCGTCCGGCGCGAGTTCCAATGGCCGCTGGTCGCCCGCAGGACCGAAGCGGCCTATCGCAGTAGCATCGAGCGCGCCTGATGCGGACAGTGATCGGGCAGCGTCGCCTCCTCGAGAAGCTCGGGGCGCAAGCACTGCGTGGCGACGTCGCCCAGGGATACGAGCTCAGCGGACCGCGATCGATCGGTAAGGGCACGGTGGCGCTGCGGCTCGCGCAGACGCTCAACTGCGCGGCCGAGCATCGCGTGGCCGGCGGCTGCGGCACGTGCGTGTCGTGCCGGAAGATCGAGCGGGGTATCCATCCGGACGTCCTCGTGGTGACGCGTCTGGTCGATCAGGTGGAGTCCCGCGGCGCCCGGAAGGGCGAGACGAAGCAGGACAAGAAGTACATCACCATCGAGCAGATCCGCCAGATGCAGCAGGACCTCGCGCTCCGACCACTGGAAGGGCGCAGACGCGTGGTGATCATCGACGACGCGGCCGACCTTTCCGAGCACGCGGAGGTCGCTCTGCTGAAGACGCTCGAGGAGCCGCCATCGCACGCCGTGCTGCTGCTCGTCACCCCCACCCCGTCGCGCCTCATGGACACCATCCGCTCGCGCATCCAGCCGCTGCCTTTCCGGCTCGTCCCCCGGGCCGAGATCGAGGAGGGCCTCCGCGCGCGGTTCGGTCCCGAGTCGGTGCGCTTCGGCGGGGTGGCCGCGGGGAGACCGGGTGTCGCCATCGCGCTCGCGAGCGACGAGGCCGCTCGCGCGTCACGCGCGGCGCTCGAGCAGGAGTTCTACACGCTCGTCGGCAGCCGGCTCACCGAGCGGTTCGCTTGGGCGGCGGACCTCGCGGACGCCGAGCGCGATACCCAGAAGCGGAACGAGCTCATCGACCAGCGTCTGGTGCAGTGGGGCGAGCTGGTGCGCGACGCCGCCGTCGCGTCGGCGGGCGCGCCGGAGCGCGCGCTGCGCCCGGAGCGCGCGGCAGAGTCGGCGCGGCTCGCCACGGGCACACCCGCGCGCGACCTCGTCGATCTCGCGCAGAGCTTCGAGCGCTGGCGCCGCGACGTGGCGACGACGACGGTGAGCGCGCGGATGCTCCTCGAGCTCGTGGCGCTGAAGCTGCCATACCGCGCCGACCTGGCGGTGCCGGCATGATGCTGCCGGTCGTCGGCGCGCGGTTCCAGAAGGCCGGACGCATGTACTTCTTCGATCCGAACGGCCATCACGACCTCCGCGTGAACGACTGGATCATCGTGAAGACCGACCTCGGCATCGACGCGGCGCGGGTCCAGCTCCTGCCGTCCGACTCGCCGCTCATGCACGTGGACCCGCTCATGGGTGAGATCGTCCGCAAGGCCACGGCCGCGGACATCCTGGAGATCAATCGACGCAAGCGCATGGAGGGCGAGGCGACCAAGCAGGTCGCGGCGATGGTCAACGAGCGTGGGCTTCCCATCAAGGTCCTCGGTTGCGACTGGCAGTTCGATGGCACCACGATCACGGTCTTCTACTCGCAGGCCGACGGCGACGCCCGCGTCGACCTCGCCGAGATCACCCAGAGCCTCGAGGCGCACTTCGGCACACGCATCGAAACGCGCCGCCTTGGCGCCCGCGACGAGACGAAGGTCATGACCGGCGTGGGCACCTGCGGGCGCGAGCTGTGCTGCTCCTCGTGGCTCGACAAGTTCTCGAACATCTCGATCCGCATGGCCAAGGAGCAGGACCTCCCACTGAATCAGTCCAAGCTCACCGGGGTCT
This sequence comes from Candidatus Limnocylindria bacterium, assembly GCA_035699805.1. Lineage (GTDB taxonomy): Bacteria > Chloroflexota > Limnocylindria > P2-11E > P2-11E > CF-39. Next base: position 44,271 of record DASSPF010000197.1, on the reverse strand, counting down.
GCGGACGGCTGAAGTGCTGCCTCATCTACGAGCTCGAGACCTACCAGGAGGTCAACGGCAAGCTGCCGAAGATCGGTGAGACGTTCCACATCCCCGCCTGCGTGAGCGGCTCCTGCGGCACGTCGGGCTGCGCGACCACGCAGGGCACGAACGTGGTGAAGGAAGCGGTCGTCGTGGAGCTGGCCTCCGGCGGTCGCACGCAGCTCACCGCGCAGGAGCTGGGCATCGAGTTCGCGAACGTCCCCGCCCACACCCGTGGTGTCGGCACGTACGGCAGCGACGAGGTCCCGCGCCAGGAGCGACCGACGCCGGTGGACGGCGGCGGCGAGGGGCAGCGCAAGCGGCGGCGTCGTGGACGGCGCGGTGGCCGCGACCGGGGTCCGCGCCCGAACTGACTAGCGGACCCGGCTGACGACGAAGTCGGCCACCTCGCGAAGCGCCTCGCGCTCGGGCAGCGCCGGCAGCGCCGCGAGGGCCTTGCTCGCGGCATCGTGGAAGCCGAGCGCGCGCTCACGAGCTCGCTCGACACCCCGCCCGGCTCGGATCACGCGTAGCAGGTCGCGGACCTCCGCCTCGCTCTTGTCGGTGGCGACGATGCGGCGCGCGAGGTCCGCTCCATTCCCGTCGGCATCCGCGACCGCGTAGATCATCGGCAGCGTCGGCATTCCCTCGGCGAGGTCGCGGCCGACGGTCTTCCCGAAGTCGGCGTCATCTCCGGCGACATCGAGGATGTCATCCGTGATCTGGAACGCGAGGCCGAGGTTCGTGCCGAACGCGCCAAGAGCTGCGACGTGCTCGGGATCGGCTTCGGTGAGGAGCGCGGCGCCCTGGCAGCACGCGGCGTACAGACTCGCGGTCTTCAGCTCAATGCGCTCGAGGTAGGTCTCTTCGTTCGGGAGGCGCCGCTCCATGGTGACCTCGTTCAGCTCGCCATCGCAGAGTGCGAACACCGTCTGGGCGACGATGGCGATGACTTCCGGTTTGGGGAGGACCGCCGCGAGCGCATAGGCCTTGGCAAAGAGGTAGTCGCCGACGATGAGCGCGGCGTCATCGCCCCATTTGGCGTTCACCGTGGCGACGTTCCGGCGAACGGTGGCGCGGTCGACGATGTCATCGTGAACGAGCGACGCGGTGTGCACGAGCTCGAGCGACTGAGCCAGGTTCAACACGACCTCGCGATCCGGCCGCGTGCCAAAGCGCGCGGAGAGGAAGACGAGCGTCGGTCGCAGGAGCTTGCCGGGTGATGAGAAGAGGTGCCGGACCGCCGCCTGGAATGTCGGATGGCCACCCCGGCCCACGTCGACCAGGCGCCGCTCCAGCTCCCGCAGCTCGGCGTCGACGGGCGCGTAGAACGTGGTGGTGCCGGCTCCCCTCATGAAGGGAAGTCTAGGCGGCGATCACGGTCGCTTCGTCGGCTTCGGTGGCGGCGTGGCACTCGGCCGCGGTGTCGCACCGGGCGAGGAGGACGGTGACGCGGACGGCTTGGGCGCGAAGCCGCAGATCTGCCACGAGAAGCGGCCGTACGAGTGCCGGCCCGCGACCGCCTCGGCGGCCCAGGTGTTGTAGTCACGCTGCCAATCAGCGAACGGCGCACGGAGGTTGATGCCGCAGGAGGTGTAGAAGTCCGCGTCCGTCTTCTTCGGCTCCGTCCCCGCGATGAAGTTCTCCGCCTTACGGAAGCCGGCGGGGCAGTTCGGCCCCGGCAGCTCACCCGATCCATTGCCGCCCATGAGCGACGGGTTCACGCAGACCGTCACGGTCACGATGCCCTCGGGCTTCGGGTACCAGGCCACCGGGAGCCCACCGACGACCGTCTTCATGTAGTCACGCCAGAGGACACCCGGTCCCATCGCCGACGTGATGCCCCGCATCTCCGAGTTATCCGAATTCCCCATCCACACCGCGGTGAGGCGCTGCGGAGTGAACCCGATCGCGAGGACATCTTGCAGGTTGTCGGTCGTACCCGTCTTCAGCGCGGCGGGCCGCCCGATGTTCGTCCAGGGACCGAAGACGAACGAGCCGTTCGGGTCGGTGTTGTCCTTGAGGATGTCGGCCATGATCCAGGCCATCCGCGGGTCGAGGACCTGCCGGCCCTGCGGCTTGGTGTAGTCGCGCACGACCTTCCCGTTGCGGTCGATCACCTTCATGATCATCGTCGGCTCCACCCGGACACCCATGTTCGCGACGACCTGATACGCGCTCGCCATGTCGATGAGGCGCATCTCGCCGGCACCGAGCGCGAACGAAAGGCCGAAGCGCGAGCGGTCCCAGTCGCGTGTGATGCCGAGCTGCTGGACGGTGTCGATGATCGCGTCGACGCCCACGGTACGGGCGACCTGCAGCGCGGGCAGGTTGAGCGACTCGCGCAGCGCCTGCCGCAGCGTCGTCGGACCGTGCTGCTCCTTCGTCGCGTTCTGCGGCTTGTAGGTCGTGCCGCTCCCGTCGACCGCGGACCAGCCGATGTCGTACAGGCGCGTGGCGGCGGTCATGCCCGCCTTCTGCATCCCCGCGAGATACGTGAAGAGCTTGAACGTGGATCCGGGCTGCCGCAGCGCGATGCCGGCGTGGTCGTAGTCGCCCTGCATCTTCGGCGTGCTGCCGTAGAAGTCGTAGGAGCCGACGTACGCGAGGACCTCCCCCGTCGTCGGGTCCATCGTGATGAGCGCGGCGTTGTTCACGTTCGCGCCCTTGAGGCCGTCGACGTGGTCGCGGACCTCCTTCTCGGCGAGCTGCTGCATGTTCCAGTCGAGCGAGGTCAGCACCGTGTACCCGCCCGCGTACGCGGCCTTCTCGCCCAGCTCGCGGATGAGCTGCTCCCGGACGCGGAACGTGAAGTGCGGCGCGTACAGCGAGGTGGACGCCGGCTGCACCTTGATCGGCTCGTCCTTCGCGACCGCCGCCTCGGCCTCGGTGATGTAACCGTTCTCCACCATCGAGGTGAGCACGTCGGCCCGGCGCGCCTTGGCGGCCGCGGGGTTCTGGATCGGGTCGTAGGCCGACGGTGCCTGCGGCAGGCCCGCGAGGAGCGCCATCTGCCCGAGCGTGAGCTGGTTCAGATCGGCCACACCGAAGTACGTCTTCGCCGCCGCACGGATGCCGTACGACTGGTTCCCGTAGAAGATCTGGTTCAGGTACATCTCGAGGACCTGGTCCTTCGTGAACGTCCGGGCGACTTCGAGCGCGAGGATGGCCTCCTTGATCTTCCGCGTGAGCGTGGGCTCATCGCCCAAGAGCCGGGTCTTGATGAGCTGTTGGGTGATGGTCGAGCCGCCCTGGGCGATGCCGCCCTTGGCCATGTTCGCGTTGAAGGCGCGGATGATGCCGGCGACGTCGATCCCCGGGTTGGTCCAGAACGTCTTGTCCTCGATGGAGATCGTCGCGGCCTGGAGCTTCTCGGGGACCTCCTTGAGGCTGATGAGCTCGCGCCGCTCCTCCTCCAGCGTGTACAGCAGGTGCTCGCCCGAGCGGTCGTAGATGTGGGTCGTGAGCGGCACGGGGACGGTCTGGAGGTCGTGGGCGGCAGGGAGATCGGCCGCGAAATAGCCGAACACGGCTGCCGCCGCGACGCCACCCATCGCGCCCATGGCGAGCAGGAACGCGGTGAGCCCGCCGGCGATCGGACCAAGACTCCCGACCGCGCCGGGGCGGCGCGACAGGCGGCCGCCCTTGCGCTGCGGGAAGCGGTAGGCGCGGTACGCGCGCCCGCCCAGTGGACGTGTCATCCGAAGGTCTAACGGATGCACGGCCCATGCCATAGGCGAGGCTGTCGTCTACCGCCCGGTCTGTCTGCCTCCGCGCAAGCGAGCGACGAGTCGCGCCCAGAGCGATGGCGGCTCGGCGGCGGCCGCGGCGCGCAGCGCGCGCTGAGCCTCGCGCAGGTCCCCCTCCCACGTCTCGATCAACGCTCGGTCCTCGGGACGCAGCGAATTCGCCGGTCCACGGCGCTCCATGGCCTCTTCGGTGGCGACGATGCGCGCATAGACGTCCGCGAGCGCCGGGAAGACCGCGGGGACCTCTGACGCGAGGATGGCGCGATGCCGCTCCAGCTCCCCGTTCTCGAACACCACGGGCTGGTGCGTCTGGTCGAACATCGCCGCGAGCTCGAGGTTCGCGGCGAGCTCCCGATCCACGGCGGCGGCGGCGGCCTGCAGGTGCGCGCGGCGTGCGGGATCCCGGCGGCCACGGATGCGATCGAGCATGGCGGTCATGGTCCCACAGGCCCGTGTATGCATCGGGCGTGACCATTTGATACATCTTCTGTATATTTGGGTGGTGCCGAGCCCCTTCGGACGCGTGGCCGCTCCCCCGCCCCACTTCCCGGTGGGCGGTCCGGTGCCACCCGCCGATCTGGTCGGTCGCGAGACGTACATCCGCCGCATCACGGAGCGTCTGTGGGATGGCAATCATGTGCTCGTCTCCGGGCCGCGGCGGATCGGAAAGACGTCGCTCATCCTCGAGGTCCTTCGGCGCATCCGGCGGAAGGGCGCGCTCACCGCGTACGTCGACTGCCTGGGCGCCACCGACGTCCGGGGTCTCGGCGAGCGACTCGTCGACGCTCTCTTGGAGAACGTGTCCGGCGTCGAGCGCTCCTTCGAGCAGGCGAAGGCGATCGCCGCCGGGATGCGGCCGACGGTGAAGGTGCGCTACGAGCACGTGGAGCTCGCGCTCGATCTCGCGCGCGAGAAGAACGCGCAGCGCTTCTTCGAGGGCGCGCTGGACCTGCCCCGGGCCCTTGCGACGCGTACCAGCAAACGCGTGGTCGTGGTCTACGACGAGTTCCAGGCCGCCGGGCGCCTCGGACCGCGCGTGTTCGACGTGATGCGCACGCGCTTCCAGGCCCAGCGCGGTGTCTCGTACGCGTTCCTCGGGAGCGAGGAGGGGATCCTCGCGGAGCTCTTCAGCGAGAAGGGCAACGCGTTCTATCGCTTCGCTGTCCCCGTGGACCTCGCCGACGCGGGAGGCCACCGCTTCGGGATCTCGCCCGACGATTGGCTGCTCTATCTGCGCGCCAAGTTCGCCGCGCGCAAGATCGCCATCGACGACACGAGCGTGGATCGTCTCCTGGACGCCACCGGCGGCCATCCCCAGGACACCATGCAGGTCTGCGCCGCGCTCTACTACCTGATGCGCGACGCGAATCAACGCACGGTCACCGGCGAGCACGTGGCCATCGCCTACGAGCAGGCCCTGCGCGAGCTCGAGCGGCCCTTCGCCCTCCACTGGGCCGAGCTCGGCACCCAGAAGTACCTGCAGCAGGTGGCCAAGCGGATCGCCCACGCCGCGGTCCTGTACGCCTCGGACAGCGGTATCCCTCGGCCCGAAGTGCTGCGCGCGCTCGAGTCGCTGCGCGCGCGGGGTCTGGTCACCCGGCTGGGCCGCGGGCGCTACGAGTTCGTCGAGCCGATGTTCGGCGAGTACGTGCGCCGGCTGGACGAGTCAGCGGTGACGGCTATCGTTGGCTCACGATGATGAGCAGCCAGCTCCGACCGGGTGCCCGTGTGCGGTACGCGCCCGTCCATAGCGGCGAATGGCGCGACGGAGAGCTGGTGAAGGCCTCGCCGAACGGCGAGGAGTGGCTGGTGAAGAACCGATTCGGCCGCTACTGGATCCATGTGACCCGGCTGCGGCCCGCGGACGAGCCGCAGCCGGATCACGCCGCCTAGGCGACCCGCGTCCGCTGGCCGCCCATGGCGCGCCAGATCAGCAGCACGATGATCGCGCCGATGATCGAGCCGACGAGGCCGGCCGCGGAAACGTCGAGCGTGCCGCCGAAGAGCAGCGCCGCGAGCGTTCCACCGACGAACGAGCCGATGATCCCGAGGATCATCGTGCCCAGCCACCCCATCGGGTCGGGTCCGGGGACGAGCGCGCGCGCGATGAATCCCGCGAGGAGACCGACGAGCAGGAAGACGATCAGGCCCATGTGTTTCACCTCCGCTCTGACAAGCTTCGGTGGCCGAGAGGTGCACGATTGATGCCCGCTCCCCGGGCGAGAGGGCCAGTACCCCCGAGCGGACTCGAACCGCTGCTTCAGGCTTCGGAGGCCTGCGCTCTATCCACTGAGCTACGGGGGCGGACACCTCGATTCTACCGGTGGCAGGCCCGACGGGGCGGTTGCGCTAGCGTGCTCGCCGATGGCATCTGAACGCGACAAGGAGCTGTCGCTCGTCCAGCACCTGGCCGAGTTCCGCGATCGACTGATGGTCTCCGCGATCGTGGTCGCGATCACGACGGCGATCTCCTTCACCTTCGCGACCACGCTCATCCGGATCCTGCTCCTGCCCGTGGACTGCACCTTCTTCCCGGCCTTCACCTGCGAGGGCACGCCCACGCGGCTGGTCGCCCTGAACCCCACCGAGAACTTCACCACGTACATGCGCGTGTCGCTGTTCAGCGGGATCGCCATCGCGATGCCCGCGCTGCTCTACGAGGTATACGCCTACATCGACCCGGCGCTCATGCCGAAGGAGCGGCGCTTCATCCGATTCATGGCCCTGCCGGTGATCCTGCTCTTCATCACCGGCATGCTGTTCTGCTATCTGGTGCTGCTACCCAGCGCGATGAAGTTCCTCCTCAACTTCGGTGGCGACGTCATCGACAACCAGCTCCGGGCCTCCGACTACCTCTCATTCGTGACGACGTTCGTCCTGGGCATGGGCATCGTCTTCGAGATGCCGATGATCATCTACGCGCTCGTTCGCGTGGGTGTCGTGCAGCGCTCGTGGCTGACGAAGCGACGCCGCTACGTGTTCCTGCTGACCTTCGTGCTCGCCGCGCTCATCACGCCCACACCGGATCCGTTCAATCAGGCGCTGGTCGCGGTCCCGATGTATCTCCTGTTCGAGCTGGGCCTGCTGCTCGCACGGATCGGCGGAGCGCGTCGAGCCGGCGCTTGAGCTCGGCCTCCGCACCGAGGTCGGTCGGCACGTAGTAGCGGCGGTCCTTCAGCGTCTCGGGGAGGTACGTCTCATCGGGCGCGACGTGGTCCGCGAAGTCGTGGGCGTACTGGTAGTCCCTGCCGTACCCGAGCTGCTTCATGAGCGGCGTCGGCGCGTTGCGTAGATGCAGCGGAACAGGATCCGCACGCGTCTGGTCGAGGTCGCGTGTCAGTTCGACCAGTCCGCGCTTCAGCGAGTCGGATTTCGGCGCGAGCGCAAGGTAGACCGCCGCCTCGGCGAGCGGGTAGTACGCCTCGGGTAGGCCGATCAGATGCGTCGCCTGCTGCGCGGCGGAGGCGATGACGAGTGCCTGCGGGTCGGCGAGACCGACGTCCTCACCCGCGAGGATGACGATCCGCCGGGCGATGAACATCGGATCCTCGCCGGCGTCGATCATGCGCATGAGCCAATACAGCGCGGCGTCCGGATCCGATCCACGCACGCTCTTGATGAATGCGCTGATCGTGTCGTAATGCTGGTCGCCGGCACGGTCATACAGCAGGCTGCGCCGCTGCAGCGCCTCACGGACGTCGGCCAGGGTGATCTCCCGCTCTCCCGCGGTGGCGTCGGCCGCGAGCTCGAGCGCGTTCAGCGCCACGCGCGCGTCGCCGTTCGAGACCGCGACGAGGGCGTCCATCGCGTCCGCTGCCACGCGCGCGCGACCGGCGAGCCCGCGCTCGTCGGTGAGCGCGCGCTCCACGATCGTCCGGACCTCCGCCTCGGCGAGCGGCTTGAGCACGTACACCCGCGAGCGCGACAGCAGCGCCGAGTTCACCTCGAACGAGGGGTTTTCCGTGGTGGCCCCGAGCAGGATGATGTCGCCATTCTCGACGTGGGGCAGCACCACGTCCTGCTGGGCCTTGTTGAAGCGATGGATCTCGTCGATGAACAGGACCGTCCGCTGGTCCGTGAGACCGCGCAGCTTCCGCGACTCCTCGATGACCTTCCGCAGATCCGCGACACCGCTCGAGACCGCCGAGAGATGGACGAACCGCGCCTTCGCTGCCTTGGCCGCGATCGCCGCCAGCGTGGTCTTCCCGGTACCCGGCGGACCCCAGAGGATCATCGACGGGAGCTGGCCCGAGTCGATCGCCTTCCGAAGCACGCGGCCCTCACCGATGACGTGCTGCTGACCGACGAACTCGGTGAGGTCCCGGGGCCGCATGCGCGCGGCAAGCGGCTGTGCGGTGGGCATGAGGCGATTGTGACACTCGCCGAGCCTGACGTTGCGCTCACTTCAAGATTCGCTTATATATGTGGGAGACGCGTGGTTTGGGGAGCGATGCTGAGTCCGTCATACCTCCGTGAGCTCAAGACGTTCCACCGCGCCCTCGGCGATGTGACGCGCCTGCGCGCGGTGCAGATCCTCGCTACGGAGGGCGAGATGTCCGTGTCCCAGCTCGTGGCGCGCCTGCGCATCAGTCAGCCGCTCATGTCATGGCATCTCCGGCGCCTGACACGCGCGGGGATCGTCACGACGGAGCGGATCGGCCGCGAGGTGCGCTGCTCCTTCGACCGGGCTCGCTTCGCCGAGCTGCAGGACCGCAGCTACCGTGCGCTGATGAACCGCTCATGAGCATCGTCCCGGCCTCGGCCGCGGCCGGCGCGCGCGGCGCGCTCGCACCGCTTGCGCGCGCGCTGGTCGCCCTGGGTATCAGCGCGAACGCCGTCACCATCAGCGGCTCGCTGCTCACGGTCGCCGGCGCGGCGGTGCTGGCGGCGGGCCACCCGGGAGTCGCCCTCGCGATCCTCCTCGTCGGCACGCTCGCGGACACGCTGGACGGCCAGATGGCACGCCTGGCCGGCGGCGGGACGAAGCTCGGCGGCTTCCTGGACTCCACCTTCGACCGCCTCTCCGACGCCGCCTTGATGGTCGCGGCGGCGCTCGTCGGCGTCGCGCGCTCCGACCCCGCACTCGTCGCGAGCGCGCTCATCGCCCTGGTGAGCGGGTCGCTCGTCCCATACGTCCGTGCGAAGGCCGAGTCGCTCGGGCTGACCGCGAGCGTCGGTCTCGCGCCGCGCGAGGCGCGTCTGGCCATCACCGTCCTGGGCATCGCGGCCTGGGCCGTGACCGGCTCCCACACCCTCTTCGCCGCGGCGATCGCGATCGTCGCGCTCCTCTCGACCATCACCGCGATCCAGCGCATCGCCCACGTCGCGCGGGCCCTGCGCAATACATAAAGGGAGAGACATATGGCGACCGTGAAGAAGAAGGCCGCCCGCGCCCCGCGGCGCGGGGCGCGCAAGGTGCGCGTGGCGATCATCGGCGTGGGCAACTGCGCGAGCTCGCTCGTCCAGGGTGTCCACTACTACCGCGACGCGAAGCCCGGCGACGACATCCCCGGGATCATGCATGTCGACCTGGGTGGCTATCACCTGCGCGACATCGAGTTCGTCGCGGCCTTCGACGTCGACAAGAACAAGGTCGGGAAGGACCTCGCTGACGCGATCTACGCCAAGCCGAACAACACGTACCGCTTCGCGGACGTCCCGCGGACGGGCGTGAAGGTGAGCCGCGGCATGACGCTCGACGGCATCGGGAAGTACCTCTCCCAGGTCATCGAGAAGGCGCCCGGCGAGACGGCCGACATCGTCGGCATCCTGAAGGAGCGCAAGGTCGACGTCGTCGTGTCCTACCTCCCCGTGGGGAGCGAGGACGCGACGCGCTGGTACGTGGAGCAGGTCCTCCAGGCCGGCTGCGCCTTCGTGAACTGCATCCCGGTGTTCATCGGACGCGAGCCGCGCTGGCAGAAGCGCTTCGCGGAGAAGAAGCTGCCGATCGTCGGGGACGACATCAAGTCCCAGGTCGGCGCCACGATCACGCACCGCGTCCTCACGCGCCTGTTCATGGACCGTGGGGTCCGCCTCGATCGCACCTATCAGTTGAACTTCGGGGGCAACACCGACTTCCTGAACATGCTCGAGCGAGAGCGTCTCGAGTCGAAGAAGATCAGCAAGACGAACGCGGTGACGAGCATGCTCGACCACCCGCTGCCCGCGGACGACGTTCACGTCGGCCCGTCGGACTACGTGCCGTGGCTCCTCGACCGCAAGTGGTGCTACATCCGGATGGAGGGCACGACCTTCGGCGACGTGCCGCTGAACGCCGAGCTGAAGCTCGAGGTCTGGGACTCGCCGAACAGCGCGGGGGTCGTCATCGACGCCATCCGCTGCTGCAAGCTCGGGCTCGATCGTGGCCTGGGCGGGACGCTCGTCGGCCCGTCGGCGTACTTCATGAAGTCCCCACCGAAGCAGATCCACGACGACAAGGCCCGCGAGATGGTCGAGGCCTTCATCAGGGGCGAGGATGACCGCACACTGACGGGGAAGTAGCGTGCGCTCACATATCGTCGACGGGCTCCTGTATTGGGGCTGGCGCGCCGGCGCGGCGCTCGTCCAGCGTCTGCCCGCGCGTCTGGTCTACGCCGGCGCGGTGCTCGGCGGCGAGCTCACCTACCTCGGCTGGCGCACCAAGCGGGAGATCACCAAGCACAACTTCTCCGTGGTCCTCGGCCGCTCAGCGACGGACCGCGAAGTCTCGAGCCTCACCCGGCGCAGCTTCCGGAACTTCGCCAAGTACCTCATCGAGATCATGCGGTTCCCTTCCCTACACGCCGCGGATCTGCGTCGTCTGGTGACGATCGACCCGGGGTCGCTCGGCAACCTGCATGCGGCGCGGGAGCACGGGAAGGGCCTGATCTTCGTGTCCGCCCACTTCGGCAACTTCGAGCTGGGCGGCGCGCGCATCGCCCAGGACATCCCGCTCACGGTCGTCGCCGACGACCTGCAGAACCAGCGGCTCATGGACTTCCTTGTTGCGAACCGCGAGCACAAGAACGTCAACATCCTCACACCCGAGGGATCGGCCAAGCGCGTGCTCGCGGCCCTGCGGCGGAACGAGATGGTGGGCTTCATGATGGACCTTGGTCCGCGCGCGATGGAGCTGGACAACGTCCAGGCGGAGTTCTTCGGCAGCCGCACCGCGTTCCCCACGATCCCCGCGGCGCTCGCGCGCGTCTCGGGCGCTCCGATCATCGTCGCCGTGACGAGGCGCGAGCGCGACAACACCTTCAAGGGGACCGCGCTCCCACCGATCTTCGTCGAGCGCACCACGCAGGCTGCCCACGACCTCGAGCGTGCCACGCAGGCGGTCGTCCGCGCGCTCGAGGGCCTGGTGCGGCCGGACCCCGACCAGTGGTACATCTTCCGGCCGATGTGGCCCGAGCGGGGTCGCCCGAGCTGAGCGCCATCGAGGGCGCGCTCGTGCGCGCCGCCGAGCGCGGCATCCCGCGACTGCCGGCCTTCATCGACGCGCCGCTGGCGGAGATCATCGGCACGGCCTCATTCCTCGCGGCGCGGGGCGCGCGGACCGCGGTGCGCGGGAACCTGCGCATCGTCGCACCGGAGCGCGCGAACGCGAGGTCGGTCCGACGCGTCTTCGTCGAGCAGGCGCGCAACTATGTCGAGATCATGCGGATCCCGACATTCGATCCCGCGAAGTTCCTGGCGAGCGTGGATCAGCGCGGATGGGAACACTTCGCGGCGGCCCACGCCAAGGGGCGGGGCGTGATCGTCGCCTCAGCGCACATCGGGCCGGTGTCGCTGGTGGGGCAGCTGTTCATCGCGCGCGGCTACGAGACGGTCCTGCCGGTGGAGCCGGAGCGGTCCGAGTTCCAGCGGGCGATCAATCGCGGACGCGCGGCGATGGGCCTGCAGATCGTCACCACGGATGCGCCGCTCGGGATCGTCCGCGCCCTGCGCGCTGGGAAGGTCTTCGGCCTGCTCGCCGACCGCGCCGTGACGGGCGTGGGTGAGCGTGTGCCGTTCTTCGGGCGCGAGGCGCTGCTCCCGTCGGTCCATATCGCGCTCGCGCTGCGCACCGGTGTCCCGATCGTGCCCGGGTTCTCCAGCCGCGAGCGCGGGAGGCTCACGGCGTCGTTCGAGCCGGAGCTCGAGCTCGTGGCCACCGGCGACCGAAACGCCGACGTGCGCGAAGGCGTACGGCGTTGGGCGCTCGTCCTCGAGCGCTACGTGCGGCGGACGCCTGAGCAGTGGACCGTCTTCGAGCCGTTCTGGGCCGCCCCCGGGCCGAAGGCGCGAACGTGAACGCGATGGGTCGAGCCGACCTCCAGCTGCATTCGGACCTCGGCGATGGGCTCGCGCCGCCCGAGGCGATCCTCGATGCCGCCGAGCGCGCGGGCCTCGACGTCATCGCGCTCACCGACCACGACGACATCCGTGGGTCGTTCCTGCTGCGCGATCTGGCGGCGCGCCGCTCGAGCCCGGTGGAGGTCGTCCCCGGTGTGGAGGTCACGACGCGCTCGGGTCACCTGCTCGCACTCTGGATCGAGGACGAGGTCCCGATGTTCGCCGCGCTCGGCGCGACGGTCGCCCGGATCCACGAGCTGGGCGGGCTCGCTGTGGTGCCGCACCCGCTCTCCTACCTGACCTTCTCGATCGGCGAGGGGGCGCTCCGCGGTCTGCAGACCGCCCGGCCCGACTGCCGCGTAGACGGCATCGAGCTCCGCAACCCCTCGTACGCCGGTCGCGTGCGCGGACGGCGCGCCGCTTGGCTGAACGAGCACGTCCTCGGCCTGGCCGCGACCGGATCGAGCGACGCGCACCACGCCGAGCTCGTGGGCACGGCGTGGACCGACTTCCCGGGCCGGACCGGCGCCGACCTGCGGCAGGCCATCGCCCTGCGCACGACCCGACCGGACGGCCGACACTGGACCCTCGGTGAGCACCTGGACGGCGTCGCCCGCCAGCAGTGGCGCTCGATGGTCAAGGACCCCGTGAAGCGCGCGCGGCGGCGCATCGGAAGGAAGAAGTGAACCGAGCGTGAGCGACGAGCGATTCACTCGCGAGGAGCGAACTCCATACGCGAGCCGGCAGGCGAGGCGTAGAGGCGACGCCGCGCAGCGGGCGGAGCCGAGACGCGAGGAGCAGGTCTTCACGTCGCCGGAGGCGACGTGAAGATCGGGATCGTCAGTCCCTACGCGTACCCGCGGCCAGGTGGCGCGAACGCGCACATCCGCGAGACGTACGTGCACCTGCGGGAGCTGGGTCACGAGGTGCGCATCATCACCGCGCCATGGGGCGACGACCCGCCGGCGCAGGACGTCATCCAGATCGGTCGCGCCGTGGCGATCCCGTTCAACGGCAGCATCGGACGCGTCACGCTCTCGCTGCGCCTGGAGTGGCTCGTCTCGCGGATGCTCGAGCGCGAGAAGTTCGACATCATCCATCACCACGAGCCCTTCGTCCCCTTCCTCTCCTTCCAGATCCTCGATTCCGCCCACTGCCCCAACGTGGCGACCTTCCACGCGTTCGGCGGCTTCTCGGTCTCGTACTGGCTCGGCCGGGTGGTCCTGGACCGCTACATGGGGAAGATCGACGAGCGGATCGCCGTCTCCAGCGCGGCGCGCCACTTCGTGTCGCGCTACTTCCCCGGTGAGTACCGGATCATCCCGAACGGCGTCGACGTGGACTTCTACTCGCACGCCCGGCCGTTCCCGGAGTTCCGCGACGGCAAGGTGAACATCCTCTTCGTCGGCCGGGTCGAGCCGCGCAAGGGTGCGATGTATCTGCTGCGCGCGTATGCGAAGCTGAAGGAGACCTACCCGGACACGCGGCTCATCATCGTCGGGCGCGGGCCGGAGTTGGGCGATCTGCGGCGGTTCGTCCAGCAGCGGAGGCTCGCGGACGTCTTCTTCGCGGGCCGCGTCTCAGATTCGGACAAGGCGAGCTTCTACAAGACGGCCGACATCTACGTCGCGCCATCGACCGGCCAGGAGTCCTTCGGGATCGTCCTGCTCGAGGCGATGGCGGCCGGGTGCGCGGTGGTCGCCTCGGACATCCACGGCTACAAGCGTGTCGTACAGCGAAATGTCAGCGGGCTCCTGGTCGAGCCGAAGGACCCCGACGCGCTCACGGCGGCCCTCGAGCGGCTCATCCGGGACACCGACCTGCGTCGCGCCCTAGGCGCCGCCGGGGCACAGCGGGCGCCGCTGTACGACTGGGGCCACGTGACCACGGATCTCGTCCAGGTGTACGAAGAGGTCATCAGGTCGGGGGCCGGTTTGGCGTAGAGTCTGCGTCCAAGGGGGTGGTCGCTGTGAAACGAAGCGTGTCCCTTGCCATCGTCCTCGCGCTGATCCTTGGAGCCTGTGCCCAGCAGGCGACACCGGCGGCCTCGCCGACCGGTGGAGCGGGGACCTCACCCGCGACCGGCGAGCAGCCGAAGCCCGGTGGGGAGCTCCTCTACATCGTCACGGCGGAGCCGCCGACCTTCGACGGCCACCAATCGACGACCTTCGCGACGCTGATGCCGGTCTCGCCGCACTACAGCCTGCTGTACAAGCTGGACCCGGCCGACAACGTCAGCAAGATCATCCCGGACGTGGCGGACGGCATGCCGACCATCTCCGCGGACAAGCTGACCTGGACGATCAAGCTCAAGCAGGGGGTGAAGTTCCACAGCGGTCCGGAGCTCACCGCCGAGGATGTCGTCGCGACGTATGACAAGATCATGAAGCCGCCGCAGGGCGTGACCAGCCCGCGGCAGGGCGTCTACGCGTCGGTCGACTCGTTCACCGCGACCGACAAGTACACGGTCACGATCAAGCTGAAGTACGCCACGGGTTCCTTCCTCACTGCGCTCGCCTCGCCGTGGAACTACCTGTACAGCGCGGCGAAGCTCAAGACGGACCCGAAGTGGTACGAGAAGAACGTCGACGGCACCGGCCCCTTCACCTTCGTCGAGTACCAGAAGGGCTCGCACTGGGCCGGCAAGAAGAACCCGAGCTACTTCGAGAAGGGCAAGCCCTATCTCGACTCGTACAAGGCGTTCTTCATCAGCGACCCGAACCGTCAGACGACGGCGATCCAGAGCAAGCAGGCCATGATCGAGTTCCGCGGCTTCACGCCGCAGCAGCGTGACACGCTCTCGCGCGCGCTGCCGAACGACCTCGCCATCCAGGAGGCCCCGTGGGTCTGCGTGAACTACATCGCGTTCAACACCAAGAAGAAGCCCTTTGACGACGAGCGTGTCCGCCGGGCGCTGACGCTCGCCATCGACCGCTGGTCGGGCGGCGAGGCGCTGTCGAAGCAGACGATCGTGAAGGACGTCGGCGGGCTCATGCGCCCGAAGGGTCCGTTCGCGATGCCCGACGCCGAGCTCGAGAAGATCCCAGGCTTCTACCGGGACAACAAGAAGGCGGTCGAGGAGGCGAAGAAGCTCCTGACGGACGCCGGGGTCACCAACCTCACCTTCGAATTCCTCAACCGCAACGTCACCACGCCCTACGAGCCCGTGGCCGTCTTCGCCATCAACGAGTGGAAGAAGATCGGCGTCACCGCGACGCACAAGGTGAAGGAGACGGCCGCGTATCTGGCCGACCTCCGCGCCGGCAACTACGACGTCGGACTCGACTTCAACTGCGACTACTTCGACGAGCCGGACCTCCAGCTCGCGAAGTTCTACTCCGCGAGCGGTCTCGGCAAGGGCCTGAACCTCGCCGGCTACGATGACAAGAAGCTGGACGGCATGATCGACGCCCAGGCGCGGGAGACCGACCCGGAGAAGCGCAAGAAGCTGGTCTGGGAGATCGAGCGGTACGCCATGGGCGAGAAGGCCTATCAGGTCCCGCTGCCATGGTGGTACCGGATCATCCCTTACCTGAAGAAGGTCCGGGGCTACCGCATCGGCTCGAACCACTACACGACCATGGACATGGCCAACATCTGGCTGGCCGAGAAGTAAACGGGTAGCGAAGAGGCGGGAGCCGGTCGAGACTAGACGCGATGCAGCGTTATGTCGTCGGCCGGCTCCTCCTCATGATCCCCACGCTGCTGGGGGTCGCGATCCTCACGTTCCTGCTCATGCGCGTGGTCCCCGGCGACGTCGTCGCCCTGCGCTACTCGCAGGCCGGCGCCGTCTCACAGGAGATCATCGACCGCGAGCGGGCGCTCCTGGGGCTGGACAAGCCCATCGAGCAGCAGTTCGCCGACTGGATGGGCCAGGTCGTGCGGCTGGATTTCGGCCAGTCGCTGTGGACAGACCGCCCGGTCACCGAAGAGATCGGCGCGCGCCTTGGCATCACCCTGGAGCTCGCCATCCTCGCGGCGATCATCGCCACCTGCATCGCCCTCCCGCTGGGCATCCTCGCAGCGGTGCGGCAGGACACCTGGGTGGACTACGTGATCCGCATCGTGAGCATCGGCGGTCTGGCGCTGCCGTCCTTCTGGCTGGGCATCCTCATGATCCTGGGCCTGGTGGTCGTCTTCCGGTGGGCGCCGCCGCTGGTCTTCGTGCCGCTCTGGGAGGATCCGGTCGCGAACCTCGGTCAGCTCATCTGGCCCGCGCTCGCGGTGGGCTACCGCTACTCCGCCGTCGCCACGCGCATGACCAGGTCATCGGTGCTCGAGGTGATGCGCGAGGACTACGTGCGGACTGCCCGCGCGAAGGGTCTGCGCGAGGTCTGGGTGGTCGTCCGACACGCGGTCCGCAACTCGCTCTTGCCGGTGATCACCGTCATCAGCCTCGAGTTCGCCTTCCTCTTCGGTGGCCTGGTCGTCACCGAACAGGTCTTCAACGTCAACGGCCTGGGGAAGCTCCTGGTGGATGCCGTCGCTCACCGTGACTACCCGCTCATCCAGGCGCTCGTGCTCATCTTCTCGTTCGTCTTCGTGTTCATGAACTTCGTCGTGGACATGCTCTACGGCGTGCTCGACCCGCGGATCCGCTACGCATGAGCGGCCGGCCCGTGCCCACCGCGCACAGCGCCGAGGACCTGGCCAGGCGCCGGTACCTGGAGGCCACGACCTGGAAGCGCATCCGCGGCGGCGTCGGCGACTTCATCCGGCGGCGTCCGCTGGGGACCGCCGGCGCCGCGATCATCGTCGTCATGATCGGGGCGGCCGTCTTCGCAGACCTTGTCGCCCCGTACGGGCCGCAGGAGGGGACGTTCACCGGCCTCCCCGAGCCGCCCAGCCTCGATCACCTTCTCGGGACCGACCCGTTCGGCCGGGACGTCTTCTCACGGCTCATCTACGGGTCACAGACGGCGCTGCTCGTGGGCTTCACGTCCTCGCTCATCGGCTCGACGCTCGGGCTCGTCCTCGGCGTCGTCGGCGCCTACTTCGGCGGGAAGGTGGACGAGATCATCCAGCGGGTGATGGACGTGCTTCTCTCCTTCCCGCTCGTCGTCATCGCCATCGCGGTGGTGGCCGCGCTCGGACCCGGCACGGGGAACGTCATCGCGGCGATCACGCTGCCCGTCATCCCACGAGTGGCGCGGGTGGTGCGCGCGAGCGGCCTCGCGGTGGTGCGGATGCCGTACATCGAGGCGGCGCGCGCGGTGGGCGTGCGTGCGCCGCGCATCATGTTCCGCCACATGGTCCCGAACGTCTTCGCGCCTTATCTGATCATGCTCACCGCGTTCCTCGGACAGGCCGTGTTGCTGGAGGCCACGCTGTCCTTCCTCGGTCTGGGGGTGGTGGAGCCGGAGCCGGCCTGGGGGAACATGCTGCGCGGGCAGGGCATGCAGTTCCTCGAGCAGGCGCCCTGGCTGGCGATCGCGCCGGGCGTCGCCATCAGCCTGGCCGTCTTCGGCTTCAACCTGTTCGGGGACTCGCTCCGTGACGCCCTCGACCCCCGCCTGCGCACGGCCTGATCGCGTCCGCAGGCCTTAGCGGCCCTTCCACACGGGTCGGCGCTTCTCGATGAACGCCCGGACACCTTCGTGAAAGTCCTCGCTCGTGTAGCAGAGCGCGACCAGGTCGTGGCCGTCCTCGGGAAGCATGCGGTCGCGGATGCGACGCAGGCCCTCCTTCGTAGCCCAGAGCGTCAATGGCGCGTGGGAGGTCACCATCCGCACGAGCTCCGCGACCCGCGTCTGGAGCCCCGCGTCGTCGGGCAGCACCTCGCTCACCAGTCCCGCCGCGCGCGCCTCGTCGGCGGTGATGATGCGCGCGGTGAAGATGAGCTCCTTCGTGCGGGCGACGCCGATGAGCGACGAGACGCGCACGAGGTTCGCGAGCGCCAGACAGTTCCCCAGCGTGCGGGCGATGGGCATGCCGAACGTCGCGCCGGCCGTCGCGACGCGGAGGTCGCACGCGGCGGCGATCGCGAGCCCACCGCCGGTGGTGGCCCCGGAGATCGCCGCGATGGTGGGCTTGCGCACCGCTTCGAGCGCGCCGAGCACGCGGTCCATCCGTTCCTCATACGCGTACGCCTGCTCCGCCGTGCGGAAGTCCGCGAACTGCGAGATGTCCGTGCCCGCGACGAACGCCCCGCCCGCACCGGTGACGACCAGCGCGCGGACCGCGGGGTCATCGTTGGCGCGCCGCGCGATGCGCTCGAGCTCGTCGTACATCGCGAAGGTCATCGCGTTGCGCGCCGCGGGACGGTCGAAGGTCAGCCAGAGCGCGCCGTCGGCGCGCAGCTCGGTCCGGACGTCCGCGCTCATGCCGCCCTCGCGGTGCCGTCGGCGATCAGCCGCTCGACCTCATCCGGCGAGTGACCCGCCTCGGCGAGCACCTCGCGGGTGTGCTCCCCCAGGAGCGGTCCCGCCCGCTCGAACCGCGCCCGCGAGCGCTCGAGTCGCAGCGGCGTACCGAGCGCCCGGAGCGTGCCGAGCCGGGGGTGAGCGAGCTCGGTGAAGAAGCCACGCGCCTCCAGATGCGGATCTCCGAACACCGCGCCGTAGTCCTGTATCTCGCTGCATGGCACGCCGGCGTCCCGGAGAAGGGCCAGCCAGTGCGCGGCCGGACGGGTCGCGGTCCGCTCCTCGATGAGCGGGATGAGCACATCCGCGTTCGCGCGGCGCAGCGTCGCATCGGCGAAGCGGGGGTCGCGCTCCAGGACGTCGAGGCCGAGCGCGCGGCAGAACGCGCTCCAGTTGGGCGGCGTGGTGGCGCCGATCACGAAATGGCCGTCCGCCGCGCGCACCGCCTGATACGGGCCGACGAGCTTGTGTGCGGAGCCGGCAGCGCGCGGCACCTCGCCGGTGGTGAGATAGGTCCCCGCCTCCCACACCGCGAGCGACACCGATGACTCGAACATGGAGATGTCCACGAGCTGGCCGCGGCCGTCGCGCTCACGGACCGCGAGGGCGCCCATGACCGCGATCGTCGCGTACAGGCCGGCGGTGAGGTCCGAAATGGCCACGCCCACCTTCACCGGCGGCCCTCCGGGCTCACCGGTGACGCTCATGAGACCGCTCATCGCCTGGACGATGATGTCGAGCGCCGGCCGGTCGGCGTACGGACCATCCAGACCCCATCCGGTCACCGACGCGTAGATCAGCCGTGGGTTCGCGTCCAGCAGACCGCGTGGATCCAGATCGAGGTCACGCATCGTCCCGGGCCTGAGGTTCTCCACGATCACGTCGGCACGCGCGGCGAGACGACGGAAGACCTCCTTCGCCGCCACGTTCTTCAGGTCGAGCGCGATGCTGCGTTTGGAGCGGTTGAGCCGGACGAAGTTGCCGCTCTCGCCGTCCACGATCGGCTCGAGCCGGCGCGAGAGGTCGCCGCCACGTGGGTCCTCCACCTTGATGACGTCGGCGCCGAGATCGGCGAGCTGCATGCCGCAGAACGGGCCCGCCATGTAGTTGCCGATCTCGAGCACGCGGATACCCGCGAGCGGTGATGTGGACATGAGCGCGAGTCTACGGACCCGTGGTCAGGCGAGTGTCGCGACGGTCACCGCTCAGCAGGCGCCCCAGCGCTGGACGAGGGTGCCGTCCGAGCGCAGACGCCAGACGCCGCCCCCGCCGCCGCTGCGCCCCACCACCCAGACCTCGCGGGATGGACCGAACGAGAACACCGACACGAGGTCGCAGGTCGTCGCGAGATCCACGCGGCGGAAGGTCCCAGGTGCCGCCCCCTGCGTGAGCAGTGTCCCCCCGTCGCCGGCGATCCAGATGGCAGGGTCCACGATGACGTCACGCAGCGTCACTTCGACGCCGCTGGTGAGGGGCTGCCAGCCGCCGTCGTAAGCGAGGATGGTCCCCCGATCGCCCACGGCGATGGGGCTCGCGACGGTCGCGGCAGCGATGGCGCGGAGTGTCGCGGTCTGCCCGGAGCCGACCGCGCCCCAGCCACGCTGATCGAGGCGATAGGTGATGCCGCCCGCGCCCACCGCCCACGCCGAGCGTTCGCTGAACGCGACGACGTCGCGCAGGTCCTCGCTCAGACCCGCCGCGTACGGCTGGATCTCGCTCCCGCTCAGGATGAACACCGCCCCGGCCGAGCCCACCATGAGCGCGCCGTCGCCGACCGGCGAGACGCCGAAGAGGTCGTCGATCGTCACCGCGCTCGCGTTGATCTGCCTCGTCACCTCGTCGATGACCACGAGGGATCCGACCAGACCCACCGCGAACACCCGCGTGGGACGGCACGCGACGTTGGTGAGCGAGCGGAGGGTGGCGTCGGGCTGTGACCAGGCGTCGCCATCCCAGCGCAGGAGCGCACCCCCATTGGTGATGACCCACACCGCCTGCGCGGTCCCGCAGCCCGACGAGAGCGGCTGCCGGAACAGTGCCGCCTCGTCGAACGGCGTGGGCGAGGGCGTGACCGTGGGAGACGGTGTGACGATGACGCGGATCGGCGTGGGGCTCGGTCGTGCCGCCACGCCCACCGCCAGACCCGCCGCCACCGCGGCGAGCACCGCGACGACCGCGATGACCGTGGCGACGCTGGCTCTCATCCCATCGCTTCGAGCCGCGCGATGCGTGCCGGGATCGGCGGATGGGTGTCGAACAGCGAATCCATGAAACGCGGCCGGTCCTTCAGCGGATTGGCGATGTACAGCGACGCGGTGGCCTTGTTCGCCACCTCGAGCGGCTCGCGGTCGGCGGCGATCTTTCCCAGGGCGCTCGCGAGGCCGGCGGGATGCCGCGTGAGCAGCGCCGCGGAGGCGTCCGCCAGGTACTCGCGCTGCCGTGAGACGGCGAGCTGGATGAGCGTGGCCACGATCGGCGTCAGGATCGCGAGGACGAGCGCGATGACGAGGACGATCGCCCCGCCGCTGTTCCGGCCGCGGCCGCGTCCGCCGAACCGCATCGAACGGAGCATCACGTCGGAGATGAGCGCGACCGTGCCGACCAGGACGGTGGCCAGGAGCATGACGCGGATGTCACGGTTCACCACGTGGCTCATCTCGTGCGCGAGCACGCCCTCGAGCTCGGTGCGGTCCAGCTTGTCGAGAAGGCCTCTGGTCACCGCGATTGAGGCGTGCGCGACGTCGCGACCGGTGGCGAAGGCGTTCGGCGCGGAGTCCTCGATGAGGTACAGCCTGGGTGGCTGGATCCCCAGGCCGATGGCCAGCGTCTCGACGATGTTCCGCAGCTGCGATTCCTCGCTCGGACCGAGCTCGCGCGCCTGGCTCTGCGCCAGGACGAGCTTGTCGCCCGCCAGGTACGAGGTCGTGGCCGAGACAGCCGACGCGCCGAGCGCGATGGGCAGCGTCCCGACCCCGGCGCCCGGCGCGAAGCTCTCGCCCACCACGTAGGCGAGCGCACTCACGATGGCCGTGAACACCGCGATGAGCGCGACCGTGCGCCATCGGTTCGCGGCGATGGCGTCGTAGATCCCCAGTCGTGGAGCTGCAGCCGCCACGGCGCGCTAGCTGAACGACACCTTCGGGACCTCACGCTCGGCCGCGTCCGCGAGCTCGAAGTACTGCTCAGAGGTGAAGCCGAACATCCCGGCGAGCAGATTCGTCGGGAACGTCTGCAGGGCGGTGTTGTAGTCCCGCACGTTGCCGTTGTAGAAGCGGCGCGCGAAGGCGATCTTGTCCTCGGTCGCGGTGAGGTTCTCGGAAAGGTCCTTGAACTCCTGGACGGCCTGCAGCTGCGGGTAGTTCTCCGCCACGGCGAACACGGTCCGCAGCGCGGAGGTGAGCATGTTCTCCGCCGCGGCGCGGTCGGCGGGGGTGCCGGTCTGTCCGGCGGAGATAGCGTTCGCGCGCGCCTGGGTGACGTTTTCGAAGACGGTGCGCTCGTGCGCGGCATAGCCCTTCACGGTCTCGACGAGGTTGGGGATGAGGTCCCAGCGTCGCTTCAGCTGGACGTCGATGTCGGCCCAGGCCTCGCGGACGCGCTGGCGCAGCGTGACCAGGCGGTTGTACGTGGTGATGAGGAACAGCGCGATGACCGCGATGACCGCAAGGACGATCCAGATCTCCACGGGTCTCCCCTTCCGTTACGCGGCGGCGATCCGCCTGGGGAGAATCATGCCACTGTCGGACCGCCTCAGGTGAGGAGCGCGCGCACCGTCTTCGCGATGCTCTCCGCGTCGATGCCCGCGGCGTGCAGGAGCTCAGCGGGTTTGCCCGACCCCGGCATGTCGCGCGGAGCGAGGTGGCGGAACGAGAGGGCGGTCACGCCAGCATCGGCGAGTGCGGCGAGCACCGCGTCGCCGATCCCACCCTCGGGCCAGTGATCCTCGACAACGACCAGGCGGCCCGCGGTCGCGCCGACCGCCGCCGTGAGCGTCGCGACGTCGATGGGCTTCACGCTGTACAGGTCGATCACCCGGACCTTCACGCCATCCTTGGCGAGCGCGTCGGCCGCCTTCACCGCCTCGTGGAGCGTGATGCCCGCGCCGACCACGGTCACCGCGTCGTCGGCGCCGCCGCCACGCACGACCCGGCTGCCACCGATGGCGAAGGGCTCGTCGGCGCCGTAGAGGATGGGGGTGTTCGCACGTGTGGTGCGCATGTAGACGACACCGTCCCGATCGGCCATCGCGGCGACGAGCTTCGCGGTCTGGTTCCCGTCGGAGGGGTACAGCACCGTGCTGCCGTGGACCGCGCGCATCATCGCAAGGTCCTCGAGGGCCATCTGCGACGGGCCGTCCTCCCCGATGGAGACGCCCGCGTGGGAGCCCGAGAGCCGCACGTTCGCCCCAGAGATGGCGCCCATGCGGATGAAGTCGTAGGCGCGCGTGAAGAACGCGGCGAAGGTGGATGCGAACGGACGCAGACCGAGGACCTGCATCCCGACTGCCGCGGCGACCATCTTCTGCTCGGCGATGTACATCTCGAAGAAGCGCTCGGGAGCGACCTTTTTCACCTCTTCGCTGTGCGTCGAGTTGCTGACCTCGGCATCGAGCACGACGACATCGCTGCGCGCGGCGGCGACGGCGGCGAGCGCGTCGCCATAGGCGCGTCGTGTCGCGACCGGCTCGGTGTACGCCTTGAGGCGCGGGGTGGACGCGGAGACTGCCGGCGGTCGCCAGGGCACGGGCGTCGGCGTGGCGTACGTACGCGACGGCTCGTCGCCGATCTCGGCCAGGGCCTGCTTCGTCTGCTCTGGATCGAGCGTCTTGCCATGCCAGCCCGGCTGGTCCTCCAGGAACGAGACCCCTTTTCCCTTCACGGTGCGCGCCACGATCGCCGTCGGCCGGCTCGCGTCCCGCGCCCGCGCGAGCGCGTCGTCGATCTCGGCGACGTCGTGGCCGTCGATCACGAGCGCATCCCAGCCGAAGGCCTCGATGCGGGCGGCGTACGCGTCGGTGTCCCACTCCAGCTCGGTCGGCCCGCGCTGGCCGAGCCGGTTCACGTCGATGATCGGCGTGACGTTGTCGAGGCCCTCGTGACCGCCCAGATCGAAGCCCTCCCAGATCGACCCCTCGGCGCTCTCGCTGTCGCCGACGAGCGTCCAGACATGGAACGGCGCGCCCCAGACGCGCTTCGCCGCGAGTGCGAGGCCGACCGCGATCGGCATGCCCTGCCCAAGCGAGCCGGTCGCGACGTCGACCCAGGGGAGGATCGGCGTCGGATGCCCCTGGAGCGGCGAGGCGAGCCTGCGGAACGAGCGCAGCTCGACGTCGTCGATGACCCCCGCGGCGCGGAACATCGCGTACACCAGCGGCGAGGCGTGTCCCTTCGAGAAGATGAGGTGGTCGTTGGCGGGGTCCTTCGGCCGGGACCAGTCGTAGCGCAGGTGGCCTGACTGGAGGACCGCCATCAGATCCGCCGCCGAGAGGCTGGAGGTGGGATGGCCCGAGCCCGCGGCGCTCGAGCAGCGGATGCTGTCGGCGCGGAGCTGTCGTGCGAGCTGCCGGTACAGGTCGAGCCGCGTACCGGCTTGGGTGGCCCTCGCCATGACCCGTACACGCTACCGCAACGGCCTATCCTCGGCCCCTACGAGGGGGTGAGCGATGGACATCGGTCTGTATGGCCTCGGCCGGATGGGGGGGAACATGGTGACCCGGCTGCTGCGCGGCGGGCACCGCGTCGTCGCGGGCAACCGGTCGAGCGGTCCGGTCGACGAGAAGAAGGCCGAGGGTGCGGTCGCCGCCTATTCGATCGAGGAGATGGTGAAGGCACTTCGCCCGCCGCGGGTCCTCTGGACGATGGTGCCCGCCGGCGAGGCGACCGACCACGCGCTCGACGAGTTCGCCAGATACGCGACGAAGGGCGACGTGCTCGTGGACGGCGCGAACTCCAACTTCCGCGACTCGATGCGCCGCGCCGAGAAGTACGGTGCGGCGGGCTTCGACTTTCTCGACATCGGCGTTTCCGGCGGGATCTGGGGCCTCGAGGTCGGCTATTGCATGATGGTCGGCGGATCGAAGCGCGCGGTGGACGTCGTCCGCCCCGCGCTGGACACCCTCGCGCCGCCGAACGGTTGGGCGCATTTCGGGAAGAGCGGGGCGGGTCATTTCGTGAAGATGGTCCACAACGGCATCGAGTACGGGATGATGCAGGCGTACGGCGAGGGGTTCGAGCTGCTCCACGCGAGCGAGTTCGATCTGGACATGCGGCAGGTCGCCCACGTCTGGATGCAGGGCAGCGTCGTCCGCTCGTGGCTGCTCGAGCTCGCCGAGCGCGCCTTCGCGGCCGAGGGCTCGGACCTCGCGAACATCAAGGGCTGGGTCGCCGACTCCGGCGAGGGGCGCTGGACGATCAAGGAGGCCATCGATCACGACGTGCCGATGACGGTGCTCGCGCACGCGCTCTTCGCTCGCTTCACCTCACGGCAGGACGATTCCTACGCGATGAAGGTCGCGGCGGCACTGCGCAGCCAGTTCGGCGGCCACGCGGTGAAGACCGGAGAGTGACCGGGATCCAGGCGCCGCTGGGCAATCCGCTGCGCGAGGGCCTGCGTCTGGCGCGGACGCCCGAGCCGGCCACACTGGTGCTGTTCGGCGGATCGGGCGACCTCGCCGGCCGCAAGCTCCTGCCGGCGCTGTACAACCTGGCGCTGCAGCGCCTGCTCCCCGCCAGCTTCGCGGTGGTCGGCGTCGCGCGGCGGCCCACCACCGATGAGACGTTCCGGAAGGAGCTCCGCGACGCGGTCGCGGAGTTCTCGCGAACGAAGCCGCTGAACGAGGAGGTCTGGGCATCATTCGCGCAGCACATCCGCTTCGTCGCGGCGCCTGACGAGGCCGGCTACGAGGAGCTCGGCCGCGCGCTGGCCCGCGTAGACGCCGAGGTCGGCACGAACGGGAACCGGCTCTTCTACCTCGCGACGCCGCCCGCCGCGTACGCGCCGATCATCCGCTCCATCGGCGCCCACCGCCTGCGCGGGCCGGGCTGGTCGCGCGTCGTCATCGAGAAGCCATTCGGGCGCGACCACGCCACCGCGACCATGCTGACCGACATCGTGCACGAGGTCTTTCGCGAGAACGAGGTCTTCCGCATCGACCACTACCTGGGCAAGGAGACCGTGCAGAACATCCTCGTCCTCCGGTTCGCCAACGGCATCTTCGAGCCGATCTGGAACCGGCAGTACGTCGACCATGTCCAGATCACCGTGGCCGAGTCCATCGGCATCGAGGAGCGCGCCGAGTACTACGACCACGCGGGGGCGATGCGGGACATCGTCCAGAACCATCTCCTCCAGCTCCTGGCGCTCGTGGCCATGGAGCCACCGTCCGCATTCGATGACCGCGCGGTGCGCGACGAGAAGGTGAAGGTGCTGCGCGCGCTCCGACCCATTCCCGACAGCGAGGTCGCGGCACGGACGGTGCGTGGTCAGTACGAGCGCGGCTTCATCGAGGGGAAGGCCGTGCCCTCATACCGCGAGGAGCACGGCGTCGCGGACGACTCGCAGACCGAGACGTTCGTCGGTATCCGCTGTTTCGTGGACAACTGGCGCTGGGAAGGCATCCCGTTCTACGTCCGGACCGGCAAGCGGCTCCCCAAGCGCGCGACGGAGATCGCGATCCGCTTCCGCGTCGCGCCACACCGCATCTTCACGCGCGAGTCATCCGAAGGCCTGGATGCGAACGAGCTGGTCCTGCGCATCCAGCCCGACGAGGGCATCAGTCTCACCTTCGGCGCGAAGGTCCCGATACAGGGTTTCCGCATCCGGACGGTGAACATGGACTTCGTCTACGGCGCGTCGTTCATGGTCGACGCCCCCGACGCGTACGAGACGCTCATCCTCGACGCCCTGCGTGGCGATGCGACGCTCTTCACGCGCCGTGACGAGGTGGAGCAGCAGTGGGCCTTCGTCGACCCGATCCTCGCGGCCTGGTCGGCGGGCGTGCCGGCACTCTCGCCGTATGCGGCGGGCACGTGGGGGCCACCGGAGGCGGAGACCCTCATCGAGCGGGATGGGAGGTCATGGCGGCGGCCGTAGGCGGCGTCGACGAGGCCGTCTGGGGCTCGGCGGTCACCAACCTCGCCGCGCTCGAGCGCGAGCTCGCGCGGCTGCGCCGTCAGTCGAGCGCTCACGCCCGAGAACAGGGGCGCACGGTAGCGCGCGCCGCGGTGCTGAACCTCGTCGTCTATGCGGACCGCGAGGTGCACGCTCGCCGGGCGGCGGCTACGACGGCGCGTCTGGCCGACCGTCATCCATCGCGCGGGATCGTGGTCCTGGGCGACCGTCTGCGAGAGGGCGTCGACGTCGCCATCCAGCTGCACTGCCATGTCCCCAGGTCCGACGAGAGCGCACAGGTCTGCTACGAACAGATCATGGCGCGGGTCAAGGGCGACGCCGACGAGCGCGTGGCGAGCGTGGTCATCCCCCTCCTTGTGCCGGACCTCCCGGTGTTCCTCTGGTGGACGGGCACCCCGCCGCACGAGACGCGGCGCTTCGACGACCTCCTCGCGCTCGCCGACCGGCTCATCGTCGACTCCGCGGACTTCGCGCGTCCCGACATCACGCTGCCACGGATCGCCGGGCTCGCGAAGAGCGAGGGGTACCGCGCCTTCGGGATCACCGACCTCAACTGGACCAGGCTGACGGCGTGGCGCGAGCTCGTCGCGGCATTCTTCGACGTCGCGGCGTGGCGCCCGTTCCTCGATCACGTCATCGGCGTCCGCGTCGGCTTCAGCGTGGACATGGATGGACGGGACATCCACCCGTCGCAGGCGCTCCTGCTCGTCGGCTGGCTCGCGTCGCGGCTGGGCTGGCGCGCCGACGAGGCGCTCGCCCCATCCGAGGCCGGCGGGCTCTTGTTCCGGATGTCGCGCCACGACCGAGCGCGCATCGACGTGCGCATCCGGCCACGCTTCGAGCGCGGCCTCGAGCCGGGTGACACCTCGGGTGTCCGCATCCAGGCGCGCCGCGGCGCCCAGCTCGCGGAGTTCGTCCTGAAGCGCGCACCCGACCCGCTCCATGTCACCGCCAGCGTGCTGGTCGACGGCGCGGTACGGTCGAGTCGGGTCGTGCCGCTCCCGCCCCAGGACATCGCCGAGCTGCTGCGCGAGGAGCTTTCCATCATGGGCAACGACCAGGTCTACGAGGACGCCCTGCAGGCGCTCATCGCGCTGGCCTAGGGCTTGCCGGAGGGAGGACGCCATGCCGGCAGACGACCGCACCGTCGCTTTCGACCGACCTGAGCCGCGTGCCGACCAGGCGCAGCGCCGCCTGGCCGATCGGTACGTCCTGCTCGAGCGCATCGACGCCGGCGGCGCAGGGGAGGTCTGGCGCGCGCGCGACACACGTCTGGACCGCGACGTCGCGGTGAAGATCCTGGGGGCGGACGCGGACGAAGCGTTCCGCGATCGCTTCGCCGACGAGGCGCGACGCGCCGCGTCGGTCGTGCATCCGAACGTCGTGACGGTCTTCGACGAAGGGCGCGACGGCGATGACTCCTTCATGGTCATGGAGTACGTACGCGGCCGGACGCTTCGCGACATGGTGGCCGAGCGCGGTCCGCTGCCGGCCCACGAGGCCGCGCGTCTGGTCGCGCAGGTCGCCGCGGCGCTCGATGCCGCGCACGAGGCGGGAGTCATCCACTGCGACGTCAAGCCCGCGAACGTCATCGTCGATGACAACGGCACCGCCAAGCTGGCCGACTTTGGCATCGCGCGCGCCGCGCGCGGGCCTCGCGAGCACGAGCTCATCGGGACCGCGCGCTACATCGCGCCCGAGCGCGTCGCGGGCGAGCCGGCGACCGAACGGTCCGACATCTACAGCCTCGGGCTGGTCGCGTACGAGCTCCTCGCGGGTCGGCCGGCGTACGCGGAGCTGGACACCGAGGATCTGCTCCGCGAGCGGCTGGATGGCCCCGCGCCCAGCCTGCGCGGCGCCCGCGTCGGCGTGAGCGACGCCGTCGATCGCGTCGTGCGCCGCGCGCTCGCGCGCGACCCCGACGACCGCTACGCGCGGGCCGGCTACTTCGCCCGCGACCTGCTCTCCGCGACGGAGCGCGGCGACGCGACCGGCGTGCTCGCACCACCCGCGCCGCGGCCACTACGGCGCGGCCGCTCCTGGGGCATCGACACCACGGTCGCGCTCCTTGGGATCGTCGGCATCCTCCTCGCCACGCTCATCGTCTTCGCATCGTTCCAGGGCGAGCGCGGCGCACCGGCGCCGACCGCGGCCGGACGCACGCCGGCTCCGGCAGGGGCACCCAACGTGGTCGGCAAGTCGCTACAGGACGGGATCGACCAGATGCTCGCCGCGGGCATCGGACTGGTGCGCTACGACGTGGACTCGGGCGCCCGCGGTCAGCCGTGCACGGTCACGCGGCAGGAGCCCGCGGCCGGCGCCGGCTTCACGCGCGGGTCGACGGCGACGCTCTGGTATATCGCCGGCAAGAACTGCGCGAAGGGGAAGGACGACTGAGCCGGACGGTCGCACGCAGCGACGCGGGACGGGTGCGCGACGGCAACGAGGACCGCTCGGTCATCCGCGAGCAGCGCGACACCCTGCTCCTGGCCGTCGCCGACGGCGTCGGCGGGAGCGCGGGCGGGGAGGTCGCGGCGGACGCAGCGGTCGTCGCGCTGGCCGATCGCTTCTTCGACGCGCCGCGCGAGCGCACGCTCGAGGATCGCCTGACGGACGCGATCCGCGACGCCAACACCGCGGTGCTGAAGGCGGCGGAGTCGTCCGGAAACACACAGGCGGCCTCCACGCTCGTCGCCGCCGTCGTGCGGCGGGACCACCTCGTCGTCGCGAACCTCGGCGACAGCCGCGCGTATCTCGTCCGCGACGGGGCACCGCGCCAGCTCACCGAGGACCACAGTGGCGATCTCCAGCACGCCATCACCCGATTCGTCGGTGACCCGCGCGGTGTGCAGCCCGATGTGTACGTGGAGGAGCTCCGGCCGGCCGACCGGCTCGTGCTGTGCTCCGACGGTCTCACGCGTCATGTCTCGGCCGACGAGATCGGCGAGGTCGTCGCGGCGACGGCCGACCTCGAGAGCGCCGCGGTGGCGCTCGTCGACATGGCCAACGCGCGCGGCGGCGAGGACAACGTGACCGTCGTGCTCTACGCGGCCCGGGACCGCTCGGGTCTCCCCCGGCCATCGCGCCGCGCGCTCGCGTTCGGGATCTTCGTCGCGCTGGTCATCGTCGTCGTGCTCGGCGCCTTCGCAGTGCTGTTCTCGGTCGCACCGCTCTCGCCCCGCTGACCCTAGTGGCGTGCCACTACAGCCCCACGCGTGCGAGCGCTCGACGTGCGAATGGCAGGTCCAGCGCGATCGCCGCGCCGAGCGCCAGCGCGCCGAGCTCGTAGGCCCACGCGACGGCGATGGTGAGGCTCGTGTTGAAGCTCGCCGACACCGGCGTACTGCACGAGTCGGTCGGGTAGAACGCCGGGTCGTACTGCCAGGTCGGCAGGATGAAGTACACGCCGGCAACGTCGCCGGGGATCGGGAGACCCGAGACGAACGGGTAGAAGAACACGAAGACCGCAGCGGCGACCCCCAGGAGCGCGAGAGCAGCGGTCCGACGCCGCTCCCAGACCAGCGCGAGCACGATCGCGAACGCGAGCAGGTAGAACGGCAGCGCGGTGAAGAAGTGATAGAAGAACAGCACCCGCGAGATCGGGATCCAGGCGGCGAACTGCACCAGCAGCGCGAACACCACCAGGCCGAGCGCCGCCGAGCGTGCGCGGACGGCCAGTCCGCCGACGATCATGCTGGCCGGCAGGGCCGCCCAGAACAGGATCGGATTGCCCGCGTCGTAGATGTACCCGTTCATCCCTCCGCCCGACTGCCCGAAGTACCAGTACGCCGGCTTCAGGTCCATGGGCCAGCTCCACCATGGGGCGCCGGCGCAGTGCGGCGAGGTCAGCGACGAGTGGTACCAGTACATCTGCTGCGTGAGCTCCCAGAGGTTCCAGCCGTATGGCGCCATCGCGCCACCGAACCACGGCTGATATGCGGCGAGGTAGAGCGCCGCCGGGATGATCGCGAACGAGCCGAACAGCAGCGCCGCGTTGCGCCCACGGCCGGCGAGGAGATCGAGCGGCCCGCCCGTGCCCGGCCGTCCGCGCTCGTACGCCCGGGCGGTGATCACGACGGCCGCCACGAAGATCCCGGCGAGCGTGTACACCGCCGCCCACTTGGAGGCGGCGCCCAGCCCGACGAGCACCCCCGCGATGAGGAGGTCTGCCCACGCCGCCCGGCGCGGGCGGTGCGCGGCAACGATGAAGTACCAGGCGGCGACGATGAAGGTCGTCACGTAGATGTCGTTCATCCCGATGCGCGCCTGCGCGAACATCGAGCCGTCCAGCACCACGGCCGCGCCCACCAGGTAGGCGACGAGCGCGCTCGCGAACAGACGGCGCGCGAGCAGGAACAGGAAGAAGGCGAGCAGCGCGGCGAACAGGACACCGGGGATGCGCCACGCGAGCGCGTGACGCCCGGTCTCGACGCGCGAGGCGGTCTCCCCGCCGGCCACCACGAGGACGTCGCCCTCGCCATCGATCCCCAGGAAGCGGTCCGTGCGCGCGACCGGGATCGCGGCGTACGGAGACGCGCCGTGGGTCTCGATGACGACGACACGCCCATCGGCGAGGGCGTACAGGAACTGCGTCCGTGGCACGAGCGCGAGCGCGGTCGCGCTCCCGGAGAACGCGCCAGTACGCCCGTTGGCGAGCGGCACGGT
Organism: Candidatus Limnocylindria bacterium; assembly: GCA_035699805.1. GTDB lineage: Bacteria > Chloroflexota > Limnocylindria > P2-11E > P2-11E > CF-39. Next base: position 13,028 of record DASSPF010000197.1, on the reverse strand, counting down.
GTCCGTCGACCGGCCGTCGATGTCGATGACGTCGAGCGCCGCCGTATCCGAGCGGGCCACGAAGATCCGGTTCGCGCTCTGCGCGTATGCGATCGCCGTCGCCGGACCCTTCGCGGCCAGCGTGACCGAGTCGTTGCCGGTCTGCGGCTCGACGATCCGCACCACGCCGTCCGCCTGGAGCGCGAAGATCTGGCTGCCGTCCGGCTTCGCGGTGAGGGCGACTGCCGGATTCGGGCTGACCTGCGGCGCGCCGTCGAGCGTCTGGAAGAGCGCGGTCCCGCGGTCACCCCCGACCGCGATGCGGGTCTCCGCGATGACCAGCGCACGCACCCGGCCGACGCTCTCGGGCAGCGGCGCGCTCGCCACGACCCGGCCGTCCCGCGCGTAGCGCGTCACCTGCCGGTCGGTCGCGACGACGATGTCCGCGTCGGCGAATCCGATCGCGGCGGGACGGCCGGCGGCCGCGAGGCCGACCCGCGCGAGCTCGCGCCCATCGCGCGAGCGCACCAGGAGCGCGTCCGTGGTCGCGAAGGCGCGCGTGCCGTCGTTCGCGACCGCGAATGCGAGCGCCGGTACGGCCGGCTCCGTGCCGACGACGCGATCGCCGGCGAAGGCGAGGATGCCGAGCGCCATGATCTCCTTCGCCAGGTGCGGATGCGTCCACTCGTAGGGGTCGCGCTCGGCGAGCAGCTCGAACGCGGTACGCGCGTGGTACACCTCGTCGAAGTACATGTCGCGCGGATGGTCGAGGCGGTAGCCGCGCGTCGCGAGCACGACGAGCGCCACCAGCAGCGCGGCCGCCAGGTCGCGGCGCGTCGGTGGACCGCCCAGCGCCAGTGCCGCAGGAAGGCGCAGCGCCGGCCCGGACGCGGTGACCGCGGATCCGGACCACCCACCGGTGGGAGCACGCATGCTGTGGTCGGCCTCGAGGCTGGCGTCGCCACACCAGAGCCGCCAGGACAGGTACGCGGCGGCGGCGAGCATGAGGAGCGCGAGCGCGATCTGACCATTCCGCGTGAAGAGGGTCTGCTCGAGCCACTGCGCCGCGCGTAGGTCGTTCTGCGGGTATCGCGTGAACGCGAAGTACAGGCTCGCCGCGAACGAGACCGCCAGCACGACGTACGGCCAGAGCAGGCGGCGGCGCGACACGACGAGCGGGAGGAGGAGCGCGAGCGCCGGGAAGAGATAGCGTTCGTGCGCGCGGGTCGGCAGGAAGTAGAACGCGAACGCGGCCAGCGCCCCTGCCGCGAGCAGCGTCGCGACATCGCGGCGGCGCCAGGTGATCGCGCAGGCGCCGGCGATCCCCGCGAGGAGCAGGATCGCGCCGGGGACGACGAATCGATCGTCCGGCTTCCAGAAGTCCCCGACGATCGACCAGACGTTGAACGCGTACAGGCTGGTGTACGGATACGTCTCCGAGGCCGAGCGCACCAGGGCCACGAGCTCCGCGGGTCCGGTGCGGAAGGGGAGCCCCAGCGCCAGGACCGCGCACGCGGCCCCGCCCACCGCGCGGATCATCGGCCGCCAGTCGGCATGACGGAGCCAGACCACGCTCGCGGCCGCGAGGATGACGATGAGCGCGAGTCCGAACTGCGGCTTCACCATCGCCGCGACGCCCGCGAGCGCGCCCGCGGACATCCAGCTGCCACGACCGGCGAGGATGAGCGCGAGCATGAACGGCACGGTCCCCACCGCGTCGACCTGGCCCCAGTAGGGACCGGCGAAGATCGGCCCCGGCGAGAGCATCCACAGACCGGCCGCGAGGACGGCGCTGGGGCGGCCGGCCGCGCGCCAGGCGAGCCGCGCCGCGATGAGCGCGATGGCGATGTCCGCGGGGATCGAGGCGGCCTTCACCGCGAGACGGAGGAGCTCGCCGTCGAAGAGCGCCCCGAGCAGCCAGAGCACGTAGAGGTAGCCGGGCGGGTAGTCGCTGAAGTACCCCGGCTCGTAGAAGCCCGCCGGTCCCAGCTGCACGAGGCGCTCGGCCCAGGCCATGAACGTGCCGACATCGCTCGGGAACCCGGGCGACCGCAGCACGAGAAGCCGGAGCAGGACGCCCGCGATGATGAGCCCGGCAATGGCCAGATGGGCCCGGCGGTCGGCACGCGCGGCATCGCGGCCGGTCGCGGTCACTGCCAGTACCCGAAGCGGGTGATCGCGATGGTCGCGTACACATTGATGACGACGGAGAGCGCGACGACCGCCACGAACAGCCACGATGGCCGCGCTCGCCACCCGTCCGCGGAACGCGCGTCACCGGCCACCGCGAGCGCGATGAGGAACGGCTGCGCATCGAGGCTGAACCGGTAGCCGAACTGTGCGAAGCCCACCGTGCCATGGAGGACGTCGGGGATGAGCGGAAGGAGCGCCGCGAGCGCCACGGCACCGAGCGCGGTGTCGCGGCGGACGTGACGCAGGCCGGCGAAGAGCCAGAGCAGCGCGGGCGAGGTCATGAACAGCGCGGTGCCCTTGATGCTGGGACGCAGGAACCACGGGGTGCCCTCCACGAGCTCCGGCGGCTCGAGGAAGATCGCGAAGACATGCCGCGGGAGATAGAAGGGCGAGAAGAGACCCTTGGAGAAGAACACGTCGCCCTCGGTGAGCCGCGCGTAGCCCGCGTCGAGCAGCGTCCCCCACCGCGCGAGGTTGTAACCCATGTACACGCCCGCGAACGGCAGGCCGCCGGCGACGATGCCGCCCAGCGTCCGGGGAAACGTCTGGCCTGACCGCCGCGCGAGCAGCAGCGCCAGCGCGGGCGTCGCCGCGGCCACCGGCAGGCGGCAGAGCGTCGCCAGCCCGATCGCCGCGCCGCACATCCAGGGCGCGTCGCCGCGCGCGGCGAAGAGGAACGCGGCGGCCAGGAACGGGCTGGCGAGAGCGTGTGCGTCGAACCAGGCGCGACCGTCCACGCTGGAGAAGAAGAGGGTCGTGCCGAAGGCCGAGAGCACGCATCCGCTGAAGGCGACGAGGCGCGGCGCCCCGAACGCACGCAGCGCCAGGTACAAGATCCCGCAGGAGATCCCACCGGCAAGCCGGGAGACCAGGACCTGGGCGAGGTCGGTCGGCAGGAACGCCGCGAGCGGGATGGTCGCGATCGCGGGCAGAGGCGGGTAGGCCACACAGTACCGCCCCTCGCCGCACGGAAGGAGCTCGTTGAGCCAGGGCGGCGACTCGGCCAGCCACCAGCGCCCATCGAGGAGGGCCTGGGCCAGACGGCCGTAGTAGTCGTAGTCGGTCAGCAGACCGAACCCCGCGGCGAGATAGACGATGCACGCCGCCGCGCCAAGGTAGACCGCAAGGAGCCGGTCGGACACGAGGCCTACGACCTTCGGCCGCGGCCAAGGCGCAGGCGTATCACGCCGCGAAGATCATCGAGTGCTGTGCGTACGATCGCGACGCGCGAGTCTGGGTCGTCCGTCCAGTCCACTGGCACCTCGTGCACGCGAAGTCCTTCGCGTTGCGCGAGGATCAGCAGCTCGGTGTCGAAGAACCACGTCTGATCCTCGATCCGCGGTATCAGATCGCGAGCGACCGACGCTCGCACGGCCTTGAAGCCGCACTGCGCGTCGGTGAAGCGAGCGCCGAGCGCCAGCCGAAGGACCAGCATGTACGCGCGTGAGATGAACTCGCGCTTCGGGCCGCGCTTCGTACGCGCCCCACGAGCGAGCCGACTCCCGATCGCGAGGTCGCTGTGCCCCGAGATGATCGGTGCGACCAGTGGGAGCAGCGCCTTGAGGTCCGTCGAGAGGTCGACGTCCATGTACGCGACGACGGTCGCCTCGCTCGCGAGCCATGCCGCGCGCAGCGCGCGCCCGCGACCCTTCGCATCAAGGTGCAGCACCCGGACGCCGGCCATCTCGGCGGCAAGGCGCTCGGCGATGGCCAGCGTGCCGTCACGGCTGGCGTTGTCGGCGATCGTTATGACCGCCGGAAATGGGAACTGGGTCGTCAGGAACGCGTGCAGCCGCGTGATGTTCGGACCAAGGTCGCGCTCTTCGTTGTACACGGGGACGACGACGTCGACCGTCGGGGTCGTGCTGTCCGGCGTGCTCGAGATGACCGACACGGCACCATGCTGCTGCATCAGCCCTCGGCCGTGCACGGATGGGCGCTTGGGCCGCTCGCCGCTCTAGCCCGGCGGCGGCGTCTTCGGGTCTTCCGGCAGTGACTCGATGAATTCCTTGAAGATCGTGAGATTCTGGTCCTCTTCGCTCTCGGCGAGGATCGCCGAGCGGTCGAGGACCGCGTCGGCGACGAGGATGCGGGCGTCGCAGCGCACCGCGAGGGCGATCGCGTCGGATGGGCGGCAGTCGATCTCGATCTCCTTGTCTCCAAGGTGCAGGAAGAGGCTGCCGTGGAAGATCCCGCCGCCCGCCTCGTCCGAGACGAGGTCCTTCACCACGATGCGCGTGATCTCGGCGCCGAGCTTCGATATGACGTCCATGAAGAGGTCGTGTGTCAGTGGACGCTCGCTCGCGATCCCGGCGATGCGTGTGGCGATGCTGTGCGCCTGATCGGGCCCGATCCAGATCGGCAGGAGCCGATTGCCTTCCTTCGGCTGGAGCAGCACGACGTGCTGGCCGGTGAGCACGTGCACGCGGACCGACTCGACCGTGCATGGCACGAGCATCGCCCTAGGTTACCCCCAGCCGCCGCGGGGTCGGCGCGTCGCGGTACCGCGCCGCAGCATCGGCAGGAGCAGCATGCCTGCCAGGAAGCCGAACACGTGGGCGAAGTACGCGATGCCCTGCGTGGCCGGGTGCACCGCGATGCGCAGCTCGCCCAGCGCCTCGAGGAGCTGCACCAGGATGAACATGCCGATGACGATGATCGCGGGCAGCTCGACGATGCTGATGAAGATACCGAGGAACACGAGGGTGGAGATGCGCGCGGTCGGGAACATCACGAGGTACGCCCCGAGGACGCCGGCGATCGCCGCCGAGGCGCCGACCATGGGCGCCGGGGCCACGACCCCCTGGCCGATCGCGCCCACGATCCCGCACAGCAGGTAGAACAGCGCGAACGGAGCGCTGCCCATCGCGTCTTCCACGTTGTCGCCGAAGATCCACAGATAGAGCATGTTGCCGATCACGTGGAGCCACCCGCCGTGCAGGAACATGTGGGTCACGAGCGGGATGAACGTGTCGAGCGTGGCGCGGCCCCCCACCAGGGCGGCGCTGAAGGCGGTCCAGTCGAACGCGTAGCGCTCGTAGAACTCCGATGCGCCGCCCGGCTGTCGAGCGAGCGTGAGGACGTAGACCCACAGTGCGACGTTGAGCCCGAGGAGGAGCCGTGTGACGACGGGGAAGCGCCGTATGGGGGTGGTGCTGTGGAGCGGTATCAACGATCGAGGCTCGTCGCCACCATCTTCGATCCGTGCAGGGTGTACGCCACTCTCGAGACCTCCGACACGTAGAACGCGGAGGGCTCGGGGAGCGTCGCGGGGAGCGCGGCACGGGTCAGCTCGCGACCGTCGCGTGAGAGTTGGATGACCAGGCGAGCAGCCGCATCCAGGACGTAGATGTTGTTCTGCCCGGTGACCGCCTGGATGGCGTTCGGTCGCGCCGCGGTCCCCTGCCAGCGCGGAGTGAAGTCGACGCGGGCGGCGGTCGTGGCGAGCGGATTGCGGCGGAAGCGCAGGATCTCCCCCGCTCCGTTCACGATCCACACATCTCCGTCGACGGCCAGCGACCGCGGACTGTCTGGCGGCAGCGCCGCCGCGAGGTACGCGGTCGCGCCGGCGAACCGTATCCCGTCGGGCGACTCGTGCTTCCACACCTGTCCCGCCGCCGGATCCAAGACGTACAGATTCGCGGTGAAGATGGCGATGTCCGTCGCGGATCTCCACGTACCGGTGTCCACCGGCGTGACGTCGCGGATCTGATCGCCCTCGGCGCGCCACAGCTTGCGGGCGTCGTCGAGGACGTAGAGGACGTCGGCCTGCCACGCGACGGCGGAAGGCCCTCCGACCCCGCGGGCGCCCCGCTGCATGACCGGGCCGGTCTGGAGCGGGTCGCCGAAGACGCGCCACAGGCGCCCGGCACCGGGGTCGACGACGTAGAGACCGTTCACGTTGCCGATGACCCCGGTCGGCTTCGCCCCAGCGGCGACACGGCCGAGGTCGATGATCACCCCATCGAGGCGGTCGACGAGCGCATCCGCGTCCGCACTGAGCGCGGCAAGACGCTCTCGATCGGCGAGTGGGGACGCCAGCGCGGTCGCGATCTTCGCCCGCGCGCTCGCGATCCGCTCACGCGCCAGGTCGGGATCGGGCGGCTTTCGCTCCGCGAGCCGGTGGGCGGACGCGAGCTCCTCCTCGGCACTGACGACGGCCAGCTGGTACTCGCGTCCCGCGCGCGTCGACTCGTAATCGCGGTACGCGAGAACACCCACCCCGCTCGCCGTGACGAGCAGGAACACCGCGAGCGTCGTCACCGCGCGGCGCTGGCGGCGGGAGCGCGCCCGCGCAGTGTCTGGATGCCTCGGCAGCGCGGCGGCGCGTCGCGGCATCAGCTCGAGGCCCACGGCGACGCCCTTCGTGGCGGCGCTCGTCATGGGCGTCGTCGCCGCGCGCACCAGCCCGCCCAGGCGCGGCCGGAGCCGCCACAACACATCGAGGCGTGAACGGATCGTCTCCGCGATCACCACTTCGTCCGGGCGCACGAGCGTGGCGGGCTCAGGCGCGACACGCGCGGCGGCGCCTGATGCCTGGGTCAGCTCCACGAAGATCGCCGCGTCGCTGCCGCCGACCCCGTCGGCCACCGCCCGGTTATGGACGTGCTCGGCCGCGGCGCGCGGATGGAGGGTGATGGCGGCGCCCTTCAGCGCCTCGGCGCCGATCCCTTCGACCAGCGCGCGGCTCGCGATGATCAGGGTGTCTCCGCCCTCGATCGTCTGTCGCCAGATCTTCGGCAGCATCTCGGGGTCGCTCCCGAGCGAGGCTGCATCGCGGGTCGTCGTGCGGTGCACGAAGTCAGCGAGCTCACCCGGCTCGTCACCGGGCAGGAAGAGACGCGCCCGCCGTACGAGGAATACCTGTGCGGCACCGATCCGGGCGCCATAGATCTCGTTGTTCACCACGACGGCGCAGGCCAGATGCAGGGTCGAGCTGGTGCGGTGCTCGCGCAGCCGCTGCGCGGCGCGTCGGTTCGCCTGGGTCAGCGCGCGGCGAAGTGACACCTCGATGCCGGCGGAGAGGTCGTAGAAGTACTCGTGCTCCGCGAGCTCGGCGACCTCGCGAGCGATCTGCATGCCCGTGGTGGGCGATCCCGTTCCGGAGACCTCGCAGACCAGATACAGGCGACCCTTGGTGCGCAGGAGCGCGCCGGTCTCGGGCTCATGCGCGATCTGGACGTCCGACTTGCTTGGTCGAACACCGGACGTGCTGCCGACCTTCGCGGCAAAGGACATCGTGGGCATCGCCGCGAGTCTCCCAGATTCTAGGTGCGTGGTGTGGCCGCAGGCGTCGGTCGAAGCCGCGTGATGGCGCTGGCCGGCGCCCGTTCACGGAGCGCCGCGAGGAGCTCGCGCTCGCGCAGCCTGATCTCGCCCGCCCACTGCGCGGTCGGCACCGTGATGACGAGGGTGCCTTCGTCGGCCCGGACCGCGCGGGTGAGCTCCGCATCCCGTCCGAGAACGCTTGCGGCCACCTCGGGCCAGACGCGGATCGCCTCGACCCGTGCGACGTCGCGATCGACTCCCAGGGCGTGAAGCGCTCGTGCGACGGCGTGTGCGATCGGCCTCATCACCCGACCTCCCCACGCCGGACGGGCACGAGCACGGCGCGCTCGCGGAGCGCTTCGGGGAGCGCCGTCGTGGTCGCGGCGGTCAGGAACACCTGCGCACCGGCGGGGATGGCGGCGGCGAGCGCGTCGCGCCGGCCCGGATCGAGCTCCGACAACACGTCGTCAAGGAGGAAGACTGGCGGCTCGCCCACCCGATCCGTGAGCCACGCGGCCTCGGCGATCTTCAGCGCCAGCACCGCGCTCCGATGCTCGCCACGCGATGCGAACGACGGCAGGCCGCGGCCGCGCGCGGTCACCTGCAGGTCGTCGCGGTGTGGACCCACCAGCGTGGTCCCCTGCCACCGCTCGCGCTCCCGCTTCTCCCGCAGGAGCGCCTCGTACGCCACACTGCGCTCCTCGACCGTTTCCCCATCCACCTGGCCGCCGTAGGCGACATCCAGGCCGGCGGCGCCGCTGAACCGTGCGGTCGCCTCACGGAACGGCTCCGCCAGCTCCGCGACGAGTCGTGCGCGCCGCAGTGAGATCGCCGATGACAGGCGGATGAGCTCTCGATCCCAGAACGCGAGCTCTTCCTCCGGCAGGACCATGTCGTCGCGCGCCACCCGCAGGAGCGCGTTGCGCTGTTCCAGGACACGCGCGATCTCCCGTGTCTCGCGTCGGTGCGTCCGCTCCACCTGCCCGAGCATGGCGTCGAGATACCGGCGCCGGGACGATGGTGCCGCGCCCAGCAGATCCACGTCCTCCGGGAAGAACGCCACGACCACCAGCTCGCCGGTGACGTCGTCGCTGCGTCGTCCGGCCCCGTCCAGGAGGTACCGACGCGGTCGCCGGCGCTCGCCCGCTGGCGGGGCGAACAGCACGACCTCCACCCGACGATGTCCTTCCGCGCGATCGACCTCGATCCGGACACGTGCGGCGGTCGCGCCCCAGCGGACCATCTCCGTGTCGTCATGGGCGCGCGGCGAGTCCCCCCGCGCGGCCAGATGGATCGCCTCGAGGAGGTTCGTCTTCCCCGCGCCGTTCGAGCCGATGAACGCGGTCGTGCCGCCGCCGAAGACGAGTGTCGCTTCCGCGTACGAGCGGAAGTCCTCGAGCGCCAGATCCGTGACGCGCATGGCGCTAGGCCGGGATGCGGAGCGGCATCACCACATGGAGATACGTGTCGTCGCCCACGATCTTCAGCACGCCGGGCGCGAGGGGTCCACCGAGCTCGAGGGCGATCTCCGGCGCCGTGAGGCTCCCGAGCGCGTCGGAGATGAACCGCGAATTGAACGCGATCGTGGTGTTCTGTCCGTCGACCGAGGCATCGACCTTGGCGGTGTTGTCTCCGACCTCGGCCGCGTTCGCGCTGATGACGAGCGGAGGCTGGGCGCTGGGGTCGACCGCGAACCGCAGCATGTTCGCCGAGTCGCGTGCGAACAGCGACGCGAGGCGGGTCGCCTGGAGCAGATCTTCGCGCTGAGCGATGATGCGGGTCGCCGCCTTTCCGCTCGGGATGACCTGTCGGTAGTTGGGGAACTGGCCCTCGATGACCCGTGAGACGAGGTCGGCCTCCTCGGTGTGAAAGATCACCTGACTCCCGTTCGGGGTGATGAAGATATCGACGGGGTCCTCGGTGTCCTCGATGATCCGCTGTACCTCGAGGAGGCTTCGCGCCGGGATGATCACCTCGAGCTTCGTGTCGACCTTGGCCAGGAGCTGCGCCGTCCGCACGGACAGCCGGTACGGATCTGCCGCGGCCATGGTGATGCGGTCGCCTTCGAAGGTGGTGAGGACACCGGTGAGCACCGGACGGCTGTCGTCCGTCGTCGCCACGAACGCGACCTCGCCGATCATCCGCCGCAGCGTCGACTTCGAGAGGCGTGTGGTCGGCTTCTCCGGACCGACGGGGATGATCGGGAACTCCTCCGCATCCATGCCCTTGAAGTTCGCCTCGTATGGGCCGCTCCTCAGGTGCACGGTCTTGGTGCGGACGTTCAGGGAGAGCTCGGCCGGACCGGGCGGGAGCGATGTGACGAAGTCGGTGAACAGCTTCGCCGGGACGGTGATGGCCCCATCGTCATCCACCTTCGCCGGCACCCAGACGTTGATACCCACTTCGAGGTTCGTCGCGGTGAGCTTCAGCCGTCCGCTTTCGGTCCGCAGGAGCACGTTGCCGAGGATCGGCAGGCTCCCACGCGTCGATACGGCGCGGCCCGCGATCTGGAGACCTCGCACGAGGTTCTCCTGTAGACAAGTGACCTTCACGCCCGTCCCCGTCCTTCCTGGCTATATGTCTTTACGCAGTAGTCACTAGCAGTAGTGGTGTGGACTATGCGACTTCCGAGATGCTGATGTCGCGCTCCCCCAGGCGGGCCGGCGCCGAGTCGCTGCACCAAGATCGCGACGGACGGTGGACGGACCATGGACGGGCTGGGGAGGAGTCGGGAGAAAACTCCCTAATTGTCTCTCTTTCGGACAGATGATCGTCTGCGGAGCACACTTGCGAGGCGTCTGTCCACAAATGGGTGCGCTTATCCACACATTCGGTGGCCTTATCCACAAGCCGGAGAAGGTTCGAAACCTGCGGTTTTTCGCCGGTTTTCGGGCCGACGCGACCCCGGGCGCCCGGGCGAGCAGCTAGTCGGAGTACAGCATCTCCCGGACGGCGCCGACATCGCGCCGGAAATCATCGTCCTCGGCCATCTCCCGCTCGATCTTTTCGCAGCCGTGGAGGACCGTGGAGTGGTCCCGTCCGCCGAGGGCCTCGCCGATCCGCAGGAGCGGCGCCTCGGTCTCCTCGCGCATCAGGTACATCGCGATCTGCCGGGGCAGCACGACCTGCTTGTCGCGGGCCTTGCCACGCAGCTGCTCCACGGGCACCCCGTAGTAGCGCGCCACGGTCTCCACGATCTTCTCGGGCGAGAGCGTCTTCTGGCGAGGGTTGTACAGGATGTTCTGCAGGATCTCCTGTGCGAGCTGCGGCGTGACCGGGACGGCCTGGAGTGTCGCGTACGCGACCAGCCGCGTGAGCGCGCCCTCGAGCTCGCGGATGTTGGACACGATGCGCGTCGCGAGGAAGTCGATCACCGGCGCCGGCACCGGAATGGACTGCGCTTCGGCCTTGGCGCGCAGGATCGCGATCCGCGTCTCCAGGTCCGGCGTCGAGATGTCGGCGATAAGGCCCCACTCGAAGCGGGAGCGCAGCCGATCCTCGAGCCGTTCGATGGCCTTCGGGGGCCGGTCGCTCGAGAGGACGATCTGCTTCCCCTCCTCATGGATGGCGTTGAAGGTGTGGAAGAACTCCTCCTGCGTGCCCTCTTTGCCGGTCAGGAATTGGATGTCGTCGATGAGGAGCACATCGATCCGGCGATAGCGCTCACGGAATTCCTCGCCCTTCTGGGCGCGGATCGAGTTGATGAACTCGTTGGTGAACTTCTCGCTCGTCGCGTAGGCGACGCGCTTCTTCGGGTGGCGGCTCACCACCGCGTGGCCGATCGCGTGCATGAGATGGGTCTTGCCGAGGCCCGACCCACCGTAGATGAAGAGCGGGTTGTACGAGTGACCCGGACGCTCGGCCACGGACAGTGCCGCGGCATGGGGCAGCCGATTGTTCGACCCCACGACGAACGTGGAGAACGTGTAGCGGGGGTTGAGCTGCGCCCCGACAGCGGCCTCCCGGGGCCGCTCCGGGGCCGCCTGGGCGCTCGACGAGCCACTGACGCCGGGGACCGCGGCCACCGGCCGGTCCGACCGGGCCGAGGCAGCGGTGAGGTTCACGAAGCGGACATCCACGGTCCGGGAGAGAAGGCCCTTGAGGGTCTCGCGCACCTGCGTGCGGTACTTGTTCTCCAGCCACTCCCGCGCAAATGCGTTGGGCACGCCGATCATGAAGACGTCATCCTCTTCGGAGACGATCGCGGTGTCCTTGAACCAGGTCTCGTAGTTCGCCTTCGAGAGCGTGAGCTGCAGCTCACCGAGGGCGGCCGACCACAGCTGTTTGAGGTTCATCGGTTCGCCCGGTCTGCGCTCGAATACCACGGCTGACGCTCCCCACATGACGCTGCGCGACTGATGCCACACCGATGGAACCGCGGAAGATGGACCCGCCCACTTGGAAGCCGTCGAACAGTAGCACCGCGTCGAATTGCCGGGCAACCAGCGAAGGAGCGCGCACCGAGCGCGCTCGTATAGACTTGCCGAACACACCCGTCGATCACGACCGCAACTCACCACCTACCGTTCTCCGGGGAGAAGGGACTCGATCGTGAAGCGCACGTACCAGCCAAAAACGCGTCGGCGCGCGCGAGTGCACGGTTTTCGAGCGCGCATGAAGACGACGGGCGGCCGCAAGGTCCTCGCGGCTCGTCGCGCGCGTGGCCGCAAGCGCATCGTCGTCGTCTGATCCGACGCCTGTGATGCGCGCCGCGCGTCTGCGGCGTTCCAGTGAGATCGCCACAGTCCGTTCCACGGGCCGCTCGCTCCGGCGCACGGCGTTCGGCGCGCGCGTCCTGGCCACGGTCCATCCAGGGCCCCGCGTGGCGGTGACCGCCGCACGCTCGATGGGACAAGCGGTGGAACGCAACCGCGCGCGCCGTCGCGTCCGTGAAGCCTTCCGTCTGGCTATCGCGTCCGCCCCGGCGAGCGCCGGCGTCGATGTGGTCGTGAGCGTACGGCCGGCCTCGGCGAACGCCGACTTCCAGGGTCTGGTGGCCGACGCAGCGGCGGTCCTGCGCGAAGGCGCCGGCCGGTGAAGCGCGCCGTGGTCGCCGTCCTGCGCTTCTACAAGAGCCGTATCAGTCCACAACTGCCGCCCGCCTGCCGCTACACCCCCACCTGCTCGGAGTACGCCATCGAGGCGGTCGAGACGCGCGGGGTGGTGGTCGGCATGCTGCTCGCCGTGCGGCGCGTCCTCTCATGCAACCCCTTCAGCCGCGGTGGCTATGACCCGGTGCCCGGACGGAGGGCCTGATGCCCGACATCTGGAATCTCTTCCTCGTCCATCCGCTCATGGCCGTCGCGCTCTTCGCGTACTCGTTCATCAAGGACTTCGGCCTCGCGGTCATCATCGTGACCGTCGCGATCCGCCTCGCGCTGTATCCGCTGTACGTGAAGCAGATCCGTTCGCAACGCGCGATGCAGGAGCTCGGACCGGCGCTCGCGGAGCTGAAGCGCAAGTACGCCAAGGACCGGCCGCGCTTCGCCGAGGAGCAGATGAAGCTCTACAAGGAGCGTGGGGTGAATCCGATGGCCGGCTGCCTCCCGCTCCTGCTCCAGATGCCGCTGCTCTTCGCGCTGTACTCA
>DASSPF010000196.1:0-12853 GCA_035699805.1 Candidatus Limnocylindria bacterium | reverse complement strand
GTGCGCGTACAGCGACACCAGCCCGCCGTCGTGCACCAGCACGACGACCATCGCGCCATCGCCCATGATCCCGCTGAAGACGACCCGCCCGCGCGCCGGTGCGACGACGGGCGCGGCCCACGCACCGGCGAGGTCGACGCCCTCGTGGAAGTGCGCATACGCGACGCCGCTCCACACGCGCGGCGGCTCGAGCGCGAGGCGCGATGGCCCGAAGGGCTGCGTCACACGGCCCTCGGTCGGCATCCGCCACCCGGTCTCTGCGCTCGTGAGCGCACCTGCGCTGACGAGCTGCTGATCGATCGTCTCGAGCTCACCAAGACGTGCCCGCACCGCCGCCATCGCTGGGGCCTGGCCGCGCTCGGCCTGGGGATCGAACGCGGTGCCGCCACGGACGGCCAGACGCGCGTCGCGCGCCAGCACCTCACGCTCGGCCTGGGACGCGTCGCGGCGCGTGTTCAGCGCGGTCTGATCGGCCGCGATCCCTGTCGCGTAGGCGATGAGCGCGTCATACGTGGCGAACGCACGGGGGTACGCGCGCGCCGCCGGGATCGCGCGCGGCGGCTCATCGGCGTTCGCGGGTGAGCCGCAGAGCAGCGCGATGCCCAGCACGACGGTGAGGGCGAGCAGGGCGCGCAGGGGCGCGTTACGAAAGCGATACACGGTGCTGCAAGTGTCGACGAGATCGCGCGCCATGCCATCCCTCGGAGGAGCCATGACCCGTGGACCGATCGCGTGCTTGCTCTCAGGACGAGCGAGCGCGCGATGGACCAAGCGGGGCGCGACGATATGCGAGCTGGTCAGCCCACAGCTTCGATCGACCGGTGATCACGATCGGCGCGCGACGAAGATCCGTCGCCCGTTTGATACCGCACAGGAAGACGGCGGTCCGCAGCTCGAGCTCGAAGGCGGCGAGCCAGTCCAGGCACGCCTGCTCGCCCTGCAGCGCCGCCTGCAGCAGCGGGCGCCCCACCCCGACCAGCGTCGCGCCGAGCGCGAGCGCCTTCGCCGCGTCGAGCCCGCTGCGCACGCCACCCGTGGCGATCACCGGCAAACGCGTCGCTCCTGCGCCGAGCACCGCCACCGCGGTGGGTAGTCCCCACTCGCGGAAGCGCTCGCCCAGGCTCATGCGCAGCGTGTCGCCGGACATGCCCGCGCGCATCCCCTCGATCGCCGCGAAGGACGTCCCGCCGACACCGCCGACATCGATGGCGGCGACGCCCAGGCGCTTCAGCCGGATGGCGGTGGCGCGCGAGATGCCCGCGCCGGTCTCCTTCGCGATGACCGGCACCGGTGACGATCGCGTGAGGGCGCGGATCGCCGCGAGGGACCCGGTCGCGCGCGTCTGACCCTCAGGCTGCACCGACTCCTCGAGGAAGTTCAGATGCAGCGCGAGCGCGTCGGCGCGCACCATCCGCACCGCCTGGCGCACGTCCTTGGCCGAGAGCGCGGGCTCCTTCCCCTGAGGCAGCAGCTGGGAGATCCCCACGTTGGCGATGACGAATGCGTGCGGCGCGGTCTCACGCACGACGGCGTACGTCGGGACGAGCGAGGGATCACGGAGCGCGGCGCGCTGGCTGCCGACACCGATCGCGATGCCCGCCCGCTCGGCCACGCGCGCCAGCAGCTCGTTCACCGCGACCGCCCGTCCGTGCCCGCCGGTCATGCCGGCGATGACGAGCGGGAGCCGAAGGGTGTGGCCGAGGAATCGCGTGGAGAGATCCACGGACGTGGCGTCGGTCGTCGGGAGGGCGTCGTGGATGAGGTGGACATCCTCCCACCCCGCGGTCGTGCGCGTCTCGACGTCGCCCTCCGCGGCGAGCTTCAGGTGCTCACCCTTCCGCCGGGCGATGTCATCGGCTCCGCTTCCGGGCGTGGCTACTTGAACACTCCCGCCGCCTCCAGCGCACGGTACTCGTCCGCGTCGAGGCCGACGATGCCACGGAACACCTCCTCGGTGTGCCGGCCGAGCGTGGGCCCCGGCCGATCGGGGCCCTGATCGGCATCCGAGAGCAGGAACGGCGCGGCCATGAGCCGCACGTCCCCGATCACGGGGTGGCTCGCCGTGCGCCAGGCCCGGCGATGCACCAGCTGCGGGTCGTCGAAGAGCTCGCCCACCGTCTCCACCGGGGCGGCGCGCAGGCCGTGCGATCGCAGGCGTGCGACCGCGCCCGCGCGCGGCTGGCGGCGCGACCATTCCGCGATCCGCTCGTCGATCCAGGGCTCGCGGCCGCGCCGCCCGTCCGCGACCGCGAG
The DNA here is from genome assembly GCA_035699805.1 of Candidatus Limnocylindria bacterium. Lineage (GTDB taxonomy): Bacteria > Chloroflexota > Limnocylindria > P2-11E > P2-11E > CF-39. The sequence goes on along the minus strand of DASSPF010000196.1, from coordinate 10,600 downwards.
ATCCGCGTCGCGCGACCACTCGGGATCGCCGAGCGCCTCGCGCAGCCGCACCCACTCCGCGTCGTCCCAGACCGAGAGCGCGATCCAGCTGTCCGGCTCGCTCGTCGGATACACGCCATGCGGTACCGCGACCCGGTCGCGATTGCCGGCGCGCGTCGGCACTGTGCCGTTCGCCTCGTACTCGAGCAGCGCCGGCGCCATGAATTGCAGACCGGCCTCGTACTGCGAGAGGTCGATGACGCAGCCCTCGCCGGTACGCGCGCGCCGATCGAGCGCGGCGAGGATCGCGACCACGCCGTAGCCCACGGCGATGTAGTCGATGTACGGGCCGTACAGGATCACCGGCGTGCGCTCCGGGTCACCGAGCAGCTGCGTGAACCCCGCGAGCGCGGTGAGCTGGCTCCCATAGCCGGGGTGCTGCGCGTGCGGTCCCGTCTGGCCCTGGTTGCAGCTGGAGAGGATGACCAGCTCCGGCCTGGTCGCACGCAGCACGTCGAGGCCGAGCCCGCGCCGGGCGAGGGTGCCGGCGGGGAACGACTCGATGACGACGTCGGCCATCGCGATCAGGCGCAGCGCCAGGGCGACGGCCGCCGGCTGCTTCAGGTCGAGGGTGACGCCGCGCTTGCCCGCGTTGTAGAAGGAGAACATCGCCGCACGGTCCGGCCCCGGCATGTTGTCCTTGAACGGCGGATAGGTGGAACGGAAGGGGTCGAGCGCCGTCGACGACTCGAGATGGATGACGTCGGCCCCGTGCATCGCCAGGTACGTGCCGACGAGCGGACCGGCCGCGGCCCAGCCGAGCTCGACGACGCGCGTTCCCTGCAGGGGCGCGCGCGACCCGGCGCTCGCACCGCTGGACGAGTTCATCGCGTCCTCGCGGTCCCGGCGGGCACGGAGCGCACCTCGTTCAGGACCGCGGCGGTGTGCTCCCCGAGCGTGGGTGGCGGACGCCGGATGCCGGGCCGCTCGCCGTCGAAGAGCGCGAAGCCGCCGGGGAACGAGAGCGTGGTGCCGTCGATGCTGACGTCCTGCCAGAAGGCGCGCGCGAGGAGCTGCTCGTCGGCGTAGATGTCGGCCGCGTCGGCGACCGGATAGCCGAGCATGTTGCGGACGATCACGCCCTCGAAGAACTCGCGCTTGGTGAGCGTGTTCAGGAACGCTCCGACCTCCGCCTCAAGCAGATCGACGTCGGCCTGCGAGAGCGTCCGGTTGTCGAAGGTCTCCCAGTCCACTGCGCGGAGGCGCGGCGCGTCCATGCCGCGCTCGACCATCCAGGCCGCGAGCATCCGCCCGGTGTGGCGGCCGATCGGTCCGCCCTGGATCGCGAAGGACACGTGGCCATCGGCGCAGGGCCAGATGTTGCGGAACCGCGCGCCGACGATGCTGCGCCCCAAGAGGTTCGGCCCCAGGCGCATGTGCTCCTCGCGCGCCACGTCGGCGAACACGGCCGCGGGCGGGTGCACGGTGACCATGCTCTGCTGCCCGGAGACGTCCACGTGCTGGCCACGGCCGGTCGATCGCCGAGCGATGACCGCGAGGAGCGCTCCCGCGGCGGCGTACATGCCCGTCCAGAACGGCGACTGTGGCAGCGTGGTGCGCACCGGCGCGCCGCCCGGCTCGCCGGCGAGCCAGAGGCTCCCGCTCGAGGCGGTCACCTCGAGATCGGAGGCCGGCGTGCGCGCGAGCGGACCGCTCGTGCCGTACGGGGTCAGCGTCACGAGGATCAGACGCGGATCCGCGGCGGCGGGGTCGACGACCAGCGTCGGCTGGAGGACGACGTCGGCATCGCTCAGCAGCCGCGCCCGCGCGACCTCGTCCGCGGGCTCGAGCACGACGCCGCGCTTGTTGGCGTTGAGCGCGATCCAGAGCAGGCCGCGGTCGGGATCGGCGCGCTCGCCGACGAAGGGTGGCACGCTGCGCACAGGATCGCCTGCCGGCGGCTCCGCCTTGACCACGTCTGCGCCAAGGTCCGCGAGGATCCGGCCGCAGTGCCCGACGGCCGCGGCACCCCATATGTCGTTCCCCGGGATCTCGACGACGCGCAGGCCGCCCAGCATCGTCCCGCTCAGCGACCGCTCTTCGCCAGCACCTCGGCCCACGACTGCGTCTTCATGAGCGATTTCCCCTTCGCGATCTGGTCGGCGTCGAACCATCCGGTGGGGTCGACCCGGTCGATCGGGTACACGGGGCGCATGAAATCGTTCTCGTAGCCGAAGGGCACCGTGGCGTCGATCGCCATGCCGCCCTCGAACCGCGTGTTCATGGCGGTCCACTGCGCGCTGCCGGCCGTGAGCCGCTCGGACGGGATGAACGTCTGGCCGGCACCGCCGGGCACCGGGTTGAGGATGTCGTCGCGCGGGTGCACCCGCGTGGTGAGGGCCCAGATGATGTCGTCCATCGAATAGATGTCCACGTCGGCGTCCACGGCGATGCACAGGCGCATCCCCGAGCTGCAGGCCATCGCCGCGGCGAGCATGTTGCGCACGAAGCCGTCGTCGGTCTTCAGGCGCTTCTTGACCTGGAGGATGGCGCCCGCCCAGTCGGTCATCGGGAAGGGAATGTTCACGTCGTGGATGAGCCCGGGCTGGATACGCTCGCACAGCTCGTAGAAGGCGGCCTCACGGACCGTCGTGTCGATGTTGTTGCAGTCGTACATGTGCACGCCCATCGGGTAGATGAACGGGCGCTCGGTGCGCTTGCGCATGGTGATCGCCGTGACATGGAACGTGGGCGCCTTGTAGGCCTTGCCCATGTAGCCGGCCCACTCCGGGTGGAAATGGAACCGCCCCTGGATGTCGGCCTTCTCTGCCTCGGCGGTCTCGTAGCGCTTGTCCCGGGGATGCAGGTAGCCCTCGAGCGAGTACTCGGCGTCGGCCACCGAGTACGCGTCCACCGTGGCGGCCTTCACGACGCGCATCGGGAAGCCCTGGACCGCACCGGCGGCGCCGAGCTCGTCGCCGCCGCGCGGCAGCACGACATAGTCGAAGCCACCGCCGGCCAGGAGCGTGGCCGCCGCGGGCAGGCCGAAGTTCACGGTCAGCGGCACGGGCTCGTCCTTGTAGTACTTCGTCATGACCTGCCACATGTGGCTTCCAGGTGAGATCTGAAAAGTCCCGATATTTCCCCAGCGGAAGTTCATGCGGTTGTAGCCGATGTGGCTGCCGCCCCAGAACTTGTCGCCCACCACGACGCTGTTGCCGGAGCCGATGGTGATCTCGGACTCCAGGTGGGTGTGGCGGATCGGGAAGATGTACTTGTTCACGTCGAGGTCGTCGGTGATGACCTCCTGCTGGACCGGCGCCTCATCGCGCGTGACGACCTGGTTGGGGATCGGATGGGTCAGCGCGTGGGCGAGCTCGCGGGTCCGCGCGGTTCGGTCCGCCCACCCGAACATGCGATCGACGATGTCCATGTTCGCGAAGAAGTTCGTGATCGCGCGCACGTGGGGATAGCCCTTCACCCGGTTGAACAGGATCGGGTAGCTGCCGTCGAAGTGCTTCTGCAGCCCGGTGAGCTGAAGGTCACCCGACACCTCGGTGTCGGTCTCCATGAGCAGGCCTTCGGCGCGAAGCCACTCGACCGTCGCGGGAAGCGAGCGCAGCGCCTCCCTCGGCGCCGGTGGACCCTTGGGATCCCGGAGGGTGGTGATCTTCCGCTTCAGGTCCGACTGCGCCGTTGCCATCTGCTGCCTCCCAGCCCGTACTCGTGAATTCGATAATGGTATGACCATTGGCCCGCGGTCAACTCTGGCTCAGTCCTCGTCGCCCATCCGGTCGGTCACCGCGCGCGGGCGCCAGCCGTCGTCGCGCACCGCGACGCACTCCGCGGGCGGGAGCTCGACCCACACGCTCTGCCCCCGCCGCAGCTGCGTACCGGGGTGGGCACGCGCGCGGATGAGGGCGCCCTCCAGCTGCACCAGGCAGTCCAGATGGTCCCCCAGGAACGCCGCGACGCGCAGCGTTCCCGCGAAGACGTTGGGCGCGTCACTGGGCGCGCCGTGCACCCGAACGCTCTCCGGGCGGACGACCAGGAGGGCGGGCATGCCGGGAGCAAGGTCCGCCGGCAGCGCGCACCGGACCACGGCGCCGAGCGCGCGCACGCCGCCGGCGGTCGCCTCGCCCTGGAGGAACGTTCCCAGACCAACGAAGTCCGCGACGAACGGGGATGAGGGCTGCGCGTAGATGTCGCGCGGCGAGGCCTCCTGGACGATGCGGCCGCTCTGCATGACCGCGATCCGGTGTGACAGGAACAGCGCCTCGCTCTGATCGTGCGTCACATAGACGGTGGTGATGCGCAGCCGGCGCTGCAGCTCGCGCAGCTCGATGCGCATGCGCTCGCGGAGCTTGGCGTCGAGGTTGGACAGCGGCTCGTCGAGCAGCAGCAGCTTCGGACTGCGCACCAGGGCCCGCGCGAGCGCGAGCCGCTGCTGCTGTCCGCCGGACAGCTGCGGCGCCGGGCGATCCTCGAGGCCCTCGAGGCCGACGAGCGCGAGCGCCTCCTCGACGCGCCGCTTCACCTCAGCGGAGCTCGGCCGCTCCCTCCCGACGCGCAGCGGGAATGCGACGTTGTCGAACACGGTCATGTGCGGCCAGATCGCGTACGACTGGAACACCATCCCGATGTCGCGATCGAATGCCGGCACGAACCGCCCGTCTCCCGACAGCACGGTGTCGTCGAGCCGGATCACCCCGCCCTGCGGGCGCTCCAGGCCAGCCAGACAGCGCAGGGTGGTCGTCTTCCCGCACCCCGAGGGTCCCAGGAGCGTGTAGAAGCGCCCGTCCTCGACGGTGAACGACACGTCCTCGACGGCGTGCACACCGCCGCGGTCGGTGGTGTAGGTCTTGTGGAGCGACTCCACGGTGAGCACGGACATGCCGTCAACCCTCCTTGACGCCGAAACGACCGCTCGCGCGCTGGGCGAGCCCGACGATGACGACGAGCGACAGCACGAGCATCACCGACAGGGCAGCGACGGCGTTCGACTGGCCCGACTGCTGGAGATCGAGGATCAGGAATGACAGCACCGTGCTGTCGTGCGACACGAGCAGGACCGACGACGAGAGCTCGCGCACAGAGACCACGAAGACGTAGATCCACCCGGCCACGAGCGACGGCCACAGCAGCGGTACGACGATCCGCCGGAAGGACGTGGCCCACGAGGCGCCCGAGACCGCGGCCGCCTCCTCCAGCTCGCGATGCAGCTGCACCATGGCGGCGGTGCTGGTGCGCATCCCGTACGGCAGGTAGCGGGTCACGTAGGCGATCACGAGGATCGCCAGCGTCCCATAGATCGGGATCGGGAAATTGATCAGCTCGAAGATGATCGCGACGGCCAGGACGAGACCGGGGATGCCGATGGGCAGGAACGCGAGGAGGTCCAGCACACGGCGCCCCGGCAGGGTCGTGCGGACGACGATCCAGGCGATCACCGCGGTGAGGGCCATGGTGATGGTGGCCGACGAGAGCGCGAGCACGAAGCTGTTGCGGACGGCACGCAGCGTATCCGGGTGCTCGAAGACCGTGACGTAATGCTGGAGCGTCAGCTTCTGGAGCATGTCCAGACTCGGGATGTAAAAGGGAACGAGCGACACGAAGAGCAGCACCAGGAACGGGAGGACGACGACGACGAGCAGATACACGAGGATGTAGACGAACGCGACCCACCGCCAGCGGCCGAGCTCCACGATGCGCGGCCGGTACCCCTTACCGGTGATCGTGGCGAAGCGTTCGGCCCGGCGCGTGAGCCTGCCGTAGCTCCAGACACCGACCGCGCTCACCAGGAGCAGGCCCACACCGAGGGCGCCGGCCAGCCCGTAGTCCTGGGGATAGGTGCGCAGCGCGAAGTAGATCTCGCTCGTGATGACGGGCACCTCGGCGGGCAGGCCGAGGAGGGCTGGGACCTCGAAGGACTCCAGCCCCCTGATGAACATGATGAGCGCGGCGGCCGCGAGCGCCGGCACCAGTACCGGCAGCGTGACGACGCGCAGCGTGCGCAGCGGACGTGCGCCACTGGTCATGGCGGCCTCCTCGAGCGCGGGGTCCATCGCGCGCATCGCACCCACCATCACCAGGAACACCAGCGGCGAGAGGTGCAGGCCTTCGGTCCAGACCATGCCAAGGAGGCTGAACACCTCGAAGGGCGGCGACTCCAGGCCGAGCGCTGCCATGAGACCGCGGTTGAGGACGCCGATCCGCCCGCTCGCGAGATAGATCCAGGCGATCGTGCTCACGATGCCCGGCACGATCAGCGGGACGAGCGTGACCGCGAAGAACCCGCGCCGGAACGGGACGTTGGTGCGCTCCACGATGAAGGCGAGCGAGGTCCCCAGCCCGATGGCCAGGATCGACGTCCCGACCGCGTACAGGAACGAGTTCAAGAGCAGCCGATAGGTCCGTGGATCCGAATAGACGTGCTCGTAGTTCGCGGTGGTGAATCCCGGCCGGCCTTCGATCTGCAGGCTGCCCATGACCAGCGTCGCCACGGGGACGGCCGTGAGCAGGAGGAGCAGGAGCGCGGCGAGCGCGGGAACGATGATCCCGGAGCCCGGTCGTGCGGGGAGCGCTCTGCGCGCCCCCCGCACGGCGGTGGCTACTTCTTCAGGACGATCTTGTTCCACATGTCCTGGTACGCCGAGAACTTATCGGCGAGCGTCGGACCGGTGTAGTAGATCGTCTTCGGCAGGAGTCGCGCGTTCGCGGCGCCCGGCTTTGCCGGCACGCGGAACAGGTCGGAAAGCGCCTTCTGACCCTCGTCGCCGAGATACCAGTTGAGGAACACCTTGCCGGCGTTCGGATGCTTCGCGCCCTTGACGAGGCCCGGGCCGTCGATCGTGACGACGCCCTCGGTCTGCATGTAGTCGACCGGCGCGCCCGCGGCGCGCTTCTGCTCGGTGCTGTGGGCGTGGGCGCCCCAGAAGATGGCGCCCTGTCCGGCGATCAGCTGGTCGACGGTCTCCGTATGACCCTTGGCCGGGGTGCAGTTGGCCATCGTCCGGGTCAGCACATCCTGGACCTTCGCCATGTCGCCCTTGTACTTGCGCTCACCCAGGCCAAGGAGCACCTCGACGTCGCCCGACTCGATGAGGCACTTCCCCTTCCACTTCGGGTCGGCCGCATCCTCCCACGTCTTGGGCGCATCGGCGGCCGGCACGGCCGTCGTGTTGAACGCGATCGTCTCGACGCCCAGGCGCGCGGCGTGCCAGAGCCCGCCCGCGTCCTTGAGCTCCGCCGGATAGCCCGCGGCCGCGGGGACCTTCCAAGCCTCGAGGTAGCCCGCCTTCAGAGGCTGTGCGAGGTCGAGGCCGCCGGTCTCGAGCACGTCGGCGAGGATCTTCCCGGCCTTCACCTCGGTCATGAACTGCGTCACCAGGTCCTCGCTCGACTTGCGGTTCACCGTGATCTTGATGCCGTAGCTCTTCTCGCTCTTGGCGAAGGCGTCAGCGATCTTCTTCGAGTCGCTCGACGAGAGCGACGTGTACAGCACGACCTCGCCCTCCGTCTTCGCCTTCGCGATCGTGTCGGCATCGAGCTCGCCCGGCTTTGTCGTCGGCGCCACGCTCGCCGCGGCGCTCGTCGCTGCCGCGGGCGTGGGACTGGTGGCGACGGTCCCGCCGCCGCAGGCCGCCCCCAGGAGCCCGACGATCCCCAACCACATGACCAGTCGTCGCCTGTCCATCCATGCCTCCCGCCTCTAGATGTCGAATTGTTATACCTTTCGACCCGGGCGAGCCTAGTCAGGGGTGGCGTCGCGGTCAAGGAGGAAGCTGTCGCCGTGTGGGGGTGCCCGTGACGTACGTCCTGTCGAACGAGGACGTCGCCCGGCTGGTCACGATGCCGGAATGTATCGAGACGCTCGAGACGGCCTACCGCGACCTGGCCGACGGGAGGGGCACCGACCGGCGCCGTTCCGACAGCTTCGTCCCGACCGCCCGGCCGGGCGCGCTCTACTCGCTCAAGTCGATGGACGGCATCGTGCCGTCCCTGGGCGTGGGCGCGGTCCGCATCAACTCGGACATCGTGCACTGGCCGACCCGGGGCGGCGCGGCGCGTCGTGAGAAGATCCCCACCGCGCCGGGCGCCCGCTGGGTGGGGCTCGTCCTCCTCTTCAGCGTGGAGACCGGTGAGCCGCTCGCGATCTTCCCGGACGGGGTGCTCCAGCGGATGCGCGTCGGCGCGACGAACGGCATCGCGGCCAGGCACCTCGCCCGGGCCGACGCTCACGAGATCGGCCTCATCGGAACGGGCTGGCAGGCCGGAGGCCAGCTCATGGCGATGGGCGCGGTGCGTGACATCCGCCGCGTCCGCTGCTGGTCCACCACAGCCGAGCACGTGCGCGCATTCGCCGGTGAGTGGTCGGCCACGCTGGGCATCGAGATCCTGCCGGCCGCGACGCCGGAGGAGGCGGTGCGCGGGGCGGACATCGTGGTCTGTGCCACGAGCAGCATCGATCACGTGTTCTTCGCCCGATGGGTCGAGCCGGGCGTGCACCTGTCCTCGATCAAGCGCCCCGAGATCGAGCCGGCGGCGATCCGCCGGGCGGACCGCGTGGTGATCCACAGCCGGAACGACGCCCCCACGCACGTGGTCGCGCGAGGTGTCGAGCTCCCCGAGACGACGGCCGGCAAGGGCTGGCGCCTGCTCGAGGAGATCGACTTCGCCACGCTGCCGACGCTGCCCGACCTCATCGCTGGCCGCGTTCCCGGGCGCGAGGCTCCCGAGCAGGTCACCTGCTTCCTGAACAACATCGGGATGGGCTTCCAGTTCGCCGCCGCGGGTGCGCTCCTGTACCAGAAGGCGAAGGCCGCGGGCGCGGGCCATGAGCTCCCCACCGAATGGTTCACCCAGGACGTGCATCCGTGACGCTCCTCCTGGACAACGCCGACGTGTTGCGCGTGCTGGACCTGGACGCGTGTATCACCGCGCTCGAGGAGGCCTTTGGCGATCTCGCGAGCGGACGGGCGACGAATCGGCCGCGCTCGCATTCGTACACGCCGCTCGGTGAGGGGCGCCACTACCTGTTCAAGTCGATGGACGGCTCCCTGCCTCGCCATGGCGTGCACGCGCTGCGACTCTCTTCGGATCACACTCACGAGTTCACGCGCGACGGTCGCCGCCGCCGCGAGAAGATCGCCTCCGCGCCCGGCGGCCGCTATGTCGGGCTCGTCCTGCTCTTCGACATCGAGACGCTCGTGCCGCTGGCGATCATCCAGGATGGCGAGCTGCAGCGGGCGCGCGTCGGATGCACCAGCGCGGTGGCCGCGAGACACCTTGCCCGGACCGATGCGCGCCGCGTGGCGCTCGTGGGCTCGGGGTGGCAGGCGGAGATGCAGCTGCGCGCTCTGGCTCGGGTGCGTGACCTCGCCGACGTCCGCGTGTACAGCACCGACCCGACGCATGCGGAGCGCTTCTGCGCCCGTCTCGCACCCGAGGTGGGTATCCCGGTCGCGCCCGCACGGACGGCCCGCGAGACCGTCGCCGACGCCGACATCGTGGTGCTGGCGACGAATTCGCACGACCCGGTCATCGCGGGCGCCTGGCTCGAGCCGGGCCAGCATGTGAACTCGGTCCAGAGCCACGAGATCGACGACGCGACACTGGATCGCGCGGCGCTCATCGCGGTCCGCAGCCGTGACGCCGCGACCTTCCACTTCCCGCCCGGTCAGGGGCCGGTCGAAGCGACGGAGGTGCGGGATCCGCCCGCCGACCTGCGCCGCAAGATGGCCGAGCTCGGTGAGGTGATCGCCGGCCGCGCGGGCCGACGATCGCCCGAGGACATCACCCTGTTCACCGGAGGCGGTCTGGGCGTGTCCAGCGGCCTGGGGATCCAGTTCGCCGCCGCCGGCTACGCCGTGTACCGCGCGGCGCGCGACGCCGGCGTCGGACGGGAGCTGCCGACCGAATGGTTCACCGAGACGGCGAAGCCCTGACGCAGGCCATAATTGGTATGACCATTAACGCGGCGGGGCTGCTGGAGGAGCGAGATGGGAATGCGCTATCGCGACCTGCGCGAGTGGATCGCCGCCGCACGTGACCTGGGCGAGGTCCGCGACGTGCGCGGCGCCTCGTGGCAGGAGGACATCGGGCGGATCACCGAGATGCTCCATCACACGGATGACTCGCCGGCGGTCCTGTTCGACGACATCCCCGGCTATCCGCGGGGCTTCCGCATCCTCGCGAACGCGAACGCGACACGGCGCCGCCTCGCCCTCACCTTCGGCCTCCCCCTCGACATCGAGCGGCGGCCGCTCATGGACGAGTTCCTTCGCCTGACCGACGCCGCTCGCGCGATCCCGCCGAAGGTGGTGAAGGACGGGCCGGTGTTCGAGAACGTGCTGCGCGGCGACGACATCGACGTGCTCAAGTTCCCCTCGCCCCTCTGGCACCCACTCGACGGCGGCCGGTACATCGGCACCGGCGTGGTGGACATCCTCAAGGATCCCGACAGCGACTGGGTGAACCTGGGGACGTATCGCGTGATGGTGCGAGACAGCAAGAGCGTCTCCGTCTACATCTCACCAGGCAAGCACGGGCGCCAGTTCCGCGACGCGTACTTCACACGCAAGAAGCCGTGTCCGATCGCGGTCGTCATCGGCGTGGAGCC
>DASSPF010000195.1:0-2156 GCA_035699805.1 Candidatus Limnocylindria bacterium | reverse complement strand
GTATCCGAACGTGCGGGTGGACGGCTTCGACCTCGACGCGCCGTCGATCGCCGCGGCGACCGCGAACGCGCGCGAGCACGGCGTGTCCGACCGCGTGCGGTTCGAGGCGCGCGACGCGGCGGACCCCGCGCTCGCGGGCCGCTACGACCTCGTGACCATCTTCGAGGCCCTCCACGACATGTCGCAGCCCGTCGCGGTGCTGGCGGCCGCGCGACGCCTGCTCGTCGAGGGCGGGACGATGCTCGTCATCGACGAGAAGGTCGACGAGCACTTCAGCGCGCCGGGGAGCGACCTCGACCGTCTCTTCTACGGCTTCAGCCTGATGATCTGCCTGCCCGACGGGCTCTCGCACACGCCGTCGGCCGGCACCGGAACGGTGATGCGGCCGGCGACCCTGCGTTCGTACGCGCAGGCGGCGGGCTTCCGCGACATCGAGATCCTGCCGATCGACGCGGGGTTCTTCCGCTTCTACCGCCTGCGCTAACGGTCGCCTACCGCAGGCCGACCCGTGGCAGCCATGCGGGGCGGCGCGCCTCGTACGCAGCGATCTCGTCGCCGTGGCGCAGGGTCACCGCGATGTCGTCGAGGCCCGCGAGGAGGCGCTGCCGCGCGTGGGGCGCGAGCGCGAGCGCCGCGCGCACGCCCGCGGATGACGCCTCCACCGTGCCGGCCTCGACGTCGATGGTGACCTCGGTCGCGGGATCGCTCGTGGCCGCCCGCATCAGGCGCGCCACGTCGTCGGCGGGGAGCTGCACCGGGAGCAGACCCACCTTGAGCGCGTTCGTGGCGAAGATGTCGGCGAGCTTGGCCGAGATGACCGCGCGGAATCCGGATTCCTGGAGCGCCCATGCGGCATGCTCGCGCGACGAGCCGCTGCCGAAGTTGGGGCCCGCGACGAGCACGGTCGCACCCGCGTAGCGCGGATCGTTCAGCACGAACGACGGGTCCTTCCGCCACGCCTCGAACAGGCCAGCGGCGTAGCCGGTGCGCGTGATGCGCTTCAGCCAGTGCGCGGGGATGATCTGGTCGGTATCGACGTTCTCGCGGTCGAGCGACGCCATGCGGCCGGTGACGCGTCGGATGGGTTCCACTTACAGGTCCTCCGGCAGCGCGAAGCGTCCGGCGATCGCGCTCGCCGCGGCGAGCACCGGCGAGACCAGGTGCGTGCGGCCGCCGCGGCCCTGACGGCCCTCGAAGTTGCGGTTCGACGTGGATGCGCAGCGCTCGCCCGGGCGCAGGACATCGGGGTTCATCCCCAGGCACATCGAGCAGCCGGCGTCACGCCACGCGAACCCCGCGTCGCGAAAGATGCGATCGAGACCCTCGCGCTCGGCCTGTGCCTTCACCTGCATCGACCCCGGCACCACGAGCGCGCGCAGCCCCGGTTTCACGCGCCGGCCGCGGACCACGTCGCTCGCCGCGCGCAGATCCTCGATGCGCCCGTTCGTGCACGAGCCCACGAAGACCGCGTCCACAGCGATGTCGCGGATGGGCGTCCCCGGGCGAAGAGCCATGTACCGCAGCGCGCGCAGGGCCGCCTCGCGCCGCTCGGCGGGCAGCGCGTCCGGGTCGGGGACGGCATCGTCGATGGTGACCGTCTGCGACGGGTCGGTGCCCCACGACACGTACGGTCGGAGCTGCGACGCGTCGATGCGCACCTCGCGGTCGAAGCGCGCGTCCGCGTCGGTGGGCAGCGCGCGCCACTCGTCGAGCGCCTGCTCCCACGCCGCACCGCGCGGGGCGTGCGGGCGGCCCTCGACGTAGGCGAAGGTGATGTCGTCGGGCGCGATCATCCCGGCGCGCGCGCCCGCCTCGATCGACATGTTGCAGACGGTCATGCGGCCTTCCATGGACAGCCCGCGGATCGTGCTGCCGCGGTACTCGATGATCGAGCCCACACCGCCGCTCACCCCGATGCGCGCGATGATCCCCAGGATCACGTCCTTCGCCCACACCCCCGGCGGCAGCGCGCCGTCCACGGTCACGGCCATCGTGCCCGGTGGCGTGGCCCACAGCGTCTGCGTCGCGAGCACGTGCTCCACCTCGCTCGTGCCGATGCCGAAGGCGAGCGCGCCGAGCGCGCCGTGGGTGGCGGTGTGGCTGTCGCCGCAGACGATGGTCATGCCCGGGAGCGTGAGACCGAGCTGTGGCGAGAT
>DASSPF010000194.1:0-13422 GCA_035699805.1 Candidatus Limnocylindria bacterium | reverse complement strand
CGCTCCATGTCGGCGCCCCCGTTGAAGGTGAACGACTGCTGGCTGTGGACCACGGTGAGGCTCGCCTCGAGGTCGCGGAGCGCGCCGGGCACGTCGGTGGAGCCGCAGGCGCAGCCCACCAGCGGGTGGCCAGCGGAGTCGAAATTCTGGGCGATGGTCTTGCCAAGCCAGCCGTCCTGCTGGCGGCGCTCCGGGTCGGCGGTCTCCCAGACGCGGATCGAGTCGAAGTGTGAGAGCGAAGGCTTGGGGTATCCCACACCCTGCACCACCGCGACCCTGCCCTGGTCGTACAGCGCCTTCAGCCCCTTGAGCTCCTGGTGCAGACCCACCTCGGTGGTGAGCGGTAGCGCGGTGTCGGCGGCCTTCGAGAGGTTCGGTCGAAGGTCGCGGTAGGTCCGGTCGGCCAGCGGGATGACGGTCTGAAGGCCGTCGTTGCCGCCGGCGAGCTGGACCATGACGAGCACCTTGTCGTTGGTGACCCGTCCGGTCTTGGCCGCGTAGACGGCGCGGGCGAAGACATCGGGCACGGCGGCGTAGCCGGCCGCGAGGCCCGCTGCGCCCGCGCCGAAGACGAGCCCCGCGCGGAGGAAGTCGCGCCGGCTCAGCCGGCCGAGCGTGGCGACCATGTGGTGGCCTCCTTCGAGCGTGTCACTTGAGCTGGAACTCCGGCGAGGCGAGGACGATCATCCAGCGGGCGCGGTCGTCCCTTGCCGTGTCGAGTAGGCCGCGCGTCTGCGGCGAGAGCACGCCGTCCAGGTGCAGCGTGGCCGCGTCGGTGGCCGAGGGGATCCGGCGCAGCGCGGTCACCAGGGCCGTGGCGAAGTTCGTGCGCGCGAGCATGGTGTTGGACGAGATCCACAGAGCGTTCTCCGGCCAGCCGGCCACGCTCGGCGGGTCATAGAGCGCCTGGCCCATCCCGCCGCCGAAGCGCGTCACCGCGCGGCCGAGCGCGGGATCGCCGAGCGCCTTCACCGCATGGACCATGAGCTCGACCGGCGCCTTCACGAGGGCGCGGTAGGTGGCGGGGCCGGTGAACTCGGGACTGGTGAAGATGTCGCGCATCAAGGAGCGCACGTCGTAGCCCTGCCGGAAGCGCGCCGCGAGACGGCCCACGTACGCGTCGGCCGGCGTGGGCGTGACGAACTGCGTGAGGAGCGCGCGCACGACGAACGGCGCGGTGGCGTCCTGGGCCAGGATCTTGTCGATGACCGCCTCGGTGCTCCAGACCTTCGTCTCGCCGAGATACGCGTAGGCCGGTCCGCGGTAGGAGCGGCGCTTCTCGAAGATGCCGGTGCTCACCGTGTCGGGTCGCGGCATGGCCCGCGGGGTCTGCCCCCGCTCCATGGCCCGCTTCGCCGCGGCGTCGAGCATGGCCTGGGTGTGCGGCTCGCGCCATCCTGTGAGCGCCTTCGCTGCGGCCTTCACGTCGGCCTCGGTGTAGTTCCCCGGGCCCATGGTGAACAGCTCCATGAGCTCGCGCGCGTAGTTCTCGTTCGGTTCGCGCGCGGTGGAGCTCGAGAGGTCGAGGTAGCGGAGCATCGCTGGATCGATCGTCACCTGGTAGAGGAAGGTCCGCAGATCGCTGAGCGCGTGACGGCGCCAGGTGAGGTTCTGCCAGTAGAGGTGCGGCCCCTGCCCGCTCACCTTGCGCGCCTCGGTGGTGAAGTGGCCGTGCCAGAAGAACGTCATGCGCTCGGCGAAGGGCGTGGGCGTGGCGATCATGTGATCGATCCACCACTGCTGGAGCTTGCCGATCTCGATCGGCGTCTCCATGTTCGCGTCGTCCGCGCCCGCGAGCGGCGCGGGCTCGACGGCGGGGGTCTCCAGCAGCCGGTCGACGGTGCGCGCGTAGCCCTCGGACCGCGCGCGCTCGAGCTCGGCCGCGGTGGCGCCGAAGGTGGCGCGCCGCAGCAGGTGCGCGACCCTGGCGCCCTCCTGGCCGAGTGGCGTGTCCCAGTCGCGGATCGCCCTCGCCGCGCCGGCCGTCAAGAGGGTCCGCCGTGCGATACCGGTCTTCGCCATGGCGCGACACTACGCACGGCCACGCGCATGGGAAGGCCCTGACACCGTGGCGATGCCGCTTTTTACGAGCTTCTTGCGCTAGCGGGTGGGGAAGAGCGCCGCCGCGTTCTCGCTCGCGATGCGCCGCGCCACGTCCGCGGGCAGCTGCGCGAGCCAGGTCTGGGTGACCGCGTGGATCTCCACCAGACGCTCCCACTGCGGATCGATCCAGGTGTCCGACCCGGCGAGGAAGCGGCCGGGGTGCGCGAGGAAGAGCTCGCGCCAGGCGGGATCGATGCCGTCGCCCGATGCGATGTCCGAGCGGCCGGCGAGCTCGACCCACAGGTCGGGGTGGCGCTCGATGATGCGGCGCACCTCGGCCGGAGATGCGCTCTGGCCGGCGTGCGCCCAGATGACGCGCGTGCGGGAGGCCGGGCCGCGCAGCAGCTCCTCGATCCCGCGCGCATCGGTGTGGACGAGGAGCCAGATGCGCTCGGCCACGGCGAGGCCCACGACCGCGCGCACCACCGGGAGCTCGCTCTCGCCGGCACCGAGGTGGATCTCGCCGATGCCGCGGTGCACGCCGCGGCGGTAGGTCGTCTCGAGGTACGCGACCGTCGTCCCGTCGCGGGTCCAGGTGCCCGGGCCGATCTCGCCGCGGTAGGGGCGCAGGAACGGGATGACGAGGTCGGGCGCGCGCTCGTACAGGCGCAGCGTGCCCTCGTCGGGGCTGCTCGAGACGATCGCCCGCTGGATGCCGGCGGCGCGAAGCCGCTCGATCGCCTGCTCGGGAGTGAGGAGCGACCAGGCGGGCTGGCTGTAGTGGATGTGCGCGTCGAAGAGCGGCAGCGGCCCCGGTGCGGCCGCGGCCGTCGCGGATGCGCTGGGCAGCGCCGGCGCCGCACCGGTGCAGGCGAGCGAGAGAGCCAGTGCCAGGAGGGTCAGACGCACGCCGTTCAGTGTGCAGGCCCGTCCAGATGTGGCTGGAATCACCCTATTGACACCCGCCGCCGGCGGGTCGAAAGTGGGCGGTTCCCGCCGCACTTGACCCTCCGGTAGGGTGGCGCCTACCATATTGGCCTTGCCATCCGTCCGCCTCCGTCTTTCTACCTGCCTGCCCACGCCAGTCGCCTGAGGAGGGTCTGCCCATGTCCGTCACCCTCGACCGGGTCACGTCGCCCGTTCGCCAGCGCCGCGACTTCGCCTCGCTCCCCGAGGTCCTGCCGCTTCCGGATCTGATCCAGACGCAGCTCGACAGCTTTCGGTGGTTCTGCGAGGAGGGGCTCGGGGAGCTGTTCCGCGAGATCTCGCCGATCCAGGACTTCACCGGGAAGAACCTCGACCTGAAGTTCATCGCCAGCGAGTTCCGCGAGCCGAAGTACTCCGAAGAGGAATGCCGCACCAAGGACATCACCTTCTCCAAGCCGCTCTGGGCGCGCGTGGAGCTGGTGAACAAGGAGACCGGCGAGGTCACCGAGCAGGACGTCTTCCTCGGCGACTTCCCCTGGATGACCGACAAGGGCACGTTCGTGATCAATGGCGCCGAGCGCGTCGTCGTGTCGCAGCTCGTGCGCTCGCCGGGCGTGTACTTCACGGCCGTCGACGACCCCACCACGGGTCGGCGTCTCTTCTACGGCAAGCTCATCCCCAACCGCGGCGCGTGGCTCGAGTTCGAGACGTCGAACAAGGACGTCGTGTCTGTGAAGGTGGACCGCAAGCGCAAGCTGCCGGTCACCACGCTGCTGCGCGCGGTGGGCTACTCCTCCAACGAGGAGATCAAGGCGCTCTTCACCGCGATCGACAACGACCCCGAGCATCAGTACATCCAGTCCACGCTGGACCGCGACCCCACCACGAACACGAACGAGGGTCTGGTGGAGGTCTACAAGCGTTTGCGCCCGGGCGACCCGCCGACCATCGACAACGCGCGCAACCTCGTGCAGTCGCTCTTCTTCAACTTCCGCCGCTACGACCTGGCGAAGGTGGGCCGGTACAAGCTGAACCGCAAGCTCGGCCTGGACCTCCCCATGGAGACGCGCACGCTCACGAACGACGACCTGGTGAAGATCGTCGCGCGCATCGTCGAGCTGAACAACGGCAAGGGCCACGCCGACGACATCGACCACCTCGGCAACCGCCGCGTCCGCGCGGTGGGCGAGCTCATCCAGCAGCAGTTTCGCGTGGGCCTGCTGCGCATGGAGCGCGTGGTGCGCGAGCGCATGTCCATCGTGGAGCCGGAGAAGGCGACGCCCAAGGAGCTCATCAACATCCGTCCGGTCGTCGCCTCGATCAAGGAGTTCTTCGGCGGCAGCCAGCTCTCGCAGTTCATGCAGCAGACGAACCCGCTCGACGAGCTCACGCACAAGCGCCGCCTCTCGGCCCTGGGGCCCGGCGGCCTCTCGCGCGAGCGCGCCGGCTTCGACGTCCGCGACGTCCACTACAGCCACTACGGGCGCATCTGCCCCATCGAGACGCCGGAAGGACCGAACATCGGTCTCATCGGCTCGCTCGCGACGTACGCGCGGGTGAACCCGTACGGGTTCATCGAGTCGCCGTTCCGCCGCATCGTGAAGGACAAGAGCGGCAAGCCCCAGGTGTCCGACGAGATCGTGTTCCTCACCGCCGACGAGCAGGAGCTCGCCACGGTGGTGCAGGCGAACGCGCGCCTCGACGAGAACGGCTACTTCATCGACGAGCGCGTCCAGGTCCACCGCGGCGACGTGTACCACGAGGCGCCGCCGGCGAACGCCGACTACATGGACGTCTCGCCCAAGCAGATCGTCTCGGTGTCGGCCGCGCTCATCCCGTTCCTCGAGCACGACGACGCCAACCGCGCTCTCATGGGCTCCAACATGCAGCGCCAGGCCGTCCCGGTGGTGCGCCCCGAGGCGCCGATCATCGGCACCGGCATCGAGTACCGCGCCGCCAAGGACTCCGGCCAGGTGCTGCTCGCGCGCGCGCCCGGCGTCGTCCGCTCCGTCTCGGCCACCGAGATCTGGATCGAGCCCGAGGGTGGCGAGCCGTATCGCGAGAAGCTCCAGAAGTTCATCCGCACCAACCAGGGCACCTGCTTCAACCAGCGCCCGACCGTCCAGGTGGGCGACACGGTGGAGAAGGGCCAGGTCATCGCCGACTCGTACTCCACCGACCAGGGCGAGCTGGCCCTCGGCCAGAACATCCTCGTCGCGTTCATGCCCTGGGAGGGCGGCAACTACGAGGACGCGATCATCCTGTCGGAGCGTCTGGTGCAGGATGACCGCTTCACCTCCATCCACATCGAGAAGTACGAGTGCGAGGCCCGCGACACCAAGCTCGGCCCCGAGGAGATCACGCGGGACATCCCGAACGTGGGTGAGGAGGCGCTCGCCGATCTCGACGAGAACGGCATCGTCTACGTGGGCGCCGAGGTCGGCCCGCAGCACATCCTCGTGGGCAAGATCACGCCGAAGGGCGAGACCGAGCTCACCGCCGAGGAGCGGCTGCTCCGCGCGATCTTCGGCGAGAAGGCGCGTGAGGTGAAGGACTCCTCGCTCCGCCTGCCCTCGGGCGAGCACGGCAAGGTGGTCGACGTCTCGACCTTCAGCCGCGAGAACAACGACGAGCTCCTGCCGGGCGTGAACAAGATGATCCGCGTCGCGGTGGCGCAGAAGCGCAAGATCAGCGTCGGCGACAAGATGGCCGGCCGCCACGGCAACAAGGGCGTCATCGCCAAGATCCTCCCGGTGGAGGACATGCCGTTCCTTCCGGACGGCACGCCCGTCGACATCGTCCTGAACCCGCTCGGCGTGCCGAGCCGTATGAACATCGGCCAGATCCTCGAGACGCACCTCGGCTGGGCCGCGGCGGCGCTCGGGCTCCACGTCGCGACGCCCGTCTTCGACGGCGCGAAGGAGGCCGCGATCAAGGGTGCGCTCCGCGAGGCCGGGCTGCCCGAGAGCGGCAAGGTCCAGCTGCGCGACGGTCGCAGCGGCAAGGCGTTCCAGCAGGAGATCACCGTGGGCTACATCTACATGATGAAGCTGCACCACCTCGTCGAGGACAAGATCCACGCGCGCTCGACGGGCCCCTACAGCCTCATCACGCAGCAGCCGCTGGGTGGCAAGGCGCAGTTCGGTGGGCAGCGCTTCGGCGAGATGGAGGTGTGGGCGCTCGAGGCGTACGGCGCCGCCTACATCCTGCAGGAGCTCCTCACCGTCAAGTCCGACGACGTCATGGGCCGCGTGCAGACGTACGAGGCCATCGTGAAGGGCGAGGACATCCAGCCGCCGGGAGTGCCGGAGAGCTTCAAGGTGCTCATCAAGGAGCTCCAGTCGCTCGGCCTCTCGGTCGAGGTGCTCAACGACAACGAGGAAGAGATCCGCTTCATCGAGGACGCGGCGGCGTACGCGTCGCCCGACCTCGGCATCAACATCAGCGGTCTCGAGAGTGGTGAGTAGCCATGCTTGAAGTGAACGAGTTCAACGCCATCCGCATCTCGCTCGCCTCGCCGGACCAGATCCGGTCGTGGTCGAGCGGCGAGGTGACCAAGCCCGAGACCATCAACTACCGCACCCTCCGGCCGGAGAAGGACGGGCTCTTCGACGAGCGCATCTTCGGCCCGACCCGCGACTGGGAGTGCTACTGCGGCAAGTACAAGCGGATCCGCTACAAGGGGATCATCTGCGACAAGTGCGGCGTCGAGGTGACGCGCGCGAAGGTCCGCCGCGAGCGCATGGGCCACATCCAGCTCGCGTCGCCGGTGTCGCACATCTGGTTCTTCAAGGGCACCCCCTCGCGCCTGGGCATCCTGCTCGACATGTCGCCGCGCAACCTGGAGCGCATCCTCTACTTCGCGCTCTACGTCGTGACGCACATCGACGAGCACCAGCGCGAGCGCGTCATGCAGCAGATCGAGGAGGAGGCGGAGGGCAAGATCCGCCGTCTCGAGCAGACCATCTCCGATCGCACCGGCGCGGTGGAGAGCCGCGCGAACAACGAGATCATGCGCATCCGGACGGCGACCGAGCAGAAGGTCCGCCAGATGGAGGAGCAGCTCGCGCAGGACTCCGACGCCCTCACCACCGCCGCGGCGAAGGTGAAGGAGCAGCTCGAGGAGGGCCTGGGCAAGCCGGCGTCCAAGGACATCGTGTTCAAGCAGGCCGACCTCACCATCGTGAGCAAGGGCGACAACATCACGCGCTCCATGCTCACGCAGCTCCAGCGCACGCTGCAGAAGCAGCTCGACGCGCTGGTGAAGGCCGGGCGCAAGGAGGAGGAGGCGACGCGCACCGAGTCGGAGAAGCGCATCGCCGACATCCGCATGCGCGCCGACCAGGACCTCGGCGTGGTGAAGCAGGAGATCGCGCCCGACGTGCAGGTCGTCCGTGACGAGGCGCGCGCCAAGCGCGACGAGGTCGAGGCGATCAAGTGGATGCAGACCATGACCGAGCCCGAGTACCGGCAGTACGCGGACAAGTACCGCTACTTCCGGGCGCAGATGGGCGCGGAGGCGGTCCTCGAGATCATCCGCCAGCTCGACCTCGAGAAGCTCGCGCTGCAGCTGCAGGGCGAGATGCGCTCCACCACGGGACAGCGCCGCAAGAAGTCCATCAAGCGCCTGCGCCTGCTGAAGGCGCTCCTCAAGAGCGGCGCGTCGCCGGAGTGGATGATCCTCACGATCCTCCCGGTCATCCCGCCGGACCTGCGCCCCATGGTGCAGCTCGACGGCGGCCGCTTCGCCACGAGCGACCTGAATGACCTGTACCGCCGCGTCATCAACCGGAACAACCGGCTCAAGCGTCTGCTCGAGCTCGGCGCGCCGGAGATCATCATCCGGAACGAGAAGCGCATGCTCCAGGAGGCGGTCGACGCGCTCATGGACAACGGCCGCCGCGGCCGCGCCATCTCGGGCACCGGCAACCACAAGCTGAAGAGCCTCTCGGACATGCTCCGCGGCAAGCAGGGCCGGTTCCGCCAGAACCTGCTCGGCAAGCGCGTGGACTACTCCGGCCGATCGGTCATCGTCGTGGGCAACGACCTGAAGCTCCACGAGTGCGGTCTGCCCAAGAAGATGGCGCTCGAGCTCTTCAAGCCGTTCGTCATGCGTCAGCTCGTGGAGCGCGGTCTCGCGCACAACATCAAGAGCGCCAAGCGCTACGTCGAGCGCGTCTCGCCCGAGGTGTGGGACGTCCTCGAAGAGGTCATCAAGGACCACCCGGTCCTGCTGAACCGCGCGCCCACACTGCACCGCCTGGGCATCCAGGCGTTCATGCCCAAGCTCATCGAGGGCAACGCCATCCAGATCCATCCGCTCGTCTGCGAGGCCTTCGGCGCCGACTTCGACGGTGACCAGATGGCCGTCCACGTCCCACTCTCCGCCGCGGCGCAGGCCGAGGCGAAGCACCTCATGCTCTCCAGCCGCAACATCCTGAAGCCGGCCGACGGCGCGCCGGTGGTCACCCCGCGCCAGGACATGGTCCTCGGCACGTACTGGCTCACCCTCGAGGGCCCGCCCGGCTCGACCGAGCAGCCCCGCATCTTCAGCGACTACATGGAGGTCCAGTCGGCCTTCGACATGGGCCTCATCACCTACCAGTCGCCGGTGAAGTTCCCGTTCGGCGGGAAGGTCATCGACACCACGGCCGGCCGGGTCATGTTCAACGCCGTCCTCCCCGAGGACCTGCGCTTCGTGAACCGCACGCTCGACCGCGGCGCCATCCGCGACATCGTCACGCAGGTCTTCGAGCGGCACGGCAACGAGATGACCGCCGAGATCGTGGACCGCATCAAGTCGCTCGGCTTCGCCGCCGCGACGCAGGCGGGCGTGTCCATCTCCATCGACGACGTCGCCATCCCCACCGACAAGGCGAAGATGGTCGGCGAGGCCGAGACCAAGGTGGTCGAGATCGACCGCCAGTTCCAGCGCGGCCTCATCAGCGAACAGGAGCGCTACGAGCACACCGTCAAGATCTGGACCGACGCCACCAAGAACGTCATCGACGCGATGATGGAGGCGCTCGACCGCCGTGGCTCCGTCTACATGATGGCCACGTCCGGCGCGCGTGGTAACACGCAGCAGATGGGTCAGATCGGTGGCATGCGTGGCCTCATCGCCGACCCGCAGGGCCGCATCATCGACCTGCCGATCCGCTCGAACTTCCGCGAGGGCCTCACCGTGCTGGAGTACTTCATCTCGACGCACGGTGGCCGCAAGGGTCTCGCCGACACGGCCATCCGCACCGCCGACTCGGGCTACCTCACCCGCCGCCTCGTGGACGTGGCGCAGGACGTCATCGTCCGCATCGAGGATTGCGGCGACGAGGACGGCATCTTCATCAATGCCGACGAGAAGGGCATCGTGGAGCCGTTCCACGACCGCATGTTCGGCCGCCTCGTGGCGCAGGACATCGTCGATCCCAAGGGCGCCCTCGTCGCCAAGCGCGGCGACGACATCGACCACGTGCTCGCGCGGAAGATCGCCGAGTCCGGCGTGAAGCGTGTCCGCGTGCGCTCGCCCCTGGGCTGCCACGCCAAGCACGGCATCTGCCGCGCTTGCTACGGCCGCAACCTCGCCAGCGGCAAGCTCGTCGAGACCGGGGAGGCCGTGGGCATCATCGCCGCCCAGTCCATCGGCGAGCCCGGCACGCAGCTCACCATGCGCACGTTCCACACCGGTGGTGTGGCCGCCGTGGGCAAGGACATCACCATGGGTCTCCCGCGCGTCGAGGAGCTCTTCGAGGCGCGCGTGCCCAAGGGCATGGCCGTCATCTGCGAGATCGACGGCATCGCCGAGATCGTCCGCGACCCGGATGGGTCACGGAAGATCGTGGTGCGCAACTCGCAGGACTACACCGTCCCCATCAGCGCACCGCCCGGGTACGTCCTCACCATCGCGGACGGCGACGAGGTGACCGCGGGTCAGCCCATCGCCAAGCCGGAGCGGCGCACGAAGGGCAAGACCGACATGCCGGCACCCGTTTCGGGCAAGGTCACCGTGTCCGGATCGCGCGTCACCATCGCCATGAAGGACGTCGAGGAGCGCGTCTACGAGGTGGAGCACACCGCCCGCCTGAACGTGGAGAACGGCCAGAAGGTCTCGGCCGGCGACTTCCTCACCGAGGGCTCCGCGAACCCGCAGGACATCCTGCGGATCTCGGGCCGCGAGGCCGTCCACCGCTACATGGTGAACGAGGTCCAGCGCGTGTACCGCTCGCAGGGCGTGACCATCAACGACAAGCACATCGAGATCATCGTTCGCCAGATGCTGCGCAAGGTGCGCATCGAGGAGGCGGGGGACACCGAGCTGCTCCCGATGGAGCTGTTCGACCGCTTCGAGTTCGAGGACATCAACGCCCGGACCATCGCCGGCGGCGGCGAGCCCGCCACGGCGCAGACCGTGCTGCTCGGCGTCACCAAGGCGAGCCTCTCGACGAACTCCTTCCTCGCGGCGGCGTCGTTCCAGGAGACCACGCGCGTCCTCACCGAGGCCGCGACGATGGGCCAGAAGGACCGCCTGCTCGGGCTCAAGGAGAACGTCATCATCGGCAAGCTCATCCCCGCCGGCACCGGGCTGCAGTCGCGCCGCGACCAGCTCGAGTGGATGCCGAAGCCGAAGGCCCTCGCCGCGATGTTCGGCAGCGACGACGAGGACCTGCCGGTGCTCCCGCCGGAGGACGAGGTCATCTCGCTCGACGACCTCGACGACGACGACGAGGACGACGAGACCACGGACATCCTCGACGAGGAGGGTCCGGCCGACCCCAAGGAGCTCGTCGAGAAGGACTGAGCTCGGCTCACTGCGACATTCGAGAGGCCGCCCGGACAGGGCGGCCTCTCTCCTGTTCGGGAATCAGGACCTAGCGCGTCGACCGGCGCGTGAGCTGCTCCGTTCTCGCGGCGTCGTTATCGCGCAGGAGCTTTGCCGTGTCGACGTCCGTCAGGTCAGCCTTCGGCAGCGCCGCGACCGCATCGAGCCACTCGTCCATAGGCAGTGGCGCCAGATCATCCGTGACCGTCTTCCTAGTCCTCTGACTCTCCATCCGACGAAGCTAACACGGCGCGCTAGCGCCTTGTAGTATCGTGTGTACACTATGCGGACAGGACGGATCGGCATCCGCGAGCTGCGCGAGGACCTTTCGCGGACGGTCCGCCGCGTCCGCCGCGGGGAAACGCTCGAGATCACCGATCGGGGCGAGCCCGTCGCCCGTATCGTCCCGCTCCCGGCAGGATCGGGGCGGCTCGGTGGCCTCATTGCGGCCGGGAAGATTCGCGCGCCCCGACAAGCCGGCCCGCTCCCGCGTCCGCTCGCGCTCCGTTCGCGGATGACGAGCGAGGAGGCGATCGATGTCCTCCGCGGCGAGTGAGGCCCCGCGCCTCGTCTACCTGGATTCGTCCGCGATCGTGAAGCTCGTCGTGACGGAAGTCGAGTCGGCCGCGCTCGGGGCGTACCTCCGCGGCGCGGAGCTCGTGTCGAGCGAGATCGCGGATGTCGAAGTGCCACGTGCGGCCTATCTGCGCACCGGCCGGAGCGAGAGCGTATCGCGCGCCGAGGTCGTGCTGCGCCGCCTGAGCCTCGTGCCGCTGGACGACGAGCTGCGACGGGCGGCTGCGCGTGCCCGGCCGGCCGAACTGCGCACGCTCGACGCGATCCACCTTATCTCCTGTCTGCGGCTCGCCGGACAGCTCGATTCGGTGGTCTGCTACGACCGTCGCCTCGGCGCTGCCCTGCTCGCAGCAAGCCTGCCGGTCGAGGCCCCCGGCCCGCAGGCTCGGCGCGGCTGACCCACGCGCGGAGTCGGTCTCGCTCACTGCGCGTCCCGCCGCAAGCCCGCGGCCAGCACGATCAAAGCGGCCGCGAGCGACAGCCCCGCGAGCGCGATGAACGCCGGCGCGTACGATCCCGTGCCCTCGAACGACGCGCCCGCGGCATATGCGCCCGCCGCGTTCCCGAGCAGGAACAGCGGACGGCCCGCACCGCGGATCGCGCCGAGCGTCCGCGTGCCGTAGCGCTCGGCCCACGCGGCCGCGTCCACGGCCTCGTGGTTGGAGAGCGCCAGGCCGAGCAGGACGGCGTACGCGACTGCCCAACCGAAGGTCGACGTGACCGTGATGAGCATCAGCGCGGCGGCCAGCACGACGTACCCGGCGGACAGCAGCCAGCGTGGCGCGACACGCTCTGCTGCCAGGCCCCAGGGGACCTGGCCGAGACCCCACACGATCGCGAAGGCCGCGATCGCGGCGACCGCCGCGGTCGCGTCGAGGCCGTTGTCCGCGAGGAACGCGAGCTGGTGCGTGCCGGCGGCGCTGTACGCGGCCTGCGCGAGGGTCGCCGAGATGAGCAGCGCCCAGAACGCCCGGGTGCGGATCGCCGTGCGGACCGCGACCGGCGCCTCGAGCGGCGTGTCGACCTCGGCCTGCGTCGCGACGCCGCGCAGGAGGACCCAGGCCAGCGGCGCGAGGACGAGCGCGCTGCCGATGCCGAGCAGGACCCATGCGGTCCGCCACCCGGCCGCCTCGATCACGAGCTGGATCAGCGGCACGAGGACGAGCACGCCGACGGCGTTCCCGCTGAGGACGATGCCCAGCGCGCGGCCGCGCCGTTCCCGGAACACGGCCGAGACCGCGACCGTCGCGCCGAGGAGGATGATCGCCATGTCGGTGACCCGCGCGATGCCGTAGGTGCCGTAGAAGATCCAC
This sequence comes from Candidatus Limnocylindria bacterium, assembly GCA_035699805.1. Classification (GTDB taxonomy): domain Bacteria; phylum Chloroflexota; class Limnocylindria; order P2-11E; family P2-11E; genus CF-39. The sequence goes on along the minus strand of DASSPF010000194.1, from coordinate 747 downwards.
GCCGCGTCAGCCTGAACGAACGCGTTCCCGAGGTACGTGACGCCGAGCAGGAGACCGGCGGTCGTCAGCATCACGCGGCCGCCGTGACGGTCGATGGTCCTGCCGACCCACGGCGCCACGAGCCCGCCGGCGATCGTGCCGGCCGCGACGGCGCCGCCGAGCAGGTCCCGGCCCCAGCCGAGGTCGCGCGACATCGGCGCGACGAAGACGCCGAATCCCGCAGGTCCGACCGGCGTGCCCGCGATCATCGCGACGAACCCGACGAGCACGACGAGCCAGGGCGAGCTCACGCGTCGCATTCGCGCATGTATAGGAGAAGACGCGGCCCTCCACCCGCGCGGTCGCGTCCGTAGACTCGGAGCGTGACCGAGGAGCGCAAGCTCGTGAGCGTCCTCTTCGCCGACATCGTCGGGTCGACCGGCCTTGGTGCCGAGAACGACCCCGAGGTCGTGCGCGGCGTCATGGGCCGCTATTTCGCCCGGATGAAGGAGATCGCCGAGGGCTACGGGGGCACCGTCGAGAAGTTCATCGGCGACGCGGTGATGGTCGTATTCGGTGTCCCGCAGGTGCACGACGACGACGCCGAGCGCGCGGTGCGGGCGGCGCTCGCGATGCGCGACGCGATGCCGGCGCTGAACGCCGAGATCGCGGTCGAGCTCGGCGCGCGGATCTCGGTGAACACCGGCCAGGCCGTGGCGGGAGGAGGCCAGGACGGCCAGTTCCTGGTGACCGGCGACACCGTGAACG
>DASSPF010000193.1:0-4107 GCA_035699805.1 Candidatus Limnocylindria bacterium | reverse complement strand
GACGAGGCGCACGACATCTACGCGCGCAAGGGCAACCGCATCATGCAGGACCGCGTCGCGCGGCTGCGCGCGCGCTCCCTCGCTCCGTAGACTTCGCGGATGCCGCGCACGGCCCGACCCGGTCCCAAACGCGCCAAGGCGGCGACCACGCGCGCGTTCCTCTTCTCCGATCTGCGCGACTACACCACCTATGTCGAGACCAAGGGCGACCGCGAGGCGGCCAAGCTCCTGCGCGACTACCGCGCCCTCATCCGGCGCGAGGTGGCGCGCTTCGACGGCGCCGAGGTGAAGACCGAGGGCGACTCCTTCTACGTCGTGTTCGAGTCGGCCTCGAGCGCGCTCGACTGCGCGGTGGCCATCGCCCGCCGCGTCGCGCTGCACAACGAGAAGGAGACGGAGCGCCGGCTCAAGGTGGGCATCGGCATCCACGCCGGCGAGACCGTGGCGTTCGACGAGCAGTTCGTGGGCAGCACGGTGAACGTGGCGAGCCGGCTCGCCTCGCAGGCGAAGGCGGGCGAGATCATCGTGTCCGACACGCTGCGCGGCCTGGTGCGCACCGGTCGGAGCTATCCCATGACCGAGCTCGGGCCGCTCGCGCTCAAGGGCGTGTCGGAGCGCATCTCCGCCTGGAGCGTGGGCGCGATCGAGAACGCGCCGGAGCGCGCCCCGGTCCTGCCCCCCACCCCGGCGCCGTACGCCCCGCCGTCGACCGGACAGGTCCTCTGCCCGGTGCTCATCGGTCGCGAGTCGGAGCTCACGCGCATCGAGGCGGCGCTCGACGCGGCGACGAGCGGCGCCGGACAGACCGTCGTCGTCGGCGGCGAGGCGGGCGGCGGCAAGAGCGCGTTCGTCCGCGCCGTCGAGCTCCGCGCCCACGAGCGGGCCTTCCGCATCCTCCGCGGCGCCACGCTCGAGTCGGATCGCACCCTCCCCTACGCGCCGTTCGTGGCGGCCGTCCGCTCCGGGTTCCGCGGCATCGAGCACGACCGGCTCGGGCGCGTCCTGGCGCAGACCGCTCCCGACCTGGCGCAGCTCTTCCCCGAGCTGGGGCGCGCCGGGAAGCCCGAGGGCGCGATGGAGCAGCACCGCCTCGCCGTCGCCTTCCACGGCCTCTTTACGGCGTTCGCGCGCGAAGCGCCGATCCTCGTCGTGCTCGAGGACCTGCATTGGTCCGACGAGGCCAGCCTCGATCTCCTCCACTACCTCGCACGGGAGCTGCGCGACTCACGCACGCTCGTCCTCGCCAACTACCGCAGCGACGAGATGCATCGCCGCCACCCGTTCCTGCGCACGCTCGGGAGCCTGCAGCGCGAGCGTCTCGTGACGGAGATCGCACTCCGCCGGCTCACGCCCGACGAGGTGGGGCGGCTCATCCAGGAGACCTTCTCGACGGGACCGGTGAGCGCGGAGTTCCGCGACGCGGTCTACGCGCGCTGCGAGGGCAATCCGTTCTTCACCGAGGAGCTGCTCAAGGCGATGGTGGACTCGGGTGGCATCTACCGCACCGCGAACGGCTGGGAGCGCAAGCCCATCGCCGAGCTGCGCATCCCCTCGTCCATCCGCGAGGCGGTGCACGCGCGCATCGAGCGCCTCTCACCCGAGGCCCAGGCGACGCTTTCGGCGGCCTCGGTCATCGGACTGCGCTTCCCGTTCGAGGTGCTCCGCGCCACGACCGGGGCGAGCGCGACGGACGTCCTCGCGCACCTGCGGCAGTTCATCGAGCTCCAGCTCGCGATCGAGCAGGGCGGTGACGACGACGTGTACGCGTTCCGTCACGCGCTCACGCGCGAGGTCGTGTACGACGAGCTGCTCGCGCCCGAGCGCAAGGCGCTGCACCGCGCGGTCGCGGCCGCGCTCGAGGCGATGCCGGCCGTCGAGCCCGGACTGCTCGCACTGCACCTGGCGGCCGCGGGAGAAGGAGCGCGTGCGGTGCCGCACTTCCTCGAGGCGGGCAGGCGCGCGATCGCCGCGGGCGCGCCGCGCGAAGCGGTCGCGCACTACGAGCGCGCGCTCGAGGTCGGCCTGCCGGATCCCGATGTCGCCGGGACGCTCGAGGAGGTCGCGGCGGCGTATCTGCACTACGACGCGAAGCACGCGCGTCGTGCCGCGAGCGGCGCGCTCGAGCGCTACCGGGCCGCGGGGGACCCGCTCGGCACCGCGCGCTCGCTGACGCTGCTCTCGCGTATCGCCGGGCTCCTCGCTGAGCCCGCACAGCACTACCGCGACGAGGCGCGGCGCGCGCTCGAGGGCCTTGGCGACACGCCCGAGCTCACGCGTATCCTCGTTGCCACCGCGAACCACTACGCGGCCAAGGGTCAGCTGGGCCCGCTGCGCGAGGCCGCGCGCGCGGCGCGCGCCATGGCCGAGCGCCTGGACGATCGCGCACTCATCTCCGGCGCCCTCGCCGCGGAGGCGACCGCCATCTCGAACGACGATCCGCTGGCGGCGCTCGTCGTCCTGAAGCGTGCTCGCGAGCTCGCGCTCGCGTCGGGGGTCGTCTCGCGCGTCGTCGAGGCGTACTTCGTCTCGGTCATCGCGCTGACCTTCGCGAAGGCGGATCGCTCCGAAGTCCTCGCGATGATCGAAGAGGGGCTCACGTACGCGCGCTCGCACGGCATGGAGGCAAGCGCGCTGGTCCCGGCGGAGGCGTACTACGGACTGAACCGCGGGGAGTGGGATGCCGCAGCGGATGCCGCGGCGCGGATCACCTCCGAGGATTACCGCGACAACGCCCTCGAGATCCACGCGCGGATCGCCGAGGGCCGCGCCGGGCCCGAGGCGGCCGCGGCGCTCTTCGCGGAGCAGGCCGAGGCCTGGCGCGCGCTCGCGGACTCGTCGGCGAGCATCCCGGCACAGCAGGCGACCGCGTACGCGGCGCTACTGCGGGGCGACGAGACGGCGGCGCGCAGCGCGCTGGCGGAGCTGCGCCGGTCCACGGCCGATCAGGTGCTCCGGGTCACCGACACCCGCCTCATCATCTGCGTCGCGCTCCTGGGCGAGCGCGAGGACCTCGCCCGGTACGCGACGGAGGCCCGCATCGCCGACGCGAGCTGGACGGTCCCCTGGCAGCAAGCGTGGGCGGCGGCGGAGGCGTTCGTCGCCGGCGACGCGGCCGGCTGCGGCGCGACGCTCGCGGCGCTGCCCGGAGCGCGGGAGCGGTGGGTCCCGTTCGGCCTGGACACCGCGTACGTCGAGGTGGTCATCGCGCTCGGCCGCGGCTTCCGGGACCGCGGGGTCGGGCTCGGACCGGAGTGGGGCGGCGCGATCGCCGCCGCGCGCGCGTTCGCCGAGCGCGCGAGAGCGACCTGGTGGCTCAGGGAGCTGGACGCGCTGCGCGCATAGTGTCAGCTGATCGCGGCCGGCGGGCCATCGCGCCGCGGCGCGCGCTCTGTCTCAGGGAGCGCGCTGGCGAACGTGGAACAGACGCAGGCACAGGACGGCATCCGGGCGCGCCGCCTCCCGCGCGTACAGCACGTAGAACGGAGCGCGGCGCAGCGGCAGGCGGCGGATCACGCGCGCGTGGTCGCGCGACAGCTCGGTGCCCGCGTCGGGGAATCTGGCGAGGAGTCGTGTCGCGTCGGCGAGCTCAGTGCGAAGCGTCTGGACGCGGTCTTCGTCGGCACGCTCACGCAGGTATCGGATCTGCCGCTGGAGGTCCGCACGGAACGCCGCCAGATGCTCGACCCGGCCCATGCGCTACCGCGCCGGCCGTGCGCGTCGGCCCTCCGCGAACGGCGCGAAGAGCGCGTCGATCTCGTCCGCCGAGACGATCGGTTCTGCGCCCCGGCGGTAGCGCTCGAAGGTCGCCAGCGCCTGATCCAGCTGCCAGCGGTCGGCCTCGGCGCGGTCGTGCTCGTCGTCGAGCTCGTTGAGATGCTCGGAGACGACCAGCCGCAGCGCCTCCGCCTCGCCCAGGCTGCGCTCCCTCGCGAAGCGGCGCAGCCGCGCACGCAGCGCCGCGGGCATTCGGAAGTTGATCGGCGTGGTGGCCACAGGCTCTCTCTTGGCGACGTTCGGCTGCGCCTTGCGTCCCATCGCGATCCCCCGTCCATGTAGTCGCTCGGACTACATGGTACGTCCAGGCCGCGCGCCTGGCGGCGGTGGATC
>DASSPF010000192.1:0-3921 GCA_035699805.1 Candidatus Limnocylindria bacterium | reverse complement strand
AGCGAAGAGGAGGCGGCTCGCATCACGTTCGACGAGGACGGTCCCGTGCGCGTCCGCGCAGACCCGGATCGGATCGAACAGATCATGGCGAACCTCCTGGACAACGCCGTCAAGTTCAGCGCGGCAGGATCGGCGATCGAGGTGTCGCTGGTCGCGCGTGGCGCGGACGCCGAGGTGCGCGTGACCGATCGAGGGGTCGGCGTGCCCGAGGCAGAGCAGGACCGGCTCTTCACCACGCTCTTCCGGACCTCGCGCACCGCGGATGTCGCCGGGACGGGCCTCGGCCTGTACATCAGCCGTCGCATCGCGGAGCAGCACCGTGGTCACCTTCGGCTGGAGTCAAGCAGCGAGAAGGGCAGCACGTTCCTGCTCACGCTGCCGCTCGCGACCCCGATGCCTCAGGGTTAGGAGTCCAGGTTCACCGTCACGCTCTTGCGCTGCGTGAACCCCTCGAGCATCCCCTCGAGCGAGTTCTCGCGCCCGAGCCCGCTCTGCTTGTACCCGCCGTACGGCTGGCCGACGATCTGACCGAGGCCCTGATTGATCTGCACGAATCCGGCGTCGATCGCATGCGCTGTCCGGATCGCCTTCGCGACGTCGTTGCACCACACGTACGCGGCAAGACCGAAGTGCGTGTCGTTCGCCATCCGGATCGCCTCGGCCTCGTGGGTCCACGGGATCGCGACCAGCACGGGACCGAAGATCTCCTCGCGCGCGAGGCGGAAGTCGTTGCTCACGTCCGCGAACACCGTCGGCTGCACGTAGTAGCCCTCGGCCAGCGGACCCTGGGCCGGCGGTAGCCCGCCGACCACCGTCCGCGCACCAGGCTGTTTCGCACCGTCAGCGATGTAGCCGGTGACCTTCTCGAACTGCTGCTTGCTCACGATCGCGCCCATGTCACTCGCCTCGTCGAGCGGATCGCCGACCTTCATCTTTCCGAGCTTCGCGGCGAGCTTGGTGAGGAACGAGTCGTAGACGCTCTTGTGGACGAAGAGGCGTGAGCCCGCCGTGCAGGACTGGCCTTGCCGCGCAAAGCGCATCGCGGCGATGACGCCCTCAGCGGTCTTCTCGTCGTCGCGGTCCGGAAAGAGGATCTGCGGGCTCTTGCCGCCCAGCTCGAGCGTCACCGGGATGATGCGGTCGGCAGCGAGGCGAATGATCGCCTTGCCGGTCTCGGTGTTGCCGGTGAACGAGATCTTCGCGACGAGCGGATGCGTCACGAGCGGCGTCCCGACCTCGTCGCCGGTGCCGGTGACCACGTTCAGCACGCCCCTCGGCAGATGCTTCTGGGCGATCCGCGCGAACGCGAGCGCGGCGAGCGGCGCGTTCGCGGAGGGCTTGAGCACGACGGTGTTCCCGGCCAGCAGCGCGGGCGCGACCTTCCACGCGGAGATGAGGATCGGGACGTTCCACGGGACGATCGCGGCCACGACGCCCCACGGCTCGCGGCGCGTGTACGAGAACATGCTCTCGCCGAGCGGGATCGTCTCCCCCTTCAGCTCGCCGCCGAGCCCACCGAAGTATCGGAAGAGGTCCGCCGTCGTCCTCGCCTCGGGCCGCGCCTGCGTGCGGATCGCGTTGCCCGTCTCCATCGCCAGCGTGCGCGCGAGCTCCTCGACCGCGGCGTCGAGATCGTCGGCGATGCGTGTCAGTAGACGACCGCGCTCGCGTGGCGGCATCGCGCGCCAGGCCGGGAACGCGGCGTGCGCCGCCTTCACGGCGCGGTCGACGTCCGCCGCACCGGCGCGCGGCACCGACGCGATGACCGCGCCGCGCCGCGCCGGCGTCTCCACATCGAAGGTGCGTCCGTCGGCGCTCTCCAGCCACTCGCCGCCGATGAACATCCGCTCTCGCGCGGGCGCTGAGGCTGCCATCTACGGCTTCACCAGATCGTCGTACATGTCGGGACGGCGGTCGCGGTAGAACTGCCAGGTGTCGCGCACCTCGCGGATGAGGTCCATGTCGAGGTCGGCGACGAGCAGCTGCTCGTCCTTGTCGGAGGCCTGCGCGACGATCTTCCCGCGCGGGTCGGCGAAGTACGACGAGCCGTAGTACTCGTTGTTCCCGAACTCGCTCTCCACGCCCACGCGGTTGATCGTGCCCACCCAGTAGCCGTTGGCGATCGCGTGCGCGGTCTGCTCGATGAACCAGAGGTGCATCGACAGTCCCCGCGACGTCGCCGAAGGGATGAACACGAGCTCCGCGCCGTGGAGACCGAGCATGCGCGCGCCCTCGGGGAAGTGGCGGTCATAGCAGATGTAGACGCCGACCTTGCCTACCGCCGTGTCGAACACCGGGTACCCCGAGTTGCCCGGGCGGAAGTAGAACTTCTCCCAGAAGCCGGGCAGGTGCGGGATGTGCGTCTTGCGGTACTTGCCCAGGTACCTGCCGTCGGCGTCGATGACCGCCGCGGTGTTGTAGTACACGCCCGGCTGGTCCTCCTCGTACATCGGGACGACCAGCACCATGCCGTGCTTCTTGGCGCGCTCCTGCATCGCCTTCGTCGTGGGCCCGTCGGGGATCTTCTCGGTGTACGCGTATCCCTTGCGGTCCTCGATCTGGCAGAAGTACGGGCCGTAGAAGAGCTCCTGGAGGCACATGACCTGGACGCCCTTCGTGGCGGCCTCATCGATGTACTTGAGGTGCTTCTCGACCATCGAATCCTTGTCCCCGGTCCACGAGGTCTGGACGAGCGCCGCCTTCACCTTCGCCATGCGAGCCCCCCTTTGCCCTGCCGCTCTTCGCGTCATGTTCGCTTTCCAGGGCCGCGGCGTCTAATCCGGCCGGCCCGCCGCCGGACCTGGCGCATGGCGGCTACGATGCGCCGAGAACAGGAGAGCCGGGAAGACTGGTCGGCGGAGGTATCCGCTTGACCTTTACCGCCGTCGCCATCTTCCTCGTCGTCTACGCGCTCATCGTCTCCGAGCGCATCCATCGCACCCTAGCCGCGCTCGCGGGCGCGGTCGTGGTCATCGGCCTCGGCCTCATCAGCCAGCACGAGGCGCTCTCGCAGGAGGTCGTCGACTTCAACGTCATCTTCCTGCTCGCCGGGATGATGATCATCGCCAACATCCTCGGGAAGACCGGCATCTTCCAGTGGCTCGCCGTCGAGGCGGTGCGCCGCGCCGAGGGCCGGCCGTACCGCGCGCTCGTCCTGGTGTCGCTCATCACCGCGATCGCCAGCGCGGTGCTCGACAACGTCACGACCGTGGTGCTCATGACACCGGTGACGTTCTTCATCGCAGAGCGCCTGGGCATGAGCCCGGTGCCATTCCTCGTGTCGCAGATCCTCGCCTCGAACATCGGCGGCACGGCCACGCTCATCGGCGACCCACCGAACATCATCGTCGGCAGCCGCCTGGGAAAGGACTTCAACGACTTCCTGATCAACGCGGCGCCACCGGCGATCGTCTCGCTCGTCCTCTACCTCGTCTTCGCCCGCTGGCTCTTCGCCAGGGAGCTCGCGGCCGCGACGACCGCGCTCGAGCCTGACGACATCGCCCGTCTCGTGGAGGCGGAGCGGCGGATCGAAGACCCGCGGCTGATGCGCATCGGCCTCGCGGTCCTGGGCGCCACCATCGTGGGCTTCCTCCTCGCGCGCCCGCTCGGCCTGGAGGGCGCGACCATCGCGCTGGGTGGAGCGGTCGCGCTCATGATCCTCGCCCGCGAGGACGTGCACGAGGTGCTCAAGGAGGTCGAGTGGTCGACGCTCTTCTTCTTCATCGGCCTCTTCATCGTCGTCGGTGCCGTGGTGAAGACCGGCGTCATCGCCGAGCTCGCGCGGCAGGCCATCGCCGTCACCGGCGGGCGGCCAGACCTCATCACCATGCTCGTGCTCTGGATGAGCGCGGTCCTGTCGGCGATCGTCGACAACATCCCCTACACGATCACGATGATCCCGCTGGTCGAGGAGATCGGCCG
>DASSPF010000191.1:0-5466 GCA_035699805.1 Candidatus Limnocylindria bacterium | reverse complement strand
GCGCGCGTGGCGACCAGCCAGGTCTCGCGCGTGTACGAGTAGAAGCCCGCCTGGAAGAACGTCTCCCGCGCGCGCGCCTCGTCCGGCACCGCCGCGAAGAGGCGGTGCATTCCCGAGCGCGCGGCCGCGGCGCTGATGCCGGAGAGCAGGCGGAACGCGCTGTCCGCGCCCCCCGGCTCGAACATCGCTCCCAAGAGGACGATCACCCACTCCGGTCGGCGCCCGTCGTACACCAGGGCTGCGCTGCGGAGCTGGCCGCGGTACTGCTCGAGATAGACGCGTAGCCGGCCGCCGGTGACGCCGGACAGCCCGAGCGTGAGACGCCGGAGTCCGGGGATCGCTCCGCCGGCGAACGGGACCGGTAGGGCGGCGGCCAGGACCGCCTCTGGCGTTCGCAGCGAGCGCTCCAGGAGCGCATTCACGCGCGGAGCGTCGAACGGCGTGGCAGCGCGCGCCGGCATCAGCCCCTTCCGAGCGAAAGGAAATACCGATGGAAGCGGTCGTCGCGGGTGAGCTCGGGATGGAACGATGTCGCGAGAAGGCGGTCCTGCCGCACGGCGACGACGGTCCCATCGTCGAGCGTCGCCAGCGTCTCCACATCCGGCCCCACGCGTGTGATCTTGGGGGCACGGATAAAGACGGCGTGGTACGGCTCGCCGCCCATGCCCTTCACGTCGAGGTCGGCCTCGAACGACTCGACCTGGCGACCGAAGGCGTTCCGCTCCACGGCGATGTCCATCAGCCCAGCGATGGGATGCGGATGACCCGGCACATCCCGCGCGAGGAAGATCGCGCCGGCACACGTGCCCCACACGGGCATCCCGGCGGCCACGCGCTCCTTCAGCGGCGCGATGATCCCGTACCGCTCGGCGAGCTTGCCGATGGTCGTGCTCTCACCGCCCGGGATGATGAGCGCGTCCACGTCGTGTAGCTGCTCCGGCCTGCGCACGTCGACGGCGTCGGCGCCCATCGCGCGCAGGGTGCGCAGATGCTCGGCGAAGTCACCTTGGAGGCCAAGGACGCCGACGCGCGCGGCTACTACGTCCGTGCGAAGCACGGCGGAGCAGGACGGTCGGGCACTACGAAGTAGGGCACGACCACCTACCAGCCGCGGACGGCAAGGCGTTCGGCGGCCGGGATGGTCTCGAGTGCGAGACCGCGCATCGGCTCGCCGAGACCACGACTGACCTCGGCGATGAGCTTCGGGTCATCGAAATGCGTCGTCGCCTCGACGATCGCCTTCGCGCGCCGGGCCGGGTCGGCCGACTTGAAGATGCCCGAACCCACGAAGTTCCCTTCGGCCCCGAGCTGCATCATCAGCGCGGCGTCGGCGGGGGTCGCGATGCCGCCCGCGCAGAAGAGCACCACGGGGAGCTTCTGCTCGTGCGCGACCGAGCGCAGCAGGTCGAGCGGGACGCGGTATTCGCGCGCGCGCTCGGCGAGGGCGGATTCGTCCATGTCGGCGAGCGAACGGATCTGCGAGATGATCGCGCGCATGTGGCGGACCGCCTCGACGACGTTGCCCGTGCCTGCCTCGCCCTTGCTGCGGATCATCGCCGCGCCCTCGTTGATGCGGCGGAGCGCTTCACCGAGATCGCGGGCGCCGCACACGAACGGGACCTTGAAGTCGTGCTTTTCGATGTGGAATTGCTCGTCTGCGGGCGTCAGGACTTCGCTCTCGTCGATGTAATCGACACCGAGTGCCTCGAGGACACGCGCTTCGACGAAGTGTCCGATGCGCGCCTTCGCCATGACCGGGATCGTGACCGCGGCCATGATCTCAAGGATCTTCTCGGGGTCGCTCATGCGCGCCACCCCGCCGGTCGCGCGGATGTCGGCGGGCACGCGCTCGAGCGCCATGACCGCGCAGGCGCCGGCGTCCTCGGCGATCTTCGCGTGCTCGGCGGTGACGACGTCCATGATCACGCCGCCCTTGAGCATCTGTGCGAGACCGGTCTTCAGGGTCCAGGTGCCGGTCTTCTGCTGGCCGTTGGTGCCGTTCTGAGAGGTGGTCATGTGTACGCAATCGTAACGCGCCGACCCTAGAATCTGAACATGGCGGTCATCGACGCGAACGTCCTTGTGCTGAATCTGGACTTTCAGCCGCTGAATGTGTGCAACGTACGGCGGGCTGTGGTCCTCCTTGCGAAGGAGAAGGCAACCGTCATCGAGCAGAACGGCCACATCGTCACCAGTGAGCGGCTGCGCTTGCCGTCTCCCTCGGTCATCCGGCTGGCGTATCACGTGAAGCGCCCACGGCCGGTGGTGAAGCTGACGCGCAAGGAGGTCCTCCAGCGCGACGAGCACACCTGCCAGTACTGCGGGAAGCGTGGGAGCGATCTCACGCTCGACCATGTGATGCCGCGTCATCGCGGCGGGCAGCACACCTGGGAGAACGTCGTCGCGGCCTGCCGCCACTGCAACCACAAGAAGGGCGGGCGCACGCTCGCGGAGTCGAAGATGCAGCTCCTGCGCGTCCCCAAGCGACCGCCCGCCACGCCGACCTATCTCTACTCGTCGTACGTGCGCGGCGGCGAGCGCAACTGGGCGAAGTTCATCGGACTCGACGAGGCCGCCGCCTCCTAGCGTCCCGTCCGGCAGGACCCGTGCAGAGGAGCACCGCGATGCGCATCCTGTTCACCAAGCGCACCTTCGCTCCGATGGGAGGCTCGGAGAGCCTCAGCTATCAATTCGCCACGCGCCTCGCCGCTCGCGGCCACGATGTGCGTGTCGTCTGCGGTCAGGCGTTCGATGAGCGAACGCGCTTCGTCGAGAGCGGTGTCGAGGTGGTACAGGTGAAGCCACGCGGCGGCCTGCTGGGCTTGGTGGCCGACGCGTCCACGCTGGTGGATCTCATGCGCGTCGACGAGCTCAGGCGCTACGCCGAGGACCGGGATCTCATCCACAACGTGGGCCGCGAGTACCTCGACAGCAGCCTGACGGTGAGCGAGGAACTCGACCTGCCGATCGTGCTCACCCCGCTCGCGCATCCCGGACAGTTCCATGGCGGCGACACACCGGCCGACTTCGAGCGCTACCGCCGCGCCAGCGCGATCACCACGATGACCGAATGGGAGCGCGGCTGGTACTGCGAGCACGGCATCGACCCGTATCGGGTCGTGGTGACGGGCATGGGACCGAACGCCGCTCGCTCGAGAGATGGCTCGGGCTTCCGCGCACGTCACGGGATCCCGGCGGCCGCCCCGATCGTCCTCTACATCGGCCGTCGTGAGCGGTACAAGGGATTCATCCATCTCCTGGACGCCGCCGAGCTCGTGTGGCGCCGCCATCCAGACACCCGCTTCGTGTTCATCGGCATGCCCGGCTTCTACGGCGCGGTGATCGACGAGTTCGCGCGCTACCCCGACGACCGCATCATCGAGATAGAGCGCGCGTCGGCGGCGGAGAAGTCGGCGGCGCTGGATGCCTGCAGCCTGTACGCGATGCCATCGCTCCACGAGACGTTCGGCATCGGTTACCTCGAGGCGTGGCTCCACGAGCGGCCGGTCATCGGCGGCGACATCGCCCCGCTGCGCGAGGTCATCACCGACGGCGTCGATGGTCTTCTCGTGCCGCAGCGGGTCGAGAGCATCGCCGCGGCGGTGAGCGCTCTGCTCGACGATCCCGCCCTGCGGCGGCGGATGGGCACGGCGGGCGCCGAGAAGCTGGCGGAGCGCTGGGACTGGGACCGTGTCATGGACCGCGTCGAGGATGCCTACGGCCGCGCGCTCGATAGCCACATCCCCGCGGGCGAGGCGCTCGCCTAGCCTGACCGCGCCCCCGGGAACGTCACTGTGATGGGGGCGAGGCTGTCGCCGGCCCCACAGCAGGTGTTCGCAGGTGAGCCGCAGTCGGCGGCCGGCTCGTCGCAGCACTCGCTCCCGCCGGAGCAAACGCCGGTCTGCGGGAGGACGAGATCGGTGCGAGCGGCACCGTCCGTATCGCCGACGAGCGCACATGCGATCGAGCGCACCTGCTCGTATCCGGTGAGCATGAGGAACGTCGGCGCGCGGCCGTAGCTCTTCATCCCCACGATGTAGAGGTCCTTCTCGGGGTGTCCGAGCTCACGCGCGCCGTGCGGCGGCACGGTCCCACAGCTGTGGACGTTCGGGTCGATGAGCGGCGCGAGCGCTGTCGGCGCCTCGAGCACGTCGTCGAGGCGGAGGCGAAGCTCGCGCAGCGGCGCGAGGTCGGGCCGGAATCCGGTCGTCGCGACGATCTCGTCGAACGGACCGAATTCGCGCGCATCGTCACGCAGGTAGACGGCGTCCCCGGCCTGCCGCACCGCGGCGATCCGAAGGAGTTCCTGCCGGACCGCACCGCTGTCGACGAGACGCCGCATGCGCGCGCCGAGCGCGCCCCGCGCTGGCAACGCGTCGTTCTCGGCTCCACCGTACTTGGTGTCGGCGAAGGGCCGGCGCACGATCCAGGTCACCGTCGTGCCCGCCCCCAGCGCCGCGAGCGCGATGATCGTGTCGAACGCCGAATGGCCGCTGCCCACCACCGCGACGCGCCGGCCCTCGTACCGCGGTCGCTCACGGCCCTGCGCGTCGGGGATGCCGTAGCGGATCCTGGCCGCGGCCTCACGCTCACCGGTCGCGGGCGTGCCGCCGGCGCCGAGCGGGTTGGGTGCGATGAACGTCCCCGAGGCGTCGATGACGGCACGGGCGAGCAGGGCCACCTCGCCGCCCGGCGTACGGGCGGTGATCGCGAACGGAGCATCGTCGCGGCCCGCGGTCCGCAGCTTGTCGAAGCCGAGGCGCGTCACCGCCGTCACGGTGTGGGCGAGTCGGAGATGCGGCGCGATCTCGGGACAGGCGGCGAGCGGACGGAGGTAGCGCTCCACCAGCTCGTGACCGGTCGGGTACGCCTCGCCGTCCGGCGCGACCCAGTCGCCACGCTCGAGCAGGCGGCGCGCCGCGGGCGCGATGTCGTACCGCCACGGGGAGAAGAGGCGAACATGACCCCACGACCGCATCGCCGCACCGGCGGAGTCGCCCGTCTCCAGGATGAGCGGGCTGACCCCGCGCTCCACGAGCTCCGCGGCGGCCGCCAGACCCACCGGGCCGGCGCCGACGACCGCGACGGGCAGCGCGTTCCTGTCCACTGATGCGACCCCCGCGGCGTGTCGCCGCCACGTCAGCATCCATGTCATATAGATGATTGTCAATATCCAGGCTCATCGATATAGTCGCGTCATGGACGACGTGACGCTCCTCCAGGCCCTCGCCGATCCCACACGTCTGGCCATCGTGCGGCAGCTGTCGCGCGACAGCGAGGTCTGCGCGTGCGACTTCACCGCCTGCTGCACGGTGAGCCAGCCCACGGTGTCGCACCACCTGAAGGTGCTCCGGGAGGCTGGGATCATCTCGGGCGAGCGGCGCGGCACATGGGTGTACTACCGGCTCGAACCCAAGGCCGCACACCGTCTCTCCGCGCTCGCGAGGATGCTCGGGCGCGGCACCG
>DASSPF010000190.1:0-2902 GCA_035699805.1 Candidatus Limnocylindria bacterium | reverse complement strand
CGGTGTGGTGCCGCCGAACGCGGCCCTGCTCATCGCCCAGGTGGTGTTCCTCCCGGCGTATCCGGAGCTGCCGGCAGGCGCGCTGCACCGGCTCGTCGGCGCGGTGGCCGGCAGCACACGCGACACCGCGGCGCACGCGCGCTCGCTGCCGTGACCGGGCGCGAACGGCGTTTCGCGCGGCTCGGCGAGGGGACCTTCGATCTCTGCGTGATCGGGGCGGGCATCGTGGGCAGCCGCATCGCCTACGAGGCGGCGCGCGACGGCCTGCGCGTGGCGCTCGTCGACGCGGGCGACATCGGCGGAGCGACGTCCGCGGCGTCGTCGAAGCTCATCCACGGCGGGCTGCGCTACTTCGCGCAGGGGCACCTCGACATCGCTCGCGCGAGCCTGCGCGAGAAGCGCGCGCTCGTGCGCACCGTCGCGCCCGGCCTGGTGCGTCCCATGCCCATCGTCGTCTCGGTGGAGCGCCGCAAGTGGGCGAGCGCGCTGGCCATGCGCGGCGCGCTCGCCGCCTACGACGCGCTCGGGGGGTGGGGTGCGTCGCGCACGCGCGTCATCGATGACGCGACCGCGCGCCGGCTCGTGCCGGTGCTCGGGGGGCGTCCGGCCACGTCGTGCATCCTGCTCGACGAGGCGCAGGTGAACGATGCCCGTCTGGTGCTCGTCACCGCTCTCGCCGCGGCCGATCGCGGCGCGGTCGTGGTGAACCACGCGCACGTCACCTCGCTCGTGACGGCCGCGGGGGAGTGGCGGCTCGCGGTGCGCGCCGCCGAGGGCGAGACGACGGTGCGTGCGCGGAGCGTCGTGAACGCGACCGGGCCGTGGGTCGACGCGCTGCGGCGGATGGCCGACCCCGCCGCTCGTCCGATCACGAGACTTTCGAAGGGCGTGCACGTGGTCCTGCCGCTCGACGAGCCGTGGGGCGCCGGCCTCTCGGTGCACGTGGACGACGAGCACAACCTCTTCGCCGTGCCGTGGTACGGGATGCTGCTCGTCGGGGTCACCGACACGCCCTACGCCGGGGACCCGGCCGCCTGCCGGGTCACACCGTTCGACATCGACCTGCTCATCAGCGACTCACGTCGCGTCCTGCCGGACCAGCTGCTCCGCCGCGATCGCATCCGCGCCGCGACCGCTGGTCTTCGCGTCCTGCCGGCCGGTACGGGCCCCACGTCCACGGCGCGGCGCGAGCACGTGGTGGAGGCGGCGCCGAGCGGGCTCGTCTCCATCGGCGGCGGCAAGCTGACGACCCACCGGCTCGACGCGATGGACGCGCTGCAGGCGCTGCCGGCCGCGGTCCGGCCGCGCCGGCGTGCGCCGTCGGGCGACGCGCTCGTGCCCGCGGTCGCCGACGATCCGCGGCGCACCGCCGCCGACCGCGCCGTGGATGGCGACGTCCTCGCGCACCTGTTGTCGCTGTACGGACCGGCCGCCCACGAGGTCCTCGCCAGCGCCCAGGGCGACTCGACCGCGTTCGAGCGGATCCATCCGGGCGGCCCGGACGTGTGGGCGCAGGCGCGGTACGCGGTCTCGCACGAGTACGCGGTGACCGTGGACGACATCGCGCTGCGTCGCACCACGCTCGGCTGGCGTGGCCTCGCGGACCTCGACACGCGCGACCGCCTCGCGCACGCGCTCGCGCCGGGCGACGTGCTCGTCTGATGCGCGTCCTCCTCGTCTCCGACTGGACCGCGCCGCGCCTGGGCGGCATCGAGCGGCAGCTGCACGATCTGGCGCTGCAGCTCCGTGCGCACGGGCACGAGGCGCGCGTCCTCACGTTCACCCCCGGGCCCGACGTGCTGGAGGGCGTCCCGGTGCACCGGCTGCGCAGCCGCGTGCCGCGTGGCTGGCGGGCGCTGCAGCGCGGCCTCGAGCGCGCCGGACTGGAGCTGGGCGACCCGATGCCGCGTGTCACCGAGCGAGAGATCGCGGAGGTCCTGGTGCGCGAGCGCATCGACGTGGTCCACGGCCACAGCCTGTGGAGTGCGCTCGCGCATATGGCCATCAAGCTCGGCCGCGACCGCGGCATCCCCGGCGTGCTCACCAATCACAGCCTCATCGACCGTGCCGGTCTGCTCTTCTTCCGCGCCATCGACGAGGTGACCGCGTGGAGCAGCTGGCCCGCAGTGCTCACCGGCGTGAGCCGCGCTGCCGCGCGCGACGCATCGCTCGCGAGCGGCCGCGAGACGCGGGTCATCCCGAACGGGCTCGACACCACCGCCTGGGCGTACGCGCGCGCCGCAGCCGCGGCGGATCCCGCCCACCGCAGCGCAGGAGCGGCACGGCGCGTGGTCTCGGTCATGCGCCTGAACGCTCGGAAGTCGCCGCACGCGCTGCTCGAGGTGTTCGCCCAGGTGCACGCGACGATCGACCGCGACGTGCGGCTCGACATCTACGGCGACGGGACGCTTCGTCCCGCGCTCGAGCGGCACGCCGCCGCGCTCGCGCTGTCGCACGCGGTCACCTTTCACGGCGCCTGCGGACCGGGCGAGATCGCCATGGCGCTCGGCGCGGCCGACGTGTTCGTGCTCA
Source organism: Candidatus Limnocylindria bacterium (assembly GCA_035699805.1). Taxonomy (GTDB): domain Bacteria; phylum Chloroflexota; class Limnocylindria; order P2-11E; family P2-11E; genus CF-39. Next base: position 370 of record DASSPF010000190.1, on the reverse strand, counting down.
CCGGCGCCCGCGAGGCCTTTGGCATCGCCGCGGCCGAGGCGCTCGCCGCCGGCGTGCCGGTGGTCGCGCTGCGCGGGTCGGGCCTTGAGGACGTGTATGGGCACGGCCGTGGCGGCCTCTTCGCCGACTCGACCGGCGACCTTGCCGATCAGGTCGTGCGCGTGCTCGCGGACGACGATCTGCGCGCCGCGCTCGCGGCGGCCGCGCCTGGCCAGGCGGCGCGGTTCGACTGGCATCGCGTGATGCCGCAGTACCTCGCTGCCTATCGCGGCTGATATGCTTTTCCATATCAGATGGACGCCGGACGGCTGCTGCGCACCGCGCGCCTGCGCAAAGGGCTGACCCAGCGCGAGCTCGCGCGCCGCAGCGG
>DASSPF010000189.1:0-11469 GCA_035699805.1 Candidatus Limnocylindria bacterium | reverse complement strand
ACGGCGTCCGCGAGCGCGCGCGCCCGGCCGTGCGGGTCGGCCGCCTCGCGCGCCGAGCGGAAGGTCTCCACGATCACCACCGCGCGCGGCCGCCGCAGCACGGTCACGAACTCGTCGAAGAAGGCCGCGAGCCGGCTGGGGGTATGCGGCTGGAACACCACCACCGCACCCTCGCCGTACGCGTCGATCCCGGCAGCGATCTCCGCGGGGTGGTGCGCGTAGTCGTCGATGACGCGGATCCCGCCGGCGCTCCCGAGCGGCTCCAGCCTGCGCTCCACGCCGGCGAACGCCCGGACGGCGGCGTCAGCGCGCGCCGCATCGGCGCCGACGCACGCGGCTGCGGCGAGCGCCGCGGCGGCGTTGCGGGCATTGTGCGCACCTCGGAGCGCGAGCTCCCCGTCGAGCGCCCCGTACGCGACGACGCGGATCTCGCCGCGCGAGCGGGCCCACTCCCCCAGCGCGCGAGCGCCCGGATCGTCCGCGGAGTGGACGAGCGTGCCGCCCGCGACGATCCGCAGCACGAAGGCCTCGAACTCGGCGCGATAGGCAGCGGCCGTCGGGAAGAGGTCGACGTGGTCGTGATCCACCGTCGTGACCACCGCCACGTCGGGCTCGAGCGCGAGGAAGGCGTGGTCATATTCGTCCGCCTCGATGACGAGGAGCGGATCGCGCCCGGCGTGCGCGTTCGACCCGACATCGCGGAGCGCGGCCCCGCAGATGAGCGAGGCGTCGATCCCGCCACGTCGGATCGCGAGCCAGGTGAGCGCGGTCGTCGTCGACTTGCCGTGCGTGCCCGCGACGGCCACCACGCGCTGGCCCCGCGCGAGCTCGCGCCAGGCGTCCTCGCGCTTCCACACCGGGATGCCCCGCTCGAGCGCCGCGCGGACCTCGGAGTTGTCCTCCTTGTACGCGCTCGAGCGGATCACGATGTCGGCGCCGGACACGTGCTCTGGCGCGAAGCGATCGTGCACGGTCGCGCCGTCCCGCGCGAGCGCGTCGGCGAGGGGCCAGTGGCCGGTATCGGAGCCGCTGACGTCGTGGCCCCGCGCGAGCAGGATGCGCGCGACCGCGGACATCCCCGCGCCACCGATGCCCACGACGTGATACCTCACGTGCACCCGCCCAGCGCGAGGATCTCGCCCGCCATCGTGTGTGCCGCGTCAGGCCGGCCGGCGGCGCGCGCCGCCGCGGTCATGCGCGCGAGACGGTCGCGATCGTTCAGCAGCCCGCCCACCTCCGCGACGAGCCGGTCGGCGTCGAGCTGGCTCTCGCGGATGACGACCGCCGCGCCCGACTCGACCGCCGCGCGAGCGTTCGCGTCCTGATGCCCCTCCATCGCCGCGCCGAACGGCACGAGCACGAGCGGCGTGCCGAACGCGAGCGGCTCGGCGATGGACGACGAGCCCGCGCGGCCCACGACCAGATCTGCCGCGGCGAGGACCGCCCCCATCTCGTCGCGCAGGTACGCGCGGGGCAGGTAGCGCTGGCGCAGCTCCTCGGGGAGCGCCGCCTCACGCGCCTCGGCACGCGCGAAGTGCGCCTCACCCGTCACGTGCAGGACATGGGCGAACTTCAGGAGGCGCGCGAGCGATCCGAAGACGGTCTCGTTCAGCCGCTCCGATCCCTGGCTGCCGCCGGTGACGACCACCAGCACGGCGTCGGCGGCAAGACCCATCTGCGTGCGCGCGCCCTCGCGCGTCCAGCGGAGGAGCGAGGCGCGGATCGGTGTGCCGGTGAGCGACGCGCGGCGCGGCGGGAACGATCGCCGTGCCTGCTCGAACGTGACGCCGACGCGCGAGCAGAACCGTCCGAGCAGACGGCTCGCGCGGCCGGGCAGGGCGTCCCCGGCCCAGAGGTAGACCGGGACGCGGAGCGTGCGTGCGGCGAGCACGACCGGGATGGCGACGGCGCCACCGCTCGTGCAGACGACGCTCGGGCGGAAGAGCGCGATGCGCACCAGCGCGGCGGCGTAGGCAAGCGGGATCCCGACGATCGCACCGATGAGCGCGATGCGGGAGTCCGGGTCGCGCAGCGACGACGTCGGCAGGGCGTGAAAGGCGATGCCCGCCTCGGGCACGAGCCTAGCCTCTTGCCCGCGACGACCACCGATGAACAGGAGCCGCACCTCGGGATCGATCGCGCGCACCGCCTCGGCGATCGCGAGGAGCGGGCTGATGTGGCCGCCCGTCCCGCCGCCGACGAGGAGCACGCGACACGCTCGCCGGCGCGGGCCCGGCCTCGCGTCCAACATTGAGCAGGATACCCACAGCGATGAGCCCCACGCAGAGCGAGCTGCCGCCGTACGAGATGAACGGCAGCGTGATGCCGGTCATCGGGACGAGGCTCGCGACGACGGCCATGTTCACCCACGCCTGGAAGATCAGCCAGGTGGTGATGCCAGCGGCCAGGAGCGCGCCCGTGGCGTCGCGCGCGCGGAGCGCGATGCCGATACCGCGGTAGCCGAGCACGAAGAAGAGCACGATGACCGAGAGCGTCCCGGCGAGCCCCAGCTCGTCGCCCAGCACGGCGAAGATCGAGTCGGTGTAGGGCGCGGGCAGGAAGCCGAACTTCTCGCGGCCCGCGCCGAGCCCTTCCCCGAACACTCCACCGAGCGCCAGCCCGTACAGCGACTGGATGGTCTGGAAGCCGGCGCCCTGCGGATCGGCCCAGGGATCGATGAACGTGGTGAGACGCCGCAGTCGGTACGGCTGTTCGATGGCGATCGCGAGCACGCTCACGGCGGCGAGGCCGGCGAGCGCGGCGAACACCTTGAGCCGGGCGCCCGCCAGGAAGTACATCGTCATCGCGATCGCCACGATCACGATGGCAGTGCCGAGGTCCGGCTCGGCCACGACCAGCCCCGCCACGGCGGCCGTCACGGCGAGGAACGGGACGAGGACCCCCATGCTGCCGACCGCGTCGCGACGCGCGCCGAGCCACGCCGCGAGATAGATGACGAGCGCGAGCTTGGCGAGCTCCGAGGGCTGGATGCCCGCCGGCCCGAGCCGGAGCCACCGGCACGCACCGCCGGCGCACGCGCCGACGCCAGGCACGAGGGTGAGCGCGAGCATGGCGACGACGACGACGAGCAGCGGGACCGCGATGATGCGGTAGCGGTGGTAGTCGATGCGCATGACGACGAACATCCCCACCAGGCCGAGCGCCGCCCAGAGCGACTGCCAGGTGAGGTAATAGCGCGGGTCGTCGAGCGTGTCGAGGGCCCGGATACCGCTCGCGCTGTAGACCATGGCGACGCCGACGAGCGTCAACGCGAGCACCACGAGGATGAGCGTCAGGTCATACGAGGTCGTCCGCGGAAGGCGGATCTTCACGACGCTCCTCCGATGAGCGGGCGCACCAGCTCCACGAACTGATCGCCGCGATCGTCGGCCGACGCGAACATGTCGAACGACGCGCACGCGGGAGAGAGGAGCACCACGTCACCGGCGCGCGCGATGTCCCGCGCGGCCTCCACGGCCTCCGCGAGCGTGGCCGCGCGGCGGACCACCAGGTCCCGCGGACCTGCGGCCGCGATGGCCGTGGCGATGTCGTCGGCCGCCTGACCGATGAGCACCGCGGCGCGCGCGCGGCCCGCCAGACCGCGCGCGAGCGCACCGAAGTCCGCACCCTTCGCGACGCCGCCCAGGATGACGACGGCCGGACGATCGAACGCGGCGATCGCCGTCAGCGTCGCCGCGGGGGTCGTGGCGGCGGAATCGTTCACCCACAGCACGCCGTCGCGCTCGCCGACGGGCTCGAGTCGCCGCGGCACGCCCTCGAACTCCCGCAGCGCAGTGCCGATCGACTCGGGAGCGACACCCATGGCATGCGCGGCGATGGCCGCGGCGAGCGCGTTCGCCACGTTGTGCCGGCCGGGCACGCGAAGCTCGGCCCTCCCGACGAGCGGGGTGGCCGTGGCGCCGTCGGTGAGGGCCAGGCGCCCTTCGGCGTCCACGAACGCGCCGCGGCGCGGGCGGAGGGACAGCGAGAAGCCGCGCACCTCGGACTCCGCCCCGGTGTGCATGGCGACGACGGTCGGGTCGTCCAGATTCAGCACCGCCACGTCACGGCGCCCCTGCCAGGCCACGATGTTGCGCTTGGCGGCAAGGTACGCCTCGCGCGTCCCGTGGTGATCGAGGTGGTCCTCGCTGACGTTGGTGATCACCGCCACGTGCGGGCTCGCCGTGAGCGTCTCGAGCTGGAAGCTCGACAGCTCGAGGAGCACGACGTCGTCCCTGGTGATGATGTCGAGGTCCTGGATCACCGCGCGGCCGATGTTCCCGCCGGTGATCACGCGGCGCGGCCCGCGCGACAGCATGCCCTCGAGCATCGTCGTGGTGGTGGTCTTCCCCTTCGTACCGGTGACGCCGACGATGGGCGCGGGGCAGAGCTGGAAGAAGAGCCCGATCTCGGTGAGCACGGGGATGTCGCGCTGCACTGCGCGCAGGATGGTCGCCGACCGCGGGCGTACGCCCGGGATCACGAACACCAGGTCCGCGTCGGCGAGCGCGGCATCGTCGCTCGAGGGGCCGAGCACGAGCTCGACCGGCGTGTCGCCCACGCGCGCGATGCCCTCGGCGAGCGCCTCGCGCGACTTCGCGTCGGTGATGGTCACACGCGCGCCGTTGGCCACGAGGAAGCGCGCCAGCCCCGCGCTCGTGCGCCCCTTGCCCAGACCGACGATGGTCACGCGCTTGCCGCGAAGATCCTCACGCGTGATGCGAGCGTCGAAGCGCACGGTCATGGGCCGCGCCGCCCGATGAACGCGACCTGCGTGCCGTACACACCATCCGGGCCCCGCCCGCGGTAGGACCACAGATCGGCACCACCCGAGAGCGTGCAGAGCCCAGCGGTCTCGACACGCTGCACGCCGGCAGCGCGAAGCTGGGCGGCGTTCGCCGACCAGAGGTCAAGGATGGTGCGGTCCCCGTCGCGACGGATGGCCGCCGCGCCGATGCGGCCGCGGACCAGCTCGGCGCGCTCGTCGTCGATCGCGTAGCAGCACGGCCCGATGGACGGCCCGATCGCCCCAACCAGTCGCTCGCGCGACGCCCCGCCGGCGACCATCGCCTCGACCAGCGCACCCGCGACCCCGAGCGAAGTGCCGAGCCAGCCGGCGTGCGCACCACCGAGCGGCCCGCGCGGGTCGGCCACGAGGATCGGGACGCAGTCCGCCGCGGCGATGCCGATGAGCACACCGGTCCGGTCGGTCCAGAGCGCGTCCGCGACCGGCCAGGGCTCGACGGCGGCCGTGACGTGCGCGACGTCCCGGCCATGGATCTGCTTCGCACGCACGAGGCCGTCGAACCCGAGATGTCGCGCGAGCGCGCTGCGGTTGCGCGCCTGCTCGTCGAGCGGGTGATGCGAACCCGCCATGCTGCCCTGCGCCCGGGTGGACATCCCAGCGACGAGCCCGGCGAGTCCGAGCGCGGGCGACCACAGGAGCGCATCGCGCTCGAGCCACGCGTGGCTGCGCGCGCCTACCCTCATGTCGGTGTCGCGAACGCGAGGATCGCCGCGACGATCCCCGCGAGCGCTCCGATGAGCCAGAAGCGGATGGTCGTCTTCTCCTCCGGCCAGCCGATGAGCTCGAAGTGGTTATGCAGCGGTGACATCCGGAAGATGCGCTTGCCGCGGAGCTTGAAGCTCCCGACCTGCAGGACGACCGAGGCGGTCTCGGCCACGAAGATCACACCGGCGATCGGCAGCAGCAGGATGAACCCGGTGGTGAGCGCGATGGTCGTGAGCGTCGCACCCAGGGCGAGCGAGCCGACGTCGCCCATCATGAAGTCCGCGGGGTGGACGTTGTACCAGAGGTACGCGAGCAGCGCCCCCACCATCGCCGCGCAGAAGACCACCAGCCACGGATACCCGCGGGCGGCGGCGATGAACGCGAACGAGAGGAACGCGAACACCGCCGTGCCTCCGGCGAGCCCGTCGAGACCGTCGGTGAGGTTCACGCCGTTCGACATGGCGACGATGGCGAAGATCGCGAGAGCGACCCAGGCCACCGGGCCGATCTCCCACTCTCCGACGAGGGGAACGTACACGCCGGTGATCGCGAAGTGCCGCTGGATGTAGAGCGCCGCGGCGATCGCGACGAGGGTCTGCCACACCAGCTTGTGCCGGCCACGGATGCCGAAGCCGTAGACGACGTTGACGTAGTCGTCGATCGCGCCGAGGACCCCGACGGCGATGAGCGTGCCGACCGGCACGATGGTCTGCGGGATGTAGTCGTCGCGCTGTTCCGGGGGAAGCAGCAGCAGGACGAGCGACCAGAGCAGCACGACCACCCCGATGAACAGCACGCCGCCCATCGTCACCATGCCCTGCTTGGTGATGAGGTGCGACGGCGGTCCCTCGCGGCGCACTTGCTTACCCATGCGCAGCCTGCGCAGCAGGCGGATGTACGGCGCGCCGAGGACCAGGCCGAGCAGGAAGGCCGCGAGCAGGACACCGAGCGCGAGGATCTCCACTACGCGGCCACCGCGCCGACGAGCGCGTCGGCGAGACGGTACAGGCCGAGCGAGTTCGAGCCCTTCACCAGGATGGTGTCGTCGGGACGCCCGATGCGCTTCAACAGCACGAGCGCCTCGGCCCCGTCGGCGACGGCGTGCGTCTCGCGCATCCCGGCGCGCCGGGCGGCATCGACCGCCGTGCGTGCGAGCTCGCCCACGCCGATGAGCACGTCCGCCGACCGCGCCGCGACGCGGCCGACCTCCTCGTGCGCGTCGGCGGAGAGGGCGCCAAGCTCGAGCATGTCGCCGATCACGGCGATGCGGCGGCCGCGAAGTGGCGCGAGCACCGCGAGCGCCGCCAGGACCGCGGCGGGACTCGCGTTGTAGCTGTCGTCGATGACCGTGATGCCGTCGCCCCGGCGGATCTCCATCCGGTGCCGCGGCTGCTCGAGCGTGCCAAGGAGCGTCGCCGCCTCTTCGAGCGGCACCCCCAGCGCCCGTGCGCTGCCGAGCGCCGCCAGGGCCGCCACGACGCTGTGCCGGCCGGGCAGCGGCAGCGCGACGGCGGCGCGCTCGCCCTCGTACGTCGCGGTGAAGCGCAGGCCCTCGAGACCGTCGGCCTGGACGTCCGTGGCGCGCAGCGCGGCGTCCTCCGATTCACCAAAGAACACCACGCGGGCGCGGGTGCGCGGCGCGAGCGCGCGCACCCGGGCGTCGTCGGCGTTCAGGAGGGCCGTGCCATCCGCGGGCAGCGACTCGATGAGCTCTGCTTTGCCGTTCGCGATCGCCTCGACGCTCGGGGTCCGCGAGAAATGCACCGGCCGGTCGGGGATGCGCGTGATGACCCCCACGCGCGGCCGCACCAGCAGGCAGAGGTCACGGATCTCGCCCGGCACGTAGAAGCCGAGCTCGATGACCGCCACCTCGTGGCTCCCTTCGAGCGAGAGGAACGTCAGCGGCACCCCGATCTCGTTGTTGTACGACGCCGCGCTCTTCAGGACCCGGTAGCGGGCGCCCAGCGCGGCGGCGGTGGCCTCCTTGGTCGTCGTCTTCCCGACGTTGCCGGTGATGCCGACCGCGGGGATGGGGTGCCGGTCGCGCAGCCGCGTGGCGAGCGCGCGGAGCGCCTCGGCCGTCGAGCCGACCTGGACGACGAGAGACCCGTCGGGCAGACCATCGATCGGTCGCTCCACCACCGCCGCAGCCGCTCCGCGCGCGAGGGCGTCGGCGACGAACGCGTGCCCGTCACGCTGATCGCGCAGCGCGAAGAACACCTCGCCCGGCCTGACGATCCGGGAGTCGAACGCACCGCCACCGAAGGCCCGGTCGGGATCGGCCGCTCCGGAGATCACGCGCCCGCCCGATGCGGAGACGAGATCGTCGAGCGTGAACACCGGACGATGGTACCCAGCGCTCACGGACGATCGGGCTGCACGCGCAGCGCGCGCAGCGCATCGAACGCGACGTCGCGGAACGCTTCCATCGCGGTGACCGTCCCGAGCAACCGCGACTGCGGCCGCTCGAGGACCACGACCGCGACGAAGCGCGGGTCGTTCGCCGGCGCGAAGCCGGCGAACGATGAGACATAGGCATCGTCGGCGTAGCGGCCGTCCTCGCTGGGTATCTGCGCGGTGCCCGTCTTGCCCGCGATGCTGTACCCGGGAAGGCTGGCGCCCTTCGCGATGCCGTTGTCCACGGTGGAGGTGAGCATCATCCGCATCGTCGCCGCCGTCTCCGCGGAGATCGGACGTCGCACGGCGACGGGCGCGGTGCGGTGCTCCCCGTCCGCATCGCGCCGCGTCGCCACGACGTAGGGCCGGTAGAGCGTCCCGCCATTCGCGATCGCCGCGTACGCCGCGGCCAGCTGCAGCGGTGTCGCGGCCATGCCCTGACCGAACGAGACCGTGCCGAGATCGACCGGGTACCACTCTGCGAGCGGCCGAAGATCGCCCCTTGCCTCACCGGCGAGATCGACGCCCGTCGCTTTCCCGAACCCGAATGCCTCGAGGTACGCGCGCAGCTGCTCGGCTCCGAGCTTCTCGCCGACGAACACCGCACCGGCGTTCGCCGAACGCTCGAGCACCTGCGTCACCGTCGTCGTCCCATGCGCCTTGCCGAGCGCGTTGTTCAGCCGGCGGCCGCCGATGATCGCGTACCCCTTGTCCTCGTAGGTCGTGCTCGGCGTCACCAGCTGGCGGTCGATGGCCGCGGCGATCGTGATCGCCTTCATCGTCGAGCCCGGCTCGAACGTCCACGAGACGGCGCGATCCAGGAGGGCCTGCGGATCGGCCTTCGCGACCGCGGCGGGGTCATAGCTCGGCCACGAGGCCAGGGCGAGGATCCCCCCGCCCCGCGGATCGAGGATGACGATCGAGCCGCTCGCGGCCTTCTCCTTCTCCATGGCCGCACGCAGCGCGCGCTCCGCGGAGGTCTGCATCACCAGATCGACGGTGAGTCCGAGGTCGGCGCCGTTCACCGGGGGGCGGGCCGTGCGCAGGCCGAGGGCGAGCTCGCGGTCCTTGGGATCGCGCTCGACCACGAGCCGTCCGGCGACCCCGCGCAGCATCGCGTCGTACGCGCCCTCGACGCCGTACTGCCCGAGCCCCTCGTCGTTCACGAAGCCGAGCAGGTGCGCACCGACGCTGTCGTTCGGATACAGGCGCTTCGGCTCCGTCTCGAAGCCCAGCCCGGCGATACCCAGCGACTCGATGGCGCGCGCCGTCGGCTCGGGGAGGCGCCGCCGCAGGTACAGCCACTCCGCGCCGGAGTCGAGCGCCGCCCGCACCGCCTCCGAGGTCGTGCCCAGGAGCGGCGCGAGCTTCGCGGCCGCGGCGGCATGGTCCGGGACGCGCTTGGGGATCGCGTACAGGGACCGGAGCGGGACGGTCGTGGCGAGGAGCGCGCCGCTGCGATCGCGGATGATCCCCCGCTGCGCGACGAGGACGAGGTCGCTGCGGACCTGATCGACGGCGCCCTCGAGAAGCTCGCCGCGCCCCACGGTGTGCCAGTAGCCGACGCGCAGCGACAGGATCAGCGTGGCGCAGGCGAAGAGGGCGAAGATGACGCGCAGGCGCCGCGGGGAGACGCTCTCCGTCACCTGTCCTCCCTCCTCGTGCCGGTCGGGTGCAGGCTCCCCAGCAGCACCCGCCGGCGGCTAGCGCTTCGCGGCGATCGGCTCGAGCTGGACGACCGGGACCTGCGCGGCACGGACCAGGCCAAGACGTTGTGCCTCGACCTGGATGCGTCCTGGGGAATCCAGACGCGCGTTCTCGACCTCGAGGAGCGCGTTCTGCCGGCGGAGCTCCTCGCGGACCTGTTCGAGGCGCTGGGCCTCGTACCCGCGCGTGGAGACCGCCGTGGTCTGGGCGAGATAGAGCATGGCGAGGAGGAACACGAAGCCGATGGCCGCCGAGACGGCGACGAAGGTGCGCATCTCGAACGCCGCCTCGTGGCGCGTGACGCGCCGCGTCACCTGCGCGCTGTGCCGTGGACGCGGATGCACCGCGCGGCGCGCCGGCGCCGCGCGCACGGCCTGTGAAGCGATCACGACGCGGTCTTCTCGGCGATGCGAAGGGCTGCGCTGCGGGCGCGCGGGTTACGTGCGACCGCCGCCGAGTCCGCACGAAGCGGACGCCGGGTAACGACACGTAGACCCGCGCGATGCCCGCAGACGCAGGTGGGGAGGTGGGGAGGACAGATGCAGTCGCGCGACTCCCGGAGGAAGAACTGCTTCACCATCCGGTCCTCGAGCGAGTGGAATGAGATGACCGCGAGCCGGCCACCGGGCCGCAGGAGCGAGAGCGCGGCGGTCAGACCCTGTCGGAGGTTCTCGAGCTCGCCGTTGACGGCGATGCGGAGGGCCTGGAAGACGCGCGTGGCCGGGTCCACGGTGCGCGAGCGCTGCTGCTTCACGCCGAACACGAAGCGGCCCAGGTCGTCGGCGGTGAGGAACGGCTCGCGAGAGCGGCGGCGCACGATGGCCGCGGCGATCCGGCCGGCCTCCGGCTCCTCGCCGTACTCGGCGAGGACGCGGCGCAGCTCGACCTGATCCCAGCTGTTCACGATGTCCGCCGCCGTGAGCTCGAGCTCGGGGTCGGCGCGCATGTCCAGCGGACCCGCGGCGCGGAAGCTGAAGCCACGCGCTGCGTCGGCGAGCTGGATGGACGAGAGGCCGAGGTCGAGAAGGACGCCGTCGAGGTCGCCGAAGCCGTGACCTGCGGCCACGACGTCGCAAAGCGCGAAGTTGGCGCGGACGAGGACGGCGCGGTCGCCGAAGCGCGCGAGGACGCGCTCGGCCTCGCTGAGCGCCGCCGGGTCGACGTCGAGACCGAGGAGCCGGCCGGACGGCGCGGTGCGCTCGAGGATGGCCTCGGCATGGCCTCCCCCACCCACCGTGCCGTCGAGGAAGCGGCCACCTTCGCGGGGATCAAGTTGGGCGAGTACTTCGGCCAGAAGAACCGGCTCATGAAGCCTCCCGCGTTCATCACTAGACCCCGAGGTCCTTGAGGTCGCCTGCGATGTCGTTCTGGACGCGCGCGAGCTCGGCACGCCAGCGTCCCGGCTCCCAGACCTCGAGGTGGTCGGAGTTGCCGATGACGACGGCTTCGCCCGCGAGGTGGGCGTAGTCGCGGAGGTGCGCCGGGATCGTGAGCCGCCCCTGGGCGTCCGGGTCACCCTCGTGGGCTCCGGCCAGCAGGAAGTGGCGGAAGCGCGTCGCGGCGGGGTCGGTGCGCGGGCGCCTGGCGATGTCCGCGTTCAAGGCGGTCCACTCGGGCGCTGGGAAGACGGCGAGACATTCCCCGATCCAACGCGTCACGACCGCCCCTTCCTTGAAGCGGCCGCGGAACTTGGCCGGGATGGCGAGGCGCCCCTTCTCGTCCAGCGAGTGGGCGAATTCGCCCGCGAAATACCCTTCCAACTACCCTTCCGTTCGAGAGGACCGGTTCCCCACCGTTCCCCACAATTCACCACGCAGACGGCATTGTCCACCACTTCGCCGTCCTGTCAAGGG
>DASSPF010000188.1:0-17459 GCA_035699805.1 Candidatus Limnocylindria bacterium | reverse complement strand
TCGCGTGCACCGCGCGCGCGGTACCGCTCCACGGGACCGAGCTCGAGGGGAACGAGGCGCCGGACTTCACCCTCACCGACGGGGCGAGCGGCGCGAGCATCACGCTCTCATCCTTCCGGGGCCAGGTCATCGCCATGGCCTTCCTCTACACGCGCTGTCCCGACATCTGCCCGCTCACGGCGGCGAAGATGCGTGCCGCGCAGCGCGCCCTCGGCGCGGATGCGTCACGCCTCGTGCTGCTTGCGGTCTCGGTGGATCCGGAGGGCGACACGCCGGACGCGGTCCGCGCCTTCTCGGCGGCGCACGACCTCCGCGATGGGTGGCACTACCTCGTCGCGCCGCGCACCCAGCTGGAGCGGGTCTGGTCGCTGTACGGCGTCGGCGCCTTCCGCGCCGGCAGCGGCCCGCTGGTGGATCACAACGACACGATCTACGTGATCGACCGGGAGGGCCGCGAGCGCGAGATCGTCCACTCCGACATCGCGCTGGAGGACCTGGTCGCGGACCTGCGCGCGCTCCTCCGCTAGCCGACGATATACGAGCGCAGCGATCGCTGCGCCTGTACGGTGTCGGGTGACAAGGTCACCCGACGATGTAGATCGTCGCGAAGAGGCCGATCCAGACCACATCCACGAAGTGCCAGTAGATGGACGCGGCCTCGACCGCGAGGTGACGGCGCGCGGTGAATTGACCCTTCATGGTCCGGAAGAACACGTAGGTGTTCATGAGCACGCCGCCCGTGACATGCGCCCCGTGGAAACCCGTGAGCGTGAAGAACACGCCCGCGAATACCCCGTTGTCGGGCAGGAAGCCCAGCTTGGTGTATTCGTAGGCCTGGCCGGCGAGGAACAGCGTGCCGAGCACGATCGTCGGGATCAGCCAGTTGCGCAGGCCGGCACGGTCGCCCTTCTTGATGGCGTTGACCGCGAACTGCATGGTGAAGCTGGATGAGACGAGCAGCACGGTGTTGATCGCCACGAGCGGCAGGGTGATGCCGAAGAGCTCGCTCTGCGCATTCCAGTGCGGCTTCTCGCAGACGTCAGCGATGCAGCGCTGGAGCACCGGCTCCCACTCGTGCACGCGGCCGCGCAGGTAGAAGTACGCCGTGAAGAGCGCGCCGAAGAACATCGCCTCGCTGGAGACGAAGAGGATCACCGCCCACATGCCCGAGGTGAAGCGCGCCGGCTGGGCGTCCAGACCCGTCTCGTTCACCGGCAGGCGGTCGCGTGGACGTTCGCGCCTCCCGCGAATGACGGTGCGCGGCTCGGTGCGTGTGCTCACCGGCTAGTGGTGCCCTGAGTCGGGCGCCTTCGCGTAGGCGCGCGCGTCGTCGATGAGCCAGGTGACGAGCCCGATGAGGAGGATCGCGAGGCCGGCGATGACCAGCGGCAGGCCGAAGAGCACACCGAAGCCGAGCAGGGTCACCCCGAGCCCGATGATCGGCGGCGAGAGGCTCGGGCCCGGGAGATGGATCTCGTGTTCGGCCGGGCCGCTGGGCCCGTGGTGTCCAGCCACGGCGCGAAGTCTAGGTGCTCGATTGGCGCGTGTCGAAATGAGGCCCTAGTCTTGGCGGCGCATGGGACCGTGGCCGAATGACCCGCTCGGCCCTCAGGCGAGGGCCAGCGCCGACATCTACTGGATCATGTTCGTCTGCGCGATCATCGTGCTGGCGATCGTCGATGGCGCCCTCATCTACGCGGGTCTGCGCTTCCGGGATCGGCCCGGACACATCGCCAAGCAGTTCCACGGCCACAACATGCTCGAGCTCGTCTGGACGGTGGTGCCCACGATCATGGTCATCAGCTTCTCGGTCCTCTCTTTCCAGAAGCTGAACGTCATGAACGACACGAGCGGCGCGGGCATGACCATCGACGTGCAGGGCCAGCAGTGGTCCTGGGTCTTCAACTATCCCAAGGAGGACCGCTTCAAGCTGCGGGACGGGAGCTATCTCGTCGTCGGCCAGGAGCTGCACATCCCGGTCGGCACGAAGGTCCACCTCAAGCTCTCGTCGAAGGACGTCATCCACTCCTTCTGGGTCCCGAACATCGGCGGGAAGAAGGACGCCGTCCCCGGTCGCGCGACCGACCTCTGGATACAGGCCGACAAGCCGGGCACGTACAAGGGTGCCTGCTACGAGTTCTGCGGCACCGGGCACGCCGACATGCTCATCACGCTCGTCGTGCACACGCCCGATGAGTACGCGAGCTGGGCGACGAGCGCGGTGGCCGAGGCGAACCGGCTGAATGACCCGGCCACGCAGAAGGGACGGGAGACGTTCCTGTCGCTCCCCTGCGCGGGCTGCCACACCGTGAAGGGCACCACCGCCAGCGGCAAGGTCGGTCCCGAGCTCACCAACGTCGCGAGCAAGAAGAGCATCGCCGGGGGCGCGGTCACGCCGGTGAACGAGGACACCCTCTCGCGCTGGATCAAGAATCCGCAGGCGCTCAAGCCGTCGACCACCATGCCGAACCTGGGCCTCTCGGACGAGCAGGTGCACGACATCGTCCAGTGGCTCCTCACGCTGAAGTAGCGCGAGGGTCTACTCGACCCGGAGCTCCGCGCGCATCCCGAGCTGGTAGTGCCCGGCGATATTGCAGATCACCACGTATCGGCCGGGCGCGAGCTCCGCGCTGATCGTCGCGACCTTGCCGGCGCCGATGCCCTTCACCTGCTTCACCAGACCGTCCTCCTTGGCCCTCGCGCCGCTATCGATGGGAAGCTTGTCGAGCGCGAGATCGGTCCGGATGAGGTCGAACTGGTGCTCCATGGAGCCGAGGTTGCGGATGCCGAACTTCACGCTGCCGGCCTTCACCGTGGTCACGCTCAGGACCACCGAGTACTCCTTCATGTCCACCACGACCTGCACGTCCGCCGGCAGGGCCGCCGGCTGGCTCGCGCAGGCGGAGACGAGCAGCGCGAACGAGAGGAGAAGCCACAGGGGTCGTCTGTTCATGCCCTCAGGTTACCGCTCTCGCGCCGCCGCTGCTCGCGCTCCTCGGTCTCGAGCCACACGAAGAACGCCGCCGATACGCCGATGAGGAAGATCGCGTCACCCGGGACCCACATGATCGCCCCGCCGATGCGCTGATCCGTCACAGCGTCGACGCCGAAGCGCGCGGCGCTCTCGACGTAGTGCGCGTAGAACGGCCGCGTCGAGAACGAGAGCAGGCCGCCAAGGAGCGTGTTCTGCGCGGCGCCGGCCAGCAGCAGATAGACGATGCGCGCCGGGTACGGCAGCGTCCCCTTGAACGGCTCCGGGTCGATGACCACGCTCCAAAAGAGGAGTGCCCCGAGGAAGAAGTGCGCGTGCTCCAGCAGGTGCAGCGCCTCGACCTCGACCGCGGCATCGTAGAGCGCCGGCCAGTGCCAGAGGTACAGGCCACCCACGTAGACCAGCGCGGCGATGAGCGGATGGCGGAGCAGGTGCAGCGCGGCGCGCAGCCACGGCGCCGCGGCGAGCGGTCGCACGATCCCCGCCCGGAGGGCGCGGGGCAGGCCCCGCAGCAGCGGCCGCACCGGCGCGCCGAGCATCAGCAGAGGCGCGGCGACGGAGGTGAGCAGCATGTGCTGGAGCATGTGGATGCTGAACAGCTCCTCCGCGAGCACCTCGATGCCCGACGCGAGCGCGACGACGATCGTGGCCAGGCCGGCGAAGAAGCAGACCGTGCGCCACCAGCGCCACGGCCGGCGCGACGCGCGCACGCCGCGCGCGTAGATGCCGCCGCTCGCCACCGCGGCGAGGACCGCTAGAGCTTCAATGACGTGTCCACCATGATCGCCACGAACAGCAGGGCGAGATAGAGCAGCGAATAGAGATACACGCCGCGCGCGATGGCGCGCCGCCGTGCCGCGGCCGCGCGGAGGAGACGGAACGCCCAGACGACGAAGACCAGGCCGAGCCCGATCGCGACGACCAGGTACAGCAGCCCCAGGCCGCCACCGACGAAGAGCAGGATCGAGAGCGGCACGAGACTGAGCGCATACGTGAGGATCCCCCAGGCGGTCGCCTCGTCGCCGCGCACGACCGGCAGCATGGGCACGCCGGCGCGCGCGTAGTCGTCACGGATGAGCAATGCGAGCGCCCAGAAGTGCGCCGGGGTCCAGAAGAACACGATCGCGAAGAGGAGCCAGGCCTCCAGATCGAGCGAGCCGGTGACCGCGGCCCAGCCCACGAGCGGCGGCACGGCGCCTGCGGCGCCGCCGATGACGATGTTCTGCACCGTCGATCGCTTCAGCCACAGCGTGTACACGAAGACGTAGAAGAGCGTCCCGGCCATCGCCAGTGAGGCCGCGAGGATGTTCGCGAAGAACGCGAGCACCGCGAAGGCGACGATGTTGAGCGCGATGCCCATCCCGATGGCCCACTCGTCGGTCACGCGCTGGGACGGCAGGGGACGGCGCTTCGTACGGCGCATGCGCTCGTCGATGTCGCGGTCGAGATAGTGGTTGAGCGCGGACGCGCCGCCGCTCGCGGCCGCGCCGCCGACCATGGTCGCGGCGAGGAGCCCGAATGAGGGGATGCCGCGGGAGGCGAGGAACATCGCGCCGAGTGTCGTCAGCAGGAGCAGGGACATGATCTCCGGCTTGGTGAGCGCGACGAGGTCGCTCACCATACCGCGCGAGGGCGCGCTCGGATGGAACGCGACCACGGTCATGGCCACCACCAGGCACCACAACAGCGAAGCGATGGCCGGGTGCGCGCCCAGCGCCCACGGCGAGAACCCGCTCAGCGGGTTCGCGGCGCCCACGAGGACCTGCGCGACGAAGACGACGGCGGTGGCCAGCGCGAGCGGGCCGAGGCCGGTGGCGTCGCGCCGGTGCCGCCAGGCCTGCCAGCAACCGGCCAGCAGCACCACACCCACGATGGCCGCCACCCAGCGGTGGGCCATGTGCACGGCCGGCGCACCGGTCATCGGGAACACCCCTTGGTCGCAGAAGGGCCAGGTCGTGCAGGCCATCGCGGCACCATCGCCGCGCACGTACGCGCCGCTCAAGATGAGCAGATACGTGCCGACCGCCCCCGCGAGGAGGAGCGAGGTCCAGGGAGCGCTGCCCGAGCGCGCCAGACGCGTCGCCGGCCAGCGCACGCCGGCCGCGAGCGTCACCAGCACGGCGAGGATCAGCTCGGCGTTCGCAAGGTGCGCCGTCACCCAGGTGTCGGGCAGCTCGAGCAGCACCACGATCGCGCCCAGGAGCGCCTGGACGACGTAGAGGACGCCCGCGGCGAGCACCAGGGCGACGGAGCGGCGATCGGCACGGTGGCGCCAGAGGGTGACCGCCACGAGCGTTGCGAGCGAGAGTCCACCGGCGACACCGAGGAAGCGGTGGACCCACTCGATGAGCGTCGCCGGGTCGAGGCTCGGGAGCAATTGGCCGTGGCAGGTCGGCCAGTCGGGACAACCCAGACCGGAACCCGTGACGCGCACGATCCCGCCCCAGACGACGACGAGGAAGGCGACGGCGAGCGTGAGGTAGACGAGAGCGCGGTAGCCGGGTCCCGGGGTCACCTGGTCAGCCTAGCCGAGCGACGAGTGGCCCTGCCGCGGGCGTCGGCTAATGCGGGAGGTCTTCCTTGAGCGGGCGAGCGCTGTGCACCACCGGGATGCGCAGGAAGTTGTAGACCGGTGGCGGCGACGAGGTCGCCCATTCGAGCGTGTCCGCCTCCCACGGGTCGTCGTCGGCGATCTTGCCGCCCTTGAGGAACACGCTCGTGATGACGTTCAGCACGAAGAGCAGCACCGACAACGCGATGATGTAGACGCCGATCGTCGAGATGAGGTTCAGGAGCCCCCACTCAGGCGACTGGACGTAGTGGTACGTGCGTCGCGGCATCCCGTCGAGACCGAGCTGGTGCATCGGGTAGAACGCGATGTTGAAGCCGATGAAGAACGTGAGGAAGTGGATGACCCCGAGCTTCTCGGAGAGCAGCCGGCCGCTCATCTTCGGGATCCAGTAATAGCAGGCCGCGAAGAACGTGAAGAGCGCACCACCCACCAGGACGTAGTGGATGTGCGCGACGACGTAGTACGTGTCCGAGAGCTGGATGTCCACCGGGACGGATCCGAGGAAGACGCCCGAGATGCCACCGATGGTGAAGACCGCGATGAAGCCCAGCGCGAAGAGCATCGCCGTCTTGTAGCGGATGGCCCCACCCCAGATCGTCCCGAGCCACGAGAAGACCTTCACGCCGGTGGGCACGGCGATGAGCATCGTGGACGACATGAAGAAGATCTGGAGGGCCGGGTCGATCCCGGCGACGAACATGTGATGGACGAACACGCCGAAGGACAGGAAGCCGATGGCGACAGAGGAGTACGCGATCATCTTGTAGCCGAAGATCGGCTTGCGTGAGAAGACCGGGAGCACCTCGGAGACCACGCCGAAGCCGGGCAGGATCATGATGTAGACCTCGGGGTGGCCGAAGAACCAGAAGAGGTACTGCCACAGCAGCGGGTCGGCGCCCTGCGAGACGGCGAAGAAGTTCGTCCCCGCCATGCGGTCGAAGAGCAGCAGCACGCCCGCGACGGTGAGGAACGGCATCGCCAGCACGAGCAGGAAGCTCGTCACGAGCACGCTCCACGTGAAGAGCGTGAGCCGGTGGAACGTGAGCCCCGGGCAGCGGAGCGCGAAGATCGTGACGATCATGTTCAGCGCGCCGAAGATCGACGAGAAGCCCAGGATGGTGAGACCGAGGATCCACAGGTCCACTCCGGGACCGGGCGAGAACTCCTTGCCCGATAGCGGCACATACGACGTCCAACCGGCCGCGGGCAGACCGAAGATGAAGCTCGAGTACAGGACGATCGCGCCCGAGATGAGCAGCCAGTATGAGAGCGCGTTCAGGCGCGGGAAGGCCATGTCGCGTGCGCCGATCTGGAGCGGCACGATGTAGTTGGCGAAGCCGGTCCAGACCGGCACCACGAACAGGAAGACCATCGTGGTCCCGTGCATCGTGAACGCCTCGTTGTACTGCTGCGGGGTGAGCAGCGTGCCGTTCGGCGTCGCCAGCTGCGTGCGGATGCCGAGCGCGAGGAGCCCGCCGGCCAGGAAGAACATGAAGGTCGTGGCGACGTAGAGGATCCCGATCTTCTTGTGATCGGTGGTGGTGATCCACTCCATGATCCCCGTGTAGCCGGGCTTGGCGACGGGGAACGCGCGCTCAGCGGTGGTCATTCACGTCCATTCCACCGGGGTGGCGTGCGAGTGTCAAATGCTCGCCCGGCCGGCGGGCCGCCTCCCTGGTCGGGCCGGCCGGATGAGCCTGCCACATCAGCGTTCCGTACCCCCGCTCGCGCGCATCGCGCGCGCGACCGCGCGCAGGAACTCCACATCGTCGGTGGTCGGGTCGACGTCACGGGCATATGGCCGAACGCGCTCGGCGATCTGGCTCGCGACCCGGGCGCGGTCGGCGGGCCGCAGCTTCGCCTCACGCGCCACGAACTCGCGGACCAGACGCTGTGCCTCGCCGGGCAACCGGTGCGTCTCGACGACGACACCGCTCGAGAGCGGGGTCATGGTGCGCAGCGAGAAGTGGTCCAGGCGCGGCCGCGGGGCGCGCACCACGTACGTCCCCGCCGCGATGTCACCGAGGCGCTGCGAGCGCGACGTGAGGATGATGAACAGCAGCCCGAGGCCGTAGAAGCCGGGCAGGAAGTCGACGATGCGCACGAGGTTGCGGATGAGCACCGCGACGAAGCCGGCGGGCGCGCCATCGTCGCGGATCACCCGCAGACCGAAGAGCCGCTTCCCCACCGTCTGCCCCTGCCACAGCCACTCCAGCAGGACGAAGTACGCCCACGCGACGGTGAACGTGAGCAGCACCGAGACGCCGAAGAACTGGAGTGCCGAGCCGCCCGCCAGGTCGTTCAGCGACTCGAAGGCGAAGACCGCGCCGAGCACGACCAGCGTCGCGATGACGAAGTCCACGAGCGCCGCGTAGCCGCGGTTGCCGGCGCCAGCGAGGTCGTAGCGCAGCACGACATGGTCGGGCGTCTCGACCTCGAGCCGGCCCATATGGACCGCCATGACGCCATGGTACGTTCGCCTCCGTGACGATCGACCGGTTCGTCGAGGATCGGCGGGCGCGCTGGGGTCGGCTCGGGCAGCTCATCGCGGACGCGCGCGGCCGGGTCGATCGGCTGACCGCGGAGGACGTGCTCGAGCTCGGGCGGCTGTACCGGGCGACGACCTCTGACCTCGCCACGATGCGCCGCGACTTCCCCCACGACGTCGCGACCGAGCGGCTCAACGACCTGGTCGCGAGCGCGCACGCCCTGGTGTACAGCGAGGCGCCCACGAGCGGTCGCCGCCTCGGGCGGTTCATCCGGGAGGAGCTGCCCGCATCGGTCCGCGCACAGCTGCCGTGGACCGGCGCGTCGCTCGCGATCGCGCTGGTGTTCGGCCTCGCGACGTTCCTCATCGGGCTCGTCTTCCCGGAGATCGCCCAGAACGCCCTGCCCGACGAGACGCGCGAGCAGCTCGCGCGGCGGCAGCTGTGGACCGACATCCCCGAGGGTTTCCGGCCGGTCGCCGGCCCGCTCATCATCGTGAACAACGTGCGCGTGGCGATCGCCGCGTTCGCGGGCGGCATGACCGCCGGACTGCTCACCGCCTACGTGCTCGCGTCGAACGGCGCGATGCTCGGCACGATCTTCGCGGTGGTCCAGGGCTACGGGCTGTCGGGCGGCCTCCTGTCCTTCATCGCGGCGCACGGCGTGCTCGAGCTCTCGGCGATCTTCCTCTCCGGCGGCGCCGGGCTGCGGCTCGCGTGGGCCATCCTTCGCCCCGGTGACCACAGCCGGCGCGACGCGCTCAGCCTCGGCGCGGCACAGGCCACGCGGGTCATGCTCCTGGTCCTGCCCGTCCTCGGCGTGGCGGGGCTCATCGAGGGCTTCGTCTCGCCCAGCGCTGCCAGCGACGTGGTCAAGGCCGCCGTGGGCATGGCGACGGGCGCGCTGCTCTGGGGCTACATCGCCTTCGCTGGTCGCGCTCCGCGTCGCTCAGCCGCGCAGTAGACGAGACCGCGCGGCATCGTCGGCCGGATCGACCCGGCGCAGTCCGGGGATCCCGTCGAATGCCGCGTCCGCGGTGAGGATCGTGTCGATGCCATGCGCGAGCGCGGTGGCGACGTGGATGCGATCGTTCGCCCCGAGGCGGGGTGTGGTGAGCGCCAGTGCTCGGGAGACGACCTCGTCCGTGACGGCGAGCAGCGGCGTGAACACCAGGTACATCCGTCGTGCGAGGCCCGCCGTCGGACGAGCCTTGCCACTCAGCTCGACGTGCCAGATCTCCTCGAGCACGGCGGTGGACATCCGTCCCGGAGCGATGCCGGCCGCGACCGCTTCGATGACCTCGAGACAGGCGTCGTGGTACCGCGACGGCACGTGGGAGTAGACGGCGATGTTCGTGTCGACGAGGAAGGTCAGCGCCGTCTCCGGAGGCGCGGCGGCTCGAGTCGCGCGAGCCATTCCTCGCGCTCTTCGTCGACGAGCCGCTCGATGTCTTCGACGGACAGTGACTTCCCGCCGGCTCGCGCCGTGATCGCCTTGATCTCGCCGACCGCCCGCAGCCGATCGGCCAATGGCGCACGGCCCTCGCGCGTGTCGATCGCCTCACGGATGAGCGCACCGACGGAGGTCCCGCGCTGGCGCGCCTCCGTCTCGAGACGACGCCGCTGGGCCTTCGTCATGAGTACCTGGATCCGCTCGCTGAACATGTGCATATCCTACACATCGGCCTTGCCTTGACGTGCAGCGACGCGCGTGGCCGACGGGGCGCCCGTCGGTCTCGGCGCTAGAGCGACCGCCGCTTCAGCTCGAGGTAGCGCTGGATGGTGGCGACGGTGAGGCGTTCCGCGGGCACGTCGATGGTGTGGACGCCGCGCTGCCGCAGGATCGCGAGCGCGCGGACGCGCGCGTCGCGGACCTCCTGCGCGACGACCTTCTCGTACAGCTCCGTCGTGGAGGACGGCGACCGGTCGGCGGTCTCGGCCAGCTGCGGATCGGCCAGCAGGCAGCACAGCACCAGGTTGTGGCCGGCCAGGCGCGTCACCGCGGCGACGAGCGAGCGCGACGCCTCCTCGTCCACGAGGTCGGTGAACAGCACCACCAGCGAGCGGCGCCCGGACCGCGCGCGAAGGAACTCGAACGCGGCGCGGTAGTCGGGCTCGGTCGTGGTCACCTCGATCTTCCGCAGCTCCTCGGTGAGCCGGAGGAACTGGCGCCGGCCGCGGCGCGGCACGGCGTAGCCGCGCACCGTGTCCGCGAACCCGAGAAGCCCGACCTCGTCGCCTCCGGCGATGGCGACGTACGAGAGCATGAGCGCGGTGTTCACCGCGTGGTCGAGCTTGGTGAGCCCGCCGAGCGTGCTCGACATCATCCGGCCGGCGTCGAGGAGGATCTGGATGCGCTGCTGGCGCTCGGTCTCGTACTCGACGCTGATGGGCTTCCCCCGCCGCGCGGTGGCCGTCCACGAGATCGAGCGCGGGTCGTCGTCGGGCACGTACTCGCGCAGCCGCTCGAAGACCGTGCCGGCGCCGGGGACGCGCGCGCGGCGCTGCCCCGCGTCGTAGGCCAGCCCGCGGCGCAGCGTCAGCTCGTAGCGCCTGATCTCGTGCAGGTCCGGATAGACGTCGGCCGCGGCGCTCGCCGCGACCAGGCCCTGCTTCTCGACCAGGTCCAGCGGTCCGCGCAGCCGGAGATGGACATCGCCGAACTGGAAGGAGCCGCGGTGGCGCGGCCGCGTCACGTAGCGGACCTCCGCCTCGTCGCGCGCGGCGACCTCGACCGCGATCCGACGCCGGTCCACGTCGAACGATGTGGGCACCGAGTCGACAAGCAGCGCGCGTAGCGGCCGGACGAACGGGTTGCGCACGCGGAGCGCCACGTGGTTGCCGACGCCGATCGACAGCTGCGGATCGGCCACACGAGCGATGAGGACGCGTCCAGGCGCCGGCGTGGCGTAGGCGTCGATCGCCGCGAGCGCGAGGGCCGATGCCACGATGGCGACGGCGAGGGCCACGAACGCGCCGGAGATGGCGCCGAGGGCGAGCGGGACGCAGGCGACGAGGAGGAGCGCCAGGAGGCGCGGGCGCGGGAGCGGGATCCGGCTCAGCGTGGGACGTCGAGCCGCGCGAGCACGCGGCGGCACACCGCGTCCGCGTCGAGGCCCTCGATCTCCGCCTCGGCGCGCAGGACGATGCGGTGGCGCAGGGTCGGGATGGCGAGCGTCTTCACGTCGTCTGGTGTGACGAAGTCGCGGCCCTCGATCGCCGCGGCCGTCTTCGCCGCGCGCAGCAGGTGCACCCCCGCGCGCGGACTCGCGCCCAGGATGAGGTCGGGTGAGCGGCGCGACTCCGCGACGATGCGGACGACGTAGTCGAGCACCGAGTCCTCCACCGTCACCGCCTCGACCTCGGCCGCGCACGCGTCGATCGCCCCCGCGTCGAGCGGCGGGAGCTGGTCCACCTCCGCGATGGGCCGCCCCTTGTCGTGCGCGCGCAGGATGGCGCGCTCCTCCGTCGCCTCGGGATAGCGCACCACCGCCTTGAAGAGGAACCGGTCGAGCTCGGCCTCGGGGAGCGGATAGGTGCCCTCGTACTCGACCGGGTTCTGCGTCGCGAGCACGAGGAACGGCCGCGGCAGCGCCCGCGCCTCACCTTCGAGCGTGACCTGCCGCTCCTCCATGGCCTCGAGCAGCGCCGCCTGAGCCTTGGCCGGAGCGCGGTTCACCTCGTCCGCGAGCACCACGTTGGCGAAGATGGGCCCCTCGCGGATGCGGAACGAGCTCGTGGCGATCTCGTACACCGACGTGCCGGTGATATCGGAGGGCATGAGGTCCGGCGTGAACTGGATCCGCTTGAAGGTGCCGCCGATGAGCCGGGCCACCGTGCGCGCGAGCAGCGTCTTCGCGGTCCCGGGAACACCCTCGATGAGCACGTGGCCACCGAGCACGAGCGCGATGAACGCGAGGCGGATCGTCTCGTCCTGGCCGACGACCACACGATGGACGGCGCCCGTGAAGCGCTCCGCGACCTCCCTGGTGCGGGTGCTCACGAGCGGGGTGCCAGGAGCTGCTCGATGTCGCGGACGGTACGGAGGAGCCGATCGTCGCGCAAGGGGTGCGCCAGGGCCGCGTCGAGCGCGCCGGCGCGAGCCGCACGGTCGGCGTCGCTCGCGGCGACGGCTACGAGCACGCGCTCGAACGGCATGCCGGGGTCGAGACCGAGCTCGCGCGCGAGCGCGCGCCGGAGGTCGGTGCGCATCCGGCGGCGCGCGATCTCCCCGCGACCCGAGCGGCGCACCAGGCCTGCGAAGCCGCGGATGTATTCCAGGCTCGAGCGCGCCGGACGGACGACGAGTGGCAGCGCCGGGCCGAGCCGGCGGCCGGAAAGCGCCAGATACAGGAAGATCACGATCGCGGCGAAGACCAGCGCACGCCCCGGCCAGGTCTCCTGCAGGAGCACCAGCACATCGCTCGTCGGATGCAGACCGTGGTGGTACTCGTCGAAGGCCACTGTGCCCGAGGCTTCGAGCGCGGGGCGCGCGAGCGCAAGGACGACCCGGGCGTTATCGGCATCGTCGAGGCCTGCGGCAAGGAATGGCCACAGGCTGCCCACGGCCACGAAGAGCCCGTCCCCCTCCCGGACCGCTGCGACGAACGGCGCGCGGCCATCGGTGGCCAGCACATCGGCCCCGGCGGGAACGCCCAGCGCGACCGCGCGGTCGAACGCGATCGCCCTCGCCGGCGGATCCGCGAACGCCGCGGTGGACAGCGGATGAGTGCCGGCGGCGGCGATCCCGGTCACGCGCATACCGAAGGCGTCGAGGAGCGAGCGCTCCAGAAGACCGAGCTCGGTGGCGAGCACGACCGTCCCTCCCGATCGCACGAAGGCGCGCAGCTCGGCGACGTCGGCGTCGCTCACGCCTTCGCTGGCGCCGAGGATGAAGATCACGCGCGCGTCGCCCGGCGTGAACGACGTCCCCTGGATCGTCGCGGTCCGCGCGCCCATCGCCTCGAGGTAGCGTCGCAGCGCCGCGGCTCCACCGGGACCCTCGTCGTACACCGACCCGCTGCGCGAGGTGCTCGCCGAGGGCGCGGTCGTGGTGGCGAAGAGGACGGCAAGCGCGGCGATGGCGATGATCGCCGATGCGACGTGCAGCGGATCGACGCGGCGCCTCATTCCTCGCGCCTCTTCTCCGTCCGCTGCGCGGCCGTCGCGTCGGCGCCTCGCTCCGCTCCGGCGGACTCGCTCCTCGCGGACGAGCCGCTCGTCGCTCGATTTCCGCTCACGGCGCCACCCGCAGCGCGAGCTCGCGCGCACGCTGGGCCTCGGCCGCGCTGGGCTCGCGCAACCCGAACCACGCGCGCTCGTACAGCGCGACGAGGTCGCGTAGCTCGGCGGCATGTGGGATGGCGGCGGCGCGGACGAGGAGCTCGCGGTCGGTCAGGGCCGGGTCGTACCGGATCACCTCGCGTGCCGCGAGCGCGCCGAGCACGTAGAGGAAGAGGGCATGCAACGCGTCGCGGGGCCGGCCCGCGGCGAGCGCGTCGTCCGCGGCCCTGAGCTGCGCCGCGGGATCGGACCGCTCCGGAGCGCCCGCATCCCGCACGAGGACCTCGCGGCGGACGCGCTCCGGGAGCGCGCGTCCGAGCGTGGCGAGGATGAAGAGGATCACGGCGATGCCGAGCACGCCGATGACCGGCCACAGCACGGTCGGATCGATGGCCGGCCCGCGGAGACCGGCGAGGAAGCGCGCCACCAGACGGCCGAGCACCTCGAGCACGTCGCCCGCCGGCGCCGCTGAAGTGTCGGCCAGGATCTCGCGCAGGCGCGCGTCGCTGGCCGCTGGATCGATGCGCGGCCGCCCCAGCCGCTCCACCAGAGCGAGCCGCGCGCCGATACGGTCGAGCGCGGCATCGATCGACGCATCGTTCGTGTCCGCGATCGCCGCGAGGCGAGCGTCGTCGACCGCCAGCGTGCCGCCGGAGGGCAGCGCGAGCGCGTCGGTGCGCTGCAGGAGCGCGCGCGCGTCGGCGACCGCCGGGGCGCGCGCCGCGGGCGCGGCCGCGCGCGCGCGCACGAGCGCGACCTGGGCCTGCTCGAGCCGGGAGCGGTAGTCGGCGATGGACACGGTGTCGGCCAGCGCGACGTCGGCGGTCAGCAGCACCAGCACGATCGCGAGCGGGATCGCGCGAACGAGCGTGACCCGGGCGGCGCGCACGAGCGTCAGCGCGGCAGCGCCTCGGCCGCGAGCTGCAGGTCGTACGCCTCACGCCGCACGCGCAGGTCGTAGTAGAGGACGGTGAAGGTGCCCCACTGCACCGGTGCCCACGCGACGTTGGCGACGACGTTCACGACCTGCTGGATGACCGTGCGCGTCGTGTCGTCGCCGATGAGCGCGCCGATGAAGAGCACCGACAGGAGCGTGCTGATGACCGCGTTCAGGATGAGCAGCAGGAGCTGCAGACCGAGGACACGCCAGCGGTTGCCCTCGGAGAGGACCCAGGAGCGCCGGAGCGCCGACAGCGGACCGGCGCCCTCCACCGTGGCCGCGACCGGCATGACGAGCGTCGAGGTCAGGATGTAGGCCGTCACGACCATGCCCACGATCACGCCGACGATGGCCACGAGGACCTCCTGGGAGATCGCCATCACCACGACGAGCACGGTCCACGCGGCGATGAGACCGAGGAACAGGAGCAGCCCGGCGCCGATCACCCGCGGCGACGCTCGCAGTCCATTGCGGAAGGCCTGGCCGAAGGACGTCGGGCGGCCGAGGTAGACCGCGGCGGTCGCGTCGATGAGCGCCGCGCTCTGCGCCGACAGGATCACCACCGCCGCGACGATGACGACGAGCACGAACAGCCCGAAGGCCACGATCCGCGCGGCCATTCCCTGGACTGCTGGTGTGCGGCCCGCCTCGAGGTCGCTCAGCAGCTCGAAGAGACCAGTGGAGAGGCCCAGCGCCACGGCGAGCACGGCGACGATGCCGACGAGCAGGAGGTACGGGATCGCGGAGAGCGCCAGGAAGAGGAGCGGCCGCGCCTTGTAGAGGGCGAAGACCCGGTCGACGATGTCACCCACGCCGAGCGGCCGCAGCCGCGGCGTCTCGGGCGGCCGTGCTTCCACGACCGAATCCTAGGCCGTCTCGCTCGGCGCGATGATCCCCGCCTCGCTCGTCTCGGAGAGCGCGAGTCGTCGGTACAGCGCGCGCAGCGGCCCCGGCGCCCACCAGTTGGCGCGCCCGAGCAGCCGCATCGTGGCCGGGACGACCAGGGCGCGGACCAGCGTCGCATCGATCGCCACCGCCAGCGCCATGCCGAGACCGATGGCCTTGATGATCACGATCTCCGCGAGCCCGAAGGCCGCGAACACGCAGACCATGATCGCCGCGGCACCGGTGATGAGCCGCCCGCTGCGTTCGAGGCCCTCGGCCACGGCCGCGGTGTTGTCACCGAGGCGCGCGTACTCCTCCTGGACGCGCGAGAGGAGGAGCACCTCGTAGTCCATGGAAAGCCCGAAGACCGTGCAGAACATGATCACGGGCAGTGTCGGGTCGATCGTCCCGGATGCGGTGAAGCCGAGCGGACCGGAGAGGTTCCCGTGCTGGAACACCCAGACCAGCGCGCCGAATGAGGCACTGATGGAGAGCAGGTTCATCACCACGGCCTTGAGCGGCAGCACGACCGACCCGAGCAGGAGGAACAGGACCACGACCGTCGCGATCATGATGTAGAGGACCGCCATCGGCGTGCGCGCCAGGATGAAGGCGACGGTGTCGAGATCGATGGCGCTGAAGCCCGTGACCAGCAGCTCCGAGCCCGGCGGCGAAGGCAGATCGCGGATCGCGCGGACCAGGTCGTGCGACGCGTCACTGGTGAAGCGTTCGCCGCTGACCACGTCGAAGACGACGATGTGCTCCCCGACGGCCTGCTGGAGGAAGCCCTGGAGGCGCTGCTGGCCGAGTGTGGCGACGAGCGCCTGGAGCGGGGGTGGCAGTCGGTCCGCGGGGAGCGTATAGAGCGCGGTGTACTCGCTCGCGCCCAGACGCGGATCGAGCCCGAAGGGCGACTGGACCTTCTGGACGGTCGGCAGCGCGGCGAGCTGCTTCTGGAGCTCCGCGAGCTGTGGGATGCGCTCGGCCGTGAGCGGCTTGCCGTCGGGGTAGTAGACGACCGCGGTGACGTGGTTCTGGCCGCCGCCGGTGAAATCCGTGAGCAGCCGGTCGTACGCCGCCCGCGACTCCTCGTGCTTCGGCAGCATGTCCACGTCGCCGATGGCGAGCTTCAGCCCGAGGAACGGCGAGCCGACGGCGAGGATGATCGCGACGACGGGGACGAGGACGGCCACCGGACGACGCATGACGGCGAGCGCGAGCGAGTGCCACATCCCGCGGCCGGTGGGATCGGGGGCGAGCACCGGGATGCGCACGAGGTCGATCTTCCTTCCGAGCACCGCAAGGAGTGCGGGCAGGAACGTGAGGCCGTAGAACACCGCGCTCGCCACGACGATGGATCCGGCCAGACCCATCGAGGTGAGGTAGGTGCCCTCATACCACAGCATGCCGGTGAGGCCGATCGCCACCGTGAGGCCCGAGAACGCGATGGCGCGGCCGGAGGTCGCCATCGCGATGGCGATGGCGTCGTCGGTGGAGCGGCCACGGTGCAGCTCCTCGCGGAATCGATTCGTGACGAAGAGCGAGTAGTCGATCGCGACGCCCAGACCGATGAGCGTGACGATGTTCTGCGCGTAGACCGAGACCGTGTCGACGCGCGCGAGGAGGAACATCCCCGCGACGCCGGTCATCACCGCGAGGATGCCCACGCCCAGGGGGATGAGCGCCGCGATGAGCGTGCCGAACACGATGAGCAGCAGGAGGAGCGCGAGCGGGAGCGAGAACGTCTCGGCGCGTTGGAGGTCCTTCTCGAGGACCACGTTGAAGCCGTGGTTGATCGCGAGCACGCCCGTCGCCTGCACCTGCAGCGTGTCGGAGCGCAGCTTCGCGCGGAGCTCCGAGTAGTAGTCGCGCGCGACCACGAGCTCGTCCTTCACCGCGACGTTCGCGATGATCGAGCGGCCATCGCGTGAGGTCAGCTCGGCCGGGTCGACCGTGCCGTCGTAGGGTGTTTGGATCGACGCGATCCGTGGGTCGGCCCGCAGGTCCGCCAGCGCCGCGTCGACCGCGCTCTTGAAGGCCGGATCCTGAGCGGACAGACGGTCGCTGGAGAGGATGACGGTGATCGTGGAGCCGCCCGCGCGTGGAAGCTCACGCTCGACCAGCCGCGTGGCGCGCCCGGACTCGGCGGTCTCGATGAAGCCACCGCTCTCGAGCTTGGCGCCCTGCGACGCGACGAAGCCCGAGGCGAACAGCATCGCGAGCGAGACCGCGAGCACGGCCCAGCGCCAGCGGTAGACGAAGTGACCCCAGGCGGTGAACAAGCGGATCCTCCCGTCCTCT
>DASSPF010000187.1:0-24403 GCA_035699805.1 Candidatus Limnocylindria bacterium | reverse complement strand
GTGCTACTTTGTAGCACATGGGCCGCGTCGGCATCCGTGAGCTGCGCCAGCGCGCGAGCGAGATCGTGCGTCGGGTCTCTGAGGACGGCGAGTCCTACGAGATCACCGACCGCGGCCGTCCCGCCGCGCTCCTCATCGCGCCCGCCGGCAGCGGGCTGAGGGAGCTCGAGCGCCGCGGCGCCGTGCGGCGCGGGCAGGGCGACCTCCTGGACATCGCTCCGGTGAAGCTGCCGCGCGGCGCACGACCGCCCAGCGAGCTCGTCGCCGAGGGGCGGGGGGACTAGCGTGGCGGCCTATCTCGACAGCTCGGCCTTCGTGAAGCTCGTCGTCACCGAGGCGCGCTCCGCGGAGCTGCGGACATACCTCAAGCGGCATCCACGTCGTGTGTCATCGGCGCTGCTGCGGACCGAGGCCGTGCGCGCGGTGCGGCTGGCGGGACCCGACGCGCTCGCGCAGACCCGGCGCGCGCTCCGCGCGATCGATCTCGTGGCCGTGGGCGATGGCATCCTCGACGCTGCGGGAACGCTGGAGCCCGGCGTGCTGCGCACGCTCGACGCCATCCATCTCGCGACGGCCATGAGCCTTGGCGACGACCTCGAGGTGGTCGTCACGTACGACGCGCGCATGGCCGAGAGCGCGCGTCTGCTCGGACTCCCGCTCGCGACGCCCTGATCGATCACCGACCGCCGCTCAGCTGGCCGGCAGGACCACCGATCCGCCGACCGCCGCGCGCTCGATGATGCGCGCCGCGACGGCGCGGCCGCGACCGCGTCGCACGAGCAGCAGCACGCAGCCGCCGAATCCGCCGCCGGTGATGCGCGCGCCGTAGCAGTCCGGATCGCGCAGCGCGGTCTCGACGATCCGGTCGATGGCCGGCACCGACACCTCGAAGTCGTCGCGCAGCGAGGCGTGCGAGGCGTCGAGGAGCTCGCCCAAGGCTGCGGCGTCGCCGGCGCGGAGCGCGATGACCGCCGCCTCGACCCGCAGATCCTCGCTCGTCACATGACGCACCCGCCGCGCGAGCACCGCCGGTAGACGCGTGAGGTCCGCGCCGGGGGGAACGTCGCGCAGCGTTGGCACACCGAGCGCGCGCGCCGCTGCGGCGCACTCCTCACGTCGCTCGCGGTACGCGCCCGTCGCGTGATCGTGCCGGATCCCCGAGTCGATCACCGTGATATCGGCGCCCAGCGCCGCGAGCGGCACCGGCTCCATCGCGCCGCTGCGCATGTCCATGAAGAGCGCCTCGCCCTCGCGCCCGAGGCTGCACACCAGCTGATCCATGCGGCCCACACGCGCGCCGACGAACTCGGTCTCCGCGCGGTGCGCCAGCGATGCGATCTCGCCCTCGCCGAGCGTCAGCGCGAACGCCTCGCGCAGCGCGCGGAGCGTCGCGACGATGAGCGCCGCGCTCGACGCCAGGCCCGCGCCGGCCGGGATGGCGGAGCGCACCGACCCATCGAGGCCAGCAAGCGCCCGCCCGTCCGCGCTCGCTGCCCAGATCGCGCCCAGGACGTGGTCGGCCCAGGTTCCCGTCCGTCGCAGCTCGGTGACAGTCGCTTCGACCGGGGCGCACCCCGGTGACTCGCTCGTCAGGCGCACGAGCGCGTCACCACGCACCGTGACCTCGACCGTGGTGCGTAGCGGAATGACCGTCGGCAGGACGAGGCCGCCGTTGTGGTCGGTGTGCTCGCCGATGAGATTCACGCGCCCCGGCGCGGATCCCCGCCCAATTCCTCGCGAAACGCCCACAGGCGGGCACAATACGGGCACTGCGGGCTCGAGAGTGCGAGGCATCCGGTGATGTCCTCGGTCTTCAAAACCGTTGACGGGGCGTGTCACGTTCCGTGGTGGGTTCGACTCCCATGCACTCTCGCAGAGCGGGTGAGCGTGCTCACGCTCGACGCTCACCGAACGAGCAGGAGTCACCTAGTCAGGTGATAGACGATCGTTACCTTCCTGTGTCATGGTCGTGACGTCCCGCCCCTGGGACGCTGGACCACAGGGAGTTCTCCTTCATGCATCCATCCCGCCTCGGCATCGCCATGGTCGTGCTGCTCTCGCTCCTCGCGCAGGCGATGCCCTCGAACGCCGCGACCGCCCAGGACGCCCTCGCCTCCGCCGTGAACAGCTACCGCGCCTCGCGTGGCCTGCCCACCGTCGTCGCGAGCCCCACCCTGCAGGCCGCCGCGCAGTTCATGGCCGAGAACGTGGCCACGTACGGTCCGCCGGCGGTGCCGCATCGCTCCACGGATGGACGCATGCCGCAGCAGCGCATGGCCGACGCCGGCTACCCGGCGTACAGCACCCAGACCGCCGAGATCATCGCCTGGGGCGCCCTCGACGCCGCGGGCGCGATCAAGCTCTGGCACAACTCGCCCGCGCACTACGCGGTGCTCAATGACCCGGTGTACCGCGCCGCCGGCTTCGGCGTCGCCTGCTGGGGCGCGTACCCGTGCGTCTGGGTGGTGACGTTCGGGACGGTCGTCGACCGCACCTTCACCGCGAGCGTCCCGCAGGCGCCGACGTACCACGCGGCCTTCCACACCCAGTCCGCGTTCCCGGTCGCCTCGCCGGGTCAGCGGGTCCAATGGGTCGTGGCCTTCACCAACACCGGCACGGGCGGCTGGACCGCCGGCACCGAGCTGCACCTCGGCACCGCCGAGCCCATCGACGGCGCGAGCCGGCTCGCCTCCTCGAGCTGGCTCACGGTCAACCGTCCCGCGCGCCAGACCACCGGCTACGTCGCCCCCGGCCAGCAGGCCTGGTTCATCGTCGAGCTCGCCGCGCCCATGCAGCCCGGCACGTACCGGCTGCGCCTCCGCCCGGTGATCGACGGCCTCGCCTGGCTGGAGGACAGCGGCGCCTACGTGGACCTCACCGTCCGCTGACGAACGCGCCGCTCCGGCCGCTGCGCCACACTTCGGTGCGGTGAAGCGGCCGGAGCGCGTCGCGCCAGAGCTCGAGACACAGGCGCTCGATGAGGCCGCCGCCGCCGAGCCGGGGCGCACCTCCACGTTCGCGGCCCTCGAGTTCCGCGACTTCCGCCTCTTCTGGATCGGACTGGTCATCTCCAACAGCGGCACCTGGATGCAGCAGTTCGGCCT
This sequence comes from Candidatus Limnocylindria bacterium, assembly GCA_035699805.1. GTDB lineage: Bacteria > Chloroflexota > Limnocylindria > P2-11E > P2-11E > CF-39. Next base: position 21,299 of record DASSPF010000187.1, on the reverse strand, counting down.
GGGGTGGCTCGTGGTCCAGCTCGCGATCAGGGACGGCGTCCCGCAGCTCGCGCCGCTCTACCTCGGCCTCGTCGGTCTCTCGCGCGCGCTCCCCGGTCTCACCTTCGGGCTGTTCGGCGGTGTCGTCGCCGATCGTGCCGACCGCCGCCGCCTGCTCATGGTCACCCAGGTCTCCGCGGGCATCGTCGCGGCCACGCTCGCGGTCCTCACCATCACCGAGCGCATCAACATCGTCGAGGTCGTGCTCCTCTCGGCGATGAACTCGATCATCTTCTCCTTCGATGCGCCCACGCGACAGGCGATGGTGCCGCGCCTGGTCCCCGACACGCAGCTCATGAGCGCGATCGGCCTGAACTCCGCCGCGTTCAACGGGGCCACCCTGGTGGGCCCGCTCATCGGCGGGGTGCTCATCATCCCGTTCGGCGTCGGCGGGCTCATGCTCATCAACGCGCTCTCGTATCTCGCCATCGTCGGCGCGCTCCTCTTCATGACGCCGCAGCCGGTGATCGCCTCACGCCGCCCGGCGATGCTCGACTCCATCCGCGAGGGGCTCGCGTTCATCCGCCGCGACCCGGTGCTGCGCTGGGTGGTCGTGCTCTCCATCGCGACCGCGCTGTTCACGCGGCCGTACATCCAGCTCCTGCCGGCAGAGGCGCGGCTCCTGGGGGTGGGGGCGGTGGAGCTCTCGTGGCTGCTCGCCGCGTCGGGCGCGGGGGCGCTCTGCGGCGCGCTCGCCACCGCGTCGCTCGGCGGCTGGCGGCGGCGCGGCGCGCTCCTGGTGGGCGGCGCGCTCGCGCACGGCGTGCTCCTCACGCTCTTCGGGCTCCAGAGCACGCTCATCGGCGCGATGACGTTCGTCGCGCTCACGAGCTTCGCGGTCATGGTGTTCATGGGGATGGCGAACACGCTCATGCAGACGCGCACGCCCGATCATCTCCGCGGCCGCGCGATGAGCGTCCACACCATGGTGTTCATGGGGTTCATGCCGCTCGGCCAGATGGTGCTCGGCTCGCTCGGGACGTTCGTCGGCATCGACCGCGCGTTCCTCGCCGGCGGGGTGGTGGTGGTGCTCCTGGCGGCATACGTCGCGTTGCGGGTCCCCGCGGTCCGCGGCGCCGTCGCGACCCCGAGACCGGAAACGGTCGCTGGCGCGAGATAGCGTTCCCGGCCCGTTTTGGGGCGTTCTTGCCGGGTCTTGACAGTGCGCCCGGCCCTCCCTACGTTCTAGAACAGATGTTCTAACAGCACCCGACGGCCAGGAAGGGTGCGAACAGGGGAGCGCAGTGGGAGCCACCGCACTGGCCGAGGCCATCGCTCGCATCGAGACGCGCTATGGGACGCGCGTGGTGGCGCGCGGGGACGTCACCGCTCGTCAGGACGACGAGCGGCGCATCCACGCGGGCACCTCGCTCGATCGCGTGACGGGCGGGGGGATCCGCGCGGGCGAGCCGCTCGCGTTCGTCGGGCCGCCGACGGCCGGCAAGCAGACGCTCGCGCTCGCGGTGACCGCCGCGGCCCAGCGCGAGGGCGGCATGGCGGCGTGGATCGACCCCTCCGCGTCGTTCGACCCGCGTGCCGCCCTTCGCGCGGGCGTCGATCTGGAGCGTCTCATCGTGGTGCGGCCCGCGAGCGTGGACGAGGTGCTCCTCGCGGGGAGCGCGGTGCTGCGCAGCGAGGGCTTCCGCCTGGTGGTGGTGGACCTCGGGCCGTCGTTCGCGTCGTCCTATCGCATCGATCAGCTCGCGCCGCTCCTCCCGGCCGTCCGCGGCTCGCCCGCGGCCCTCGTGGTGGTGGCCGAGGAGCGCGGCGCGCGCCTCGCGCTGCCCACGGTCCGCGTCGACCCGGTCGCCTGGCACACACGCCACGGGCGCACCGTGGGCTGGTCGTTCGCCGCCGGTGCCACGCGGTCCAGCGAGCGCGCGCTCTTCGCCCTGAGCGCGCTCGACGCGGTGGCCGACGACCTCGGCACGCGTGCGTCGCTCGCCGACGGCCTGCCGGACGTGGTGGAGCGGGCGTCGTGACGGTGAGGGACCGGTCGTGATCGCGGCCGTCGTGGTGCGGAACGCGAGCGATGCGCTGCACGCGCGCACGCTCGCGACGCTGCGCGCGCTGCTCCCGCACGTGGGCATCCAGGCACCCGGCGCGTACGCGTGCGACCTCGCGGGCACCGAGCGCGTGCTCGGCGCGCCGTCGCGCGTGGGCCGGCGCATCGTGGAGCGGCTCGCGCACGTGGGCGTGCCCGCGTCCGTCGCCGTCGCGCCCACGCCGTTCGCCGCCCACGTCGCTGCCATGCGCACCGCCGACGGCGACGTGCGCCTCGTCTCGGAGCCGCGCGAGTACCTCGCGCCGTTGCCGATCGAGGTGCTGCCCATCGAGCCGAAGCTCGCCGACGAGCTCGGTCTCCTGGGTCTGCGAAGCGTCGGTGACTTCGCCGCGCTCGCGCGTGGCGCGGTCACCGACCGCTTCGGCCGTGGTGCCGCGCGGGCCCACGCGCTCGCGCGGGCCGAGGACGAGGAGCGCGTGCGGGCCGACCCGCCGCCGCGTCGCATCCGCGCGCGCCGCCTCTGGGACGACCCGCTCACCTCACGCGAGCAGCTGGTGTTCGCGCTGCGCACCGCGATCGAGGAGCTCGCGGCGGCCCTCGCGGCCGATGGTCTGGCCGCGCTGCGCGTCGCGATCCGGCTCGACCGCGAGGAGGGTGAGCCGCTGCGTCTGGCGCGCGCCATCCTGCCGCCCACGCGCGAGGCGGCGGCGCTGCTGCGCTCGGTGCGCTGGTCGCTGGAGGAGCGCGCGCACCTGGGCCGCATCGTCGGCTGCGCGGTGGAGGTGCGCGAGGCCGAGCCCGCGCGCGGCCGGCAGCTCGGGCTCTTCGCCGCCGACGGCGCGCGCTGGGAGGAGGCCATCGCGAGCGCGCGCTACCTGCGCGAGCGGCTCGGCCCGGGACGCGTGCTCCGCGCGCGGGTCGCCGACGCCGACGCGCGGCTGCCCGAGCGCGCCGCGGAGTGGGACGAGGTCATCTCGTGAGGGCGTCGCCGTGACGCGGCTGTTCGCTGAACCGCTTCCCGCTCGTCTGGTCTGGGACGAGGGCGAGCTCACGCTGCTGCACGTGGGCCCGCGGCGCTTCGCCGTGGTGGAGGTGCTGCGCCGCTGGCGGGTGGAGGCGGAGTGGTGGAAGGGCGGCCCCGCGCGGGACTACGTGACGGTGCGCACGGCCGACGGGATGGTCGCCGACGTGTTCACCGACCGCGGCACCGGCGCGTCATGGCTCCAGCGGGTGATGGATTGACATGCGACGCCGCTATCGCGCGCGATCCGGATGGCGGACGCGAAGATCGGGGACACGCTCGAAATCCCGCATGTTGCGCGTGAGCAGCACGAGGCCGTGCTCCATCGCGGTCGCCGCGATCAGCGCGTCCGGGATCTCGAGCCGGGTCGCGCGACGAAGTCGTCCGGCGCGTCGTGCGATGGACGTGTCCACGGCGACCTCGGCATACGGAAGAAGGACGCCCTCGACCAGGAGCTCCTGGTCTTCCGGTCCGGCGAAGAGCTCGGCCCGGGTGATCGACGAGTACGACCCGCGGGTGATCGAGGACAGCGGGCCGTGCCCGCGCAGGTGGTCGATGAAGATGTCCGTGTCGATGAGCAGCTCAGCCACGACGCGCCCAGATGCGGCGCTCGCGCCTGCGCCACTCGCTGCGCGGTGGCACGGTGAAGTTCGGCGAGGCGCCGAAGGTCGCAGCGAGGATCGCCTTCGTCGTCTCGGCATCGGGCCCGTCGAGATACGCGTCCACGGCCTCTCGGATCGCGGCGGCGAGCGTCTTGCCTTCGCGCTTTCGGCGGGCGTCGAGCTTCCGCCGCTGTTCGGCCGTCAGGTAGATCTGCGTACGCGTCGCTCCCATATACAGCACAACATACAGCACTCTCGTGGCGCGAGATCCCTGCACTTTCTCTTTCGGCGCGGCCTTGCGTGACCGGCGGCTACGTCGAGCTGCACGCGCACTCGCACTACTCCTTCCTGGACGGCGCATCGCCGGTGGACGACCTGGTCGCCGCGGCGAGGGAGCGCGGCATGGACGCGCTCGCGCTCACCGATACGAACGGTCTGTACGGCGCGGTGCGGTTCTGGAACGCGGCGCGCGAGGCGGGCATCCGGCCGATCTTCGGCGTGGAGCTCGAGACGATCGACGCCGGGCACCTCGTGCTCATCGCGCAGGACGAGCGCGGGTGGCGGAGCCTCTGCCGGATCGTCTCGGCGGCGCAGCTCGCGGGTGAGAAGCGAAGGCCACGGGCGACGCTCGCCATGGTGCGCGACGACCCGGTCGGCCTCTTCGCGCTCACCGGCTGCGCGCAGGGTGCGGTGCCGCGGTCCCTCGCGGCCGGCGACGCCGACGCCGCGCGCGAAGCACTCTCGGCGCTGCGCGACATCTTCGGCGAGCGCTGCTTCGTGGAGCTCAGCGATCACCTGGGTCCGGACGATCCCGCGCGCTGCGATGCGCTCGCGGAGCTCGCGCGCGAGCAGGGTCTGGGGACCGTGGTCACGAACGACGTCCACTACGCGTGGCCCTCCGGCCGGCGGCTCCACGACGTGCTGCGCTGCATCGCCCACGGTGTCACGCTCGACGAGGCGGGGGACCGGCTCGCGCCGAACGGCGAGTACTGGCTGAAGGACGAGGTCGTCCTGCGCGAGCGCCTGGGCCGCCACGACGAGGCGTTCCGCAACGCGCGCCGCATCGCTGACGCGTGCACGCTCGATCTCGAGCGGATCGGCCCCGGCGCCGCGATCGGCGGCCACGCGCTCGGCGGTCCCGCGCTCGCGGATCGACCGATGGCCGGGCGCGAGCGGCTCCCCGGCTTCGCCACGCCGCAGGGCGAGACGGCCTTCTCGTTCCTCTATGCGCTGTGCCAGGAGGGCGCGCGCGCGAAGTACGGGCGCATCACACCGCGCGTCTCGAAGCAGCTCGCGCACGAGCTCGACGTCATCGAGCGGTGCGGCCTCGCGGAGTTCTTCCTCATCAACTGGGACATCGTCCGCTTTTGCAGGGAGCGGCACATCCCGGCGCAGGGCCGCGGCTCGGCGGCCGACTCGATCGTGGCATACGTCCTCGACATCACCAAGGTCGACCCCATCGCGCACGACCTCCTCTTCGAGCGCTTCCTCACCGAGGACAGCCGCACCATGCCCGACATCGACCTCGACATCGCGTCGAACGACCGCGAGGAGGTCATCCAGTACGTCTACAAGAAGTACGGCGAGCGGCACGCGGCGATGGTGTGCAACGTCGTCACGTACCGCGCCCGCTCGGCGTCGCGCGAGGTGGCGAAGGCGCTCGGCTTCCGCGACGAGACGATCGATCGGATGGCGCGCTCCATCGACCAGTACCACGTGGATCCCACCGGCCGGCCCACCGCCGCGATGCATCCGGCGTATCGCCACGCGGCGCGCGAGGCCGAGCATGGCTGGGAGGGGCCGGCCGCGCTCCCGGACACGCTCACGCACCTGGTGGCGACGATGGACGAGCGGGAGCGCGCGCGCTTTCCGCTCTTCCGCGAGCTCACCCTCGCCATCGCCGACTTCCCGCGGCACCTCTCCATCCACAACGGCGGGATGCTCATCACCGCCCAGCCGCTCGTGGACACCGTGCCGATCGAGCGCGCCACCATGCCCGACCGCAACGTGGTGCAGCTGGACAAGCGCGACGTCGAGGACCTCGGTCTGGTGAAGATGGACCTCCTCGGCCTGCGCACGCTCTCGCTGGTGAAGGACGCCGTGGCCGACATCGCCGCGCGCCACGGCGAGCGGCTCGAGCTTGGCGCCCTCCCGCTCGACGACGTGGTGGTGTACGACCTCATCTGCGAGGTCGACACGATCGGCCTCTTCCAGGTGGAGTCGCGCGCGCAGGCGCAGGCGCTGCCGCGGGTGCGGCCGCGCACCTTCGCCGACATCGTGGTCCAGGTCGCGATCATCCGGCCGGGCCCGCTGCAGGGCGACATGGTGAATCCGTACATCCGGCGCCGGCAGGGCCGCGAAGCGGTGACCTACGCGCATCCCACCCTCGAGCCGATCCTGCGCGAGACGCTCGGGGTGATCCTCTTCCAGGAGCAGATCCTCAAGGTGGCCATGGCGGTCGCCGGCTTCACGCCGTCGGAGGCGGACCGGCTGCGGCGCGCGATGAGCCGCGCGCGCTCGAGCGCCGACATGGAGAAGCTGCGCGCGCCATTCGTTTCCGGTGCAGCGGCGAACGGGGTGCCTGAGAGCGTTGCCGAGGAGATCTTTCGGCAGATCGCCGCGTTCGCGGAGTTCGGGTTCTGCAAGAGCCACGCGGCGGCCTTCGCGCTCACCGCGTACCACACCGCGCACCTCAAGCTCTACTACCCGGCGGAGTTCTACGTCGCGCTGCTCAACAACCAGCCGATGGGGTTCTACTCGCCGGCGGTGATCGCGGGTGACGCGAAGCGCCACGGGGTCGCGATGCTCCCCGTCGACGTGAACGCGTCCGCGGTGAGCGCCGTGTGCGAGGACGCGCGCGTCTCAGACATCGCTCAGCCGCCGACCGAAACCCTCTCAACGCGCGGCACCCCGTCGCTTGGTCGCGACGGGGACCCCCCGCGCGCGGGGGCCCTCGGTCGGCGGCTTCGCGATGTCTCTTCTTCCTCCCTGTCGTCCTCTCGTCCACGCGATCTCTCCACGACGATCGCGCGCCATCGCATCTGCCGCGTACACGACGTCCGCCTGGGCTTCACGTCTGTCAAGGGATTGGGAGAGGCCGAGGCCAAGGCGATCGTCGCCGAGCGCGAGCGCGGCGGCCCGTTCGCGGGGTTCGACGAATTCGCGCGGCGGGTGGGGCTCAAGGAGGAGGCGCTGCGCAATCTCGCGCTGGTCGGCGCCTTCGATGCGTTCGGCGAGCCGCGACGCGCGCTGCTCTGGCGCGCGCGCGACGCGCACCGCACCTCGCCGGCGTTCACGCGGCCGGTGCTCGCGCTCCCCACCACGGCCGCGCCGGCGCTCCCGCTCCTCACCGAGCGCGAGCGCGTCGCGCTCGATTACCGCATCACCGGGATCCCCACCGGCCCGCAGATCATGCGGTTCTATCGCGAGGAACTCGACCGCAGGAGTGTGCTGCCCGCGATCCAGCTCGCGAACGGGAGGCACGGCGCGCTCGTTCGGGTGGCCGGAGCGATCGTGGTGAAGCAGCATCCCGAGACCGCGAAGGGACATGTGTTCCTCTCGCTCGAGGACGAGACCGGGATGGCGAACGTCATCATCCGGCCGGCGACCTACCGGCGGTTCAAGACGGTGCTGGACGCCACCGCGGCGGTGGTCGTTTCGGGCCCGCTCCAGCTGGTGGACGGGGTGGTCTCGGTGCTCGCGGCGCGCCTGGACGGCCTGGAGCTGTTCGTGGAGATGAAGGCGCGGGAGTGGCACTGATCAGGCCTGCCGGGCCGATGCGCTCGCTGTCACGTGGCCCTAAACCTCGGACCACGTGGTGTTTGGTATCTGCCGGCGGTCAAAGCGGTAGCAGGGACTTGTGAGCGTGGCGTCTCCGGACTCAGACTGGGATAGCAGCAGGGAAGCAGGCGGTCGCTCGATGCCTGTGCCCGGCCCGCGACGCAGGAGGGGGAAGCGTGGATCTCGCTAGCGATCGTCGAGCACAGGATCTGCTCGACTCGATCTTCCGCGTCGCCACGGAGCTCGTCCGTGGCGAGCGCGCCTCGCTCCTGCTGCGCGACGACGAGACGAGCGACTTCATCATCGCCCGCGCGACCGGCCTCGCCGAGGATGTCCGCCGTCAGGTGCGTGTCCGGTCCGGTGAGGGCATCGCCGGGCACGTGGTCGCATCCAAGCGCGCGCTCCTGGTGCGCGGTGCCGAGGACATGCCCCACCCCATGAGCGGCGGGCAGTATCGCTCGAGCTCGTTCGTCTCGGTCCCCGTCCTCGTCGACGATGAGCCGCGCGGCGTCCTCAACGTCACCGATCGCCACGACGGCCGCCCGTTCGGGCCGGAGGACCTCGAGACCCTCGAGATCCTCGCCGGTCACATCGGCGCTTGCCTGGTGCAGCAGGAGCAGGGCGAGGCGCTCCAGCGCCTGGCCGAGACCGACCCGCTCACCTGGCTCTTCAACCGTCGTCACTTCGACAAGCGTCTCGAGGCGGAGACGAACCGCGCCCTGCGTGCGGAGCACCTCCTCGCCCTGGTGATGATCGACGTCGACAAGTTCAAGACGATCAACGACCGCTTCGGCCATCGCGTCGGAGACCAGGTGCTCAAGGTGGTCGCCTCGGCCATCAAGCAGGCCGTCCGTCTTTACGACGTGCCCACGCGCTACGGCGGTGACGAGTTCGCGATCATCCTGCCCGAGGCCGACACCGATGTCGCTTCGCGTGTCGCGCGCCGCATCCTCGAGAAGTCCAGCGCCGGTGCGGTGCCTGGCGAGCTGCGCGATGCGGGGATGGCCATCGGCCTCTCGCTCGGGGTCGCGACCTTCCCGCGCCCGCTGGGGGACGCGGCCGCGCTCGTGGAGGCGGCGGACACGGCGATGTACCGGGCCAAGCAGGCCGGTGGCGGCGTCCGCGTGTGGGAGCACTCGTTCGCGAACGGCCCGCGCGGTGCGATGCATTCGGGCCGCGCGGCCATCCCGGCCGCGCCGTACCTCGCCGACCCGGCGCGCCTGGCGACACGCGAGCTCCAGGCGCTGCTCCCGGCGTCGCTGGCGCAAGAGTGGAACGCGGTCGTCGTCGGACGCGACGGGCAGGTGTTGACCATCGCGATCCCGGCGCCGAATGCCGCGGCGGTGGACGCGCTCTCGAAGGCGACCGGCTTCGCGATCTATCCGGTCTTCAGCAACCCGACCGACCTGGAGGCCACGCGGCGCCGCCTCGCCACGTCCTGACCGTCCCTCGCGACGTGTCCGCCGCTACGGCGCTCCGGTCTTCGGTCGCACCTCGTCGCGCGTGACGCCTCCGTCGGCGCCACGGAACAGGTAGCCCACACCGGGGACCGTCTGGATCACGTCGCGCGGCTTGCCGTCCTGCGTGAGCTTGCGGCGCAGGCGGCTCACGTTCAGCTTCACCAGGTCGCCGCCGACGTCCGCGTCGTAGCCCCAGACGCCCTCGAGGATCTCCTCCTGGGTGAGGACGCGGCCGGGGTTGGCCATGAAGTGGCGCAGCAGCTTGAACTCCGTGGGTGAGAGGTGCACCGGCGCATCGCCCGCGGTCACCAGATGCGTCGCCTCGTCGAGCACGAGATCGCCGGTGCGGTAGAGCGACGGCGCCGGGCGTCCGCGGGTCTTCACCGACCGGCGCAGGATCGCCTTCACGCGGGCGACGAGCTCCTTGGGGCGGAACGGTTTGGTGATGTAGTCATCGGCGCCGAGCTGGAGGCCGCGCAGCACGTCGCTCTCGTCCTGGCGGGCGGAGAGGAGGAGGACCGCGACGTGGTCGTCGGCGTGGCGGATGCGCTCCAGCACGACGAAGCCGGTCAGCTTCGGAAGGTTGATGTCCAAGACGACGAGGTCGGGCCGCTCCCGGCCGACCGCCTCGACCGCCGTCTCGCCGTCGTACGCACGGACGACGTCGTACCCCTCACGACGCAGGGCATAGTCCAGGAGCTCCACGAGGTCGCGGTCGTCGTCGACGACCAACAGCTTCACTCGGTGCCGGCCTCCTCTGTCAGCTGTCTGGCCTTGGGCAGCGTGAAGTGTACGGAAGTGCCCGCTCCGGGCGCGCTCTCCACGGCGATCTCGCCGCCCTGCGCGTGGATGATGGCGCGGCAGATGGTGAGGCCGAGACCCAGGCCGCCCGCCTGCTCGCGGACCTCGCGCGAGCGGAAGAAGCGCTGGAAGAGCCGCGGCTGTTCGTCGGCCGGGATGCCCGGGCCCTCGTCGCGCACGGTGACGCGGACGTAGCCGTCCCGGGTGGTCGAGCTCACGTGGATGGCCGAGGCCTCGGGCGCGTACTTGCTCGCGTTGCCGATGAGGTTCGCGAGGACCTGGGCCGTGCGGCGCGGATCGGCGAGGACACGGTCCGAGTCCGCGTGCAGGTCCGATCCGATGGTCTGGTGCTTGGAGTCGAGCAGCGGCTGGACGAATACGAGGGCCTCCTGGAGCGAGTGCCGCACGCTCGTCGGCACGGCCCGCACCTGGAACGTCCCGGCCTCGATGCTGCCGGCGTCCAGGAGGTTCTCCACGAGGTGCTCCAGGCGCAGCGCGCTGCGGCGCAGCGTGGCGACCATCGAGCCGAGCGCGTCGCGCGGCATCGTGAGCGCGTCCTCGGCGAGCAGGTCGAGCGTCGCCGAGAGCGCGGCGATCGGCGTGCGCAGCTCGTGGGCGACCTGCAGCAGGAAGTCCTCCTTCAGACGGAGGAGCTCGGCCTGGGCGGTGACATCGCGGACCGTGTGGAGCGTGCCCCGGTCGCCGAAGGTCGTGCTGACGATCTCGAGGACGCCCATGCGGTCCTCGCGCGGGAACCATGCGCGGCGCACGCGATGACCGTCCTGATCCTGCACCGTCGTCGCCCCCGACACGAGCAGGAGCGCGTCGAAGACCTGTCCCACCAGGGTGTCCTCGCCCAGGATGCGAAAGGCGGACGGGTTCGCGCTCACGATCGCTCCCGACATGTCGCAGAGGAGGATCCCGTCGGTGAGGGCCACGAAGGCGTCCTGCACGTCGATCGGGGCGATCGCGTTGTCCGCCGCCCGCCGGCCGGTGGTGCGCCGTCGCTCCGCGCTCATGTCGGGATGCGCAGCCGGATGCGCGTCCCATTGCCGGGACTGGAGTCGATGGACAGCTGCGCGCCGATGAGTCGCGCAGACTCACGCATCTGGAGGAGACCGAGGCTGCCGCGAGAGGCGTAGCTGCGCAGGACCTCGGCGACGTCGAAACCGCTCCCGTCGTCCTCGACGACCGCGACGACGGCGTCCGCCTCGTCGTACACATCGATATGGACGTGCGGCGCGCGTCCCGTCTTGATCGCATTGTTCGCGGACTCGCGGATGACGGTGAACGCTCCGGCCTCGACCTCGCGCTTCAGACGCCGCGTCGACTCCATCCGGCGCGCGGTCACCACGCTGCCGTTCGTCCCGTCGACGCGCTCGGCGAGCGCGCGCACCGCGGCGGGCAGTCCGCCGTCCTCGAGCGGCAGCGGTCGCAGCGCGAAGAGGATGTCGCGCAGGCTGTGCTGCGAGTCAAGGAGGCGCGTGCGCAGCGTGTCGAGCTCGGCGAGCGCTGCGGGGACGTCGGTCGCCGCGCGCTTGGTCGCGATCTCGATCCCGATGGCGGCGTTGGCGAGCACCTGCGCGACGCCGTCGTGCAGGTCGCGTGCGAGACGGTGCCGCTCCTCCTCCGCCACCTTCACCACCCGGAGGCGCTCGGCCGCGAGCTCCGCCGAAAGCTCCACGTACTCGAGCGAGACGCCGGCGGACGCCGCGAGCGCCTGGACGAACTCTTCGTCCGACGGGGTGAAGGCGCCGTCGCGCTTGTTGACCACCTGGAGCACGCCGAGGCGACGGCGGTCGCGCGCGTCGATGGGCGCGACGAGGATCGACCGGGTGCGGAAGCCCGTGCGCTGGTCGGTGCTCGGATCGAAGCGCGGGTCGTCGTACGGCGCGTCGATGCGCAGCACCGCGCCGGAGCGCGCCACCTCCGCGGCGAGGCTCTGGCCGTCGAGCGAAAGGCGGATCTCGCGGACCTCGGTCGCGCCCAGCTCGGTCCCCTCGGTGAGCACGCGCGACCAGAGCTCGTGGCGGCCATGGTCGATGACGTAGAGCGTCGCCCGCTCGGCGTCCAGGGTCTCGGTCGCGGTCTGCACGATCCTGGCGAGCACGCGAGCGATGTCGGTCTCGAGCGCGAGGTCCTGCTGCAGCCGCAGCAGTGACTCGAGCTGCGTCGAAGCGTTCACCGCGGCCATCCCGGCCGATGCTAGGGCAGGCGCGCCGTGATAATCACGGCCAACGTGACGGTGGCCCTCGCGCGCGTCGTCCGCGTCGATCCCGGTGAAGGCCGCCTCGCCGCGTCGCTCTTCGCCCTCATGTTCATGACCGCGCTCGGCGCGGGCTCCGGCCTGACCGCCGCGGACGCGCTGCTCTTCAGCCGCGAGGGTGTGGCGGCGCTGCCGCAGCTCTATCTCGCGCTCGGCGTCGTGTCGGTCGTCGTCGCGCTCGGAGTCAGCGTCGTGTTCGGCGCGCTCCGGCGCGATCGCGTCTACCCGATCGCGCTCGCGGTGCTCACCGCCGCGCCCCTTGTGCTGCGGCTCGCAGTCGCCGACCCAGCCGGGCACGCGTATCCCGCGATGTGGCTGGGCGCGAACGTCGTCGCGTCGCTTCAGGGGATCGTCGCGTGGGGTGTGGCCTCGTGGCTCTGCGACGCGCGGCAGGCGAAGCGCCTCTTCCCGGTGGCGAACGCGGCCAAGATCCTTGGGGCGATCGCCGGCAGCGCCGCCGTCGCGCCCCTCGTGCAGGTCGTCCGCCTGGAGGATCTGCTCGTGCTGTGGGCGGGGACGCTCGCGGTCGCCGTGATCGTGGTGCTGCGGCTGCGGCGCGGTGCGCCGGCCGCGCCGCTGGTCCGCCGGGACGTCGCGCTGCGTGACGAGCTGCTCGTCGGCTTCCGGGTCGTCCGCGCCTCGCCGCTGCTGCGCGCGCTCGCGCTCTCGCTCGTCCTCTTCTCCGTCCTGTTCTTCGCGCTGGCGCTGCCGTTCACGCGGGCGGCGCGCGAGGCCTATCCGCGCGAGGACGAGCTCGCCGCGTTCCTCGGGCTCTTTGGCGCGACGACGACCGCCGCCGCCTTCCTCGCGTCGCTGTTCCTCGCGAACCGCGTCTACGCGCGCTTCGGCGTGGTGCAGCCGATCTTCGTCTTCACGCTCATCTATCTCGCGGGCTTCGTCGCCCTCGCGCTCACCGACAGCTTCCTGGTGGTGGTCGCCGCGCGCTGGCTGCAGCTGGCGTGGCTCGCGGGTTTCGCCGACGCCGCGTATCAGGCGCTCTTCAATCCGGTGCCGGGCGAGCGGCGCGATCAGATGCGCGCGTTCATGGAGGGCGTGCCGGGCCAGGCCGGCATCGCGCTCGCTGGCCTGCTGCTCCTCGTCGGCGACCGCGCCCTCGAGCCGCGCCAGGTGGCCGCGGGCGGTGCCCTCGTCGCTGCCCTCAGCGCGGTGGTGATCTGGCGGACGCGCGGCGCGTACCGCGAGGCGCTCGTCGCCGCGCTCCGGACCGGGCGGCCGGAGCCCTTCCAGGGCGCGCGCCTGGCCTACGGCCGCCTCGCGCAGGATCCGGCCGCGGTGGCCGTGGCCGTCGCCGGTCTTTGGAGCGACGACGGCCCGACACGCCGCACGTCCGCGCAGATCCTCGGTGATATCGCCCCGGCGTCCGCACGCGCGGCGCTCGGTCGCGCGGCGAGCGATGCGGATCCGGTCGTGCGCGCGGCGGCGCTCCGCGGCGGCGCGCGTCTCGGTGGAGCCGAGTTCATCGCGGCCGCGCGCGCCGCCCTGGACCAGGCCGATGTCGAGCTGCGCGCGGCGGCGCTGCTGGTGCTCCACCGCGCCGGCGATGCCGGTGCCGCGGCGCGCCTGCGGGCGATGGCCGGCGATCCCGACCCCGCCGCACGCCACGCCGCGATGGTCGCGATCGCCGAGGCCGATCCGCCCGCGGCACGCGTCGTCGCCCTCGGACTCGCTACCGATCCGGACGGCGCGGTGCGCGCGGCGGCGACCGATGTGCTCGTGGAGCGCGACCCAGCGGCCGCGCTCGGCCACGCCGAGGCCGCGCTCGCCGTCCCGCTGGAGCGCGATCGGGCCCTCGCGATGCTCGAGGCGCTCCCCGCCGCGCGCGGGTCTGCGGTCCTCGGCGCCTTCGCCCTCGAGCGGCGCGCCCGTGCGCAGCGCGATCGCGCGCTCGCGCGATCGCTCCCACCGGGAGAGCTCGCGGAGCTGCTCGCGCTGTCGCTCCAGCGGCGCGCCGCGCGCGCCGCGCGTCAGGCCGTCCGCGCCGCGGCGGTGCTCTCCGGCCGCGTCGCGCCGGTCGCGCTGCTCGACGGCCTCGCCTCGGATGAGGCGAGCGTCCGTGCGGAGGCGCTGGAGACGCTCGAGAGCCATGTGCGGCCCGACCTGGTGCGTCCCCTCCTGGCCCTCTGGGAGGGGACCCCGCCGAGCGCCCCCCTTTCCGAGCTCACCCGCGACGACGACCCCTGGATCCGCGACTGCGCGACGCAGCTCGAACGCGCTGGAGGTGACGACATGGCGACGCTCGCGACGATCCCGACGATGGAGCGCGTGCTCTTCCTGCACAAGGTGCCGCTCTTCGCGGCGCTCGATCCCGTCGATCTGCAGCAGGTCGCGCGCGTCGCGACCGAGCGCCCCTTCTTCGCGGGCGAGACCCTCTTCCGTCAGGGCGACCGCGGCGATGCGCTGTACGTCGTGGTCGACGGCGCGCTGCGCATCGAGCAGGACGGGCGGCCCGTTGCCACCCGCGGCCGCGGCGAGGTGGTGGGGGAGATGTCTATCGTGAGCGACCGGCCGCGCATCGCGACCGTCGTGGCAGCCGCGGATGGCCGCGCCCTCTCCATCGGCCGCGCCGAGTTCGAATCCATCCTGCGTGACCGGCCGGAGACCGCCATCGGTGTCATCCGCGTGCTCGCGCTCCGTCTCGCGGAGGCGACCGCCGCGCGCTAGCTGATGGACTCGGCGATCTCGCGGACCGTGTCGAGCGTGTCGATCTCGGCGACGGGCTTGTCGGGCCGCAGCCGCACGATGCGCGGGAAACGCATCGCGTAGCCCGAATCGTGCCGGTCGCTCCGCTGGATCTGGTCGAAGGCCACCTCGATCACCGTGTCCGGCCGCACCACGCGCATCCGCCCGAGGTCCTTCGTCGTCGTCTCGAGGAAGTGCCTGGTCAGCGAGGCGATCTCGGCGTCGGTGAGCCCCGAGTACGCCTTGCCCACCGTCCGCAGCTCATCGCCGTCGCGGACAGCGAAGGTGTAATCGGAGAGGACGTCCTTGCGCTTGCCGTGTCCCCACTCGACCGCCACGACCACGACGTCGAGCGTTCGCAGCGCGCGCTTCACCTTGAGCCATTCCATGCCGCGGCGCCCGGGCCGGTACGGCGAGCGGGGGTCCTTCACCATGAGCCCCTCGTTGCCGCGCTCGCGCGCCGCGGAGAACTCCCGCTCGAGCGCCGCGACGAGCGCCACGCCCTCGAGGGCGAGCTCGCGCTGGCGGGCGAAGCGCAGCGGCGGCGCGACGGGGAGCGCGCGCAGGACCCGCTGGCGGGTGGCGAGCGGCTCGTCGAGGAGCGCGCGCCCGTCCCGCTCGAGGATGTCGAACAGCACGAGCGACGCGGGGAGCCGCTCGCGCAGCTCGCCGCTCGGATCCTTGCGCCCCAGGCGCGTCTGGAAGCGCGTGAAGGGGACTGCGCGCTCGCCGTCGAACGCGAGCACCTCGGCGTCGAGGACGAACGATCCCGGGATGGCCAGGAGCGGACCGAGGAGCTCGGGGTAGCGCTTCGTGACGCGGTCGAGCGTGCGCGAGAAGAGCTCGACCCGGTCGCCCGCCTTGTGGACCTGCGCGCGCACCCCGTCGTACTTGTCCTCGACGACGTACGGCGCGGGAAACCGTGCCGCGACCTCGCCGAGGTCGAGCACCGGTGTCGCGAGCATCATGCCGATGGGCGAGAAGTGGGCGAGCGTCGGCTCGTCGAGCGTGTCGTGCCGCGCGCGCAGCGCCGTCTCGCCGATGTCGCCGGTGAGCATGTTCGCGCGGCCCACGGCCTCACGGTCCCGTCCGAACGCGCGCGCGATGGCGTCCTCGAGCAGGCCCTCGCGCAGGCCGATGCGGGTCTCACCGCCGATGACCTTCACCAGGTAGCGCGCCTCGCCCGCCGTCGCGCGCGCCAAGAGCGCGCGCAGGATCCTGCGCTTGGCGTTCGCGCCGCGTGCGAGCGCGATCTCGGCGAACGACGCCGCCACGTCGGCGAGCGTGAGTGGATCGCCGTCCGGCGGGCTCCCCCCGACCAGCTCGTGCGCGACGTCGCCGAGGTCGGCATGGCGCTGGTAGCTCGCGCGAAGGTCGTCGGCCGGTCGCCCCGACCGCTCCAGCAGCGCGCCAGAGAGCGCGCTCCAGCCCACCGAGAGGACCCGCTCGTCCTTGCGCGGGAAGGGGGTGCCGGCGAAGAGCCGCGCGGCGACGGAGAGGTCGGCGTCGGTGAGGCCGCCCAGATACGTCGCCAGGGCCGCGTGCTTCTCGAGTTTCCTGGTCGTCGCCCGCACGGCATCCGCCGTGCTCACCCAGTTGGTGAAGCGGTCGCTCATAGAACCAACGGCCGCGTGGAGGTCCTCATGGGTGTCCTCGAGCTGCTCATCGTCGTCCTGCTGCTGCTCTGGCTGTTCGGGTACTTCGGGCGCGGCCGCTGGTACGGCGGCCGCTCATCCGGTCCGGTCATCACGGCGCCGTCGCTGGCCGGTGGCAGCTGGGTGCACATCCTGCTCGTCATTGTGGTCATCCTCGTGATCCTGAAGCTCCTCGACTAGCGCTCGCGACGCGGACGGTGCCAGGGAGCGTCTAGAGTCGCACCGTGCAGCGGGCACCCGGCTCGGACCGTCTCTTCCGCGTGCCCTACGGCCACGAGGAGCTCGAGTTCATGCTCCAGCCGTGGTTCGAGATGGATATCGTCGAGTCCGCCACGGTCGCGCCTGTCGCGGATGTCGCCGCGGCGGCGCGCGCCGCGCTCGCGCGGCCGCGTGGCGCGTCCCGCCTGGCCGATCTCGCGCGCGAGGCGGTGACCGCCGCGGGCGCGCGACCCGCACGGGCGGTCATCGCGGTCACCGACCTGACGCGCGCGTGCCCCGACGACGTCCTTGTCCCGCCGCTCTTGGACGAGCTGAACGCCGGCGGGATCCCCGACGCGCAGATCACCGTCATCGTCGCCGTCGGCCTGCACCGCGCGACCACCGAGGCGGAGAAGCGCCGCAAGCTCGGCGCCGTGGTCGACCGCGTCCGGGTGATCGATTCCGATGGCCGCGACCCGGCGAAGTGGGCGGACCTCGGCGCCGTCCCGCCCTACGGCGTGCCGGGCTGGACCCAGAAGGTCGTGAAGGACGCGGATCTGGTCCTCGCGACGGGCATCGTCGAGCCGCACCAGTACGCGGGCTGGTCTGGCGGGCGCAAGACCGTCGCCATCGGCTGCTGCGGCGAGCCGGTCATCACCGCCACCCACGGCATGCGCTTCCTCGAGGATCCCGGCGTGCGGCTCGCCACGATCGACGGCAACCCGTTCCACGACACCATCACCGAGATCGCGCGGCGCGCGGGGCTGCGCTTCTGCCTCAACGTCGTCACCGACGACCGTGAGCGCGTCGTCGCCGTGGAGGCCGGC
Source organism: Candidatus Limnocylindria bacterium (assembly GCA_035699805.1). Taxonomy (GTDB): domain Bacteria; phylum Chloroflexota; class Limnocylindria; order P2-11E; family P2-11E; genus CF-39. Next base: position 3,945 of record DASSPF010000187.1, on the reverse strand, counting down.
GCGCCGGACGAGGTGCTCCGCGCGCTCGTCGCGGTGGCCGAGACCCTGTACACGCAGCCCATCGCGCGCCAGTACGACATCGTCATCGCCGGAGTGGGGAAGCCGAAGGACACCAATCTCTATCAGGCCTCGCGCGCCGCGACGTACCTGCGCTTCGCGCCGACGCCGGTGGTGCGCGAGGGCGGCGCCATCATCGTGCCGGCGCAGCTCGACGAGGGGGCGGGCGACGGCCCCGGCGAGCAGCGCTTCCTCGCGGCACTCGAAAGTGCGGAGTCGCCCGCGGCCGTGGTGGAGGCAGCGCGCGCGAACTTCAGCGGAGGCGAGCAGCGCGCGGTGATGGTCGCGCTCACGCTCGAGCACTGCCTGGTCATCGTCGCCGCCTCGGAGGCGCCCGAGGCCGTCCGCCTGGCGAAGCTGCGCGCGGCCGTCGACGTGGAGGAGGCACTGGAGATCGCGTACGAGCACATCGGCCGCCCCAGGACGGCGTCGGTGCTGCTGGTCCCGCGGGCGCTCCACACGCTCCCCGTCGTCCAGAAGCCCGCGGCCGCGGGTTGAGCGTCGATGACCAGCGCGCCTGAGGAGGGCACCCTCGTCCTCGCGGACATCTCCGGGTACACGTCGTACATGGCCGGGACCGAGCACGAGCACTCCATCGAGATCCTGCGCGAGCTCATCGAGACGATCGCGACCTCGTTCGACGGGCGCCTGCGCATCGACCAGCTCGAGGGCGACGCACTCTGCGCCACGACCCAGCGCACCGATCCCCAGATCGTGACCTGGCTCGAGGAGACCTTCGCCCGCTACCACCGCCGCCTTCGCGACATCCGCGAGCTCACCACGTGCCCGTGCCGGGCGTGCGCGAGCGTGGGCGGCCTCGGACTGAAGTTCATCGCCCACCGCGGGATGTTCTCGCGGCAGCGCATCGGACAGGCCATCCAGCTCTACGGGACGGACGTGAATCTGGTGCACCGGCTCGCGAAGAACACGGTCCCCCTGCGCGAATACCTCTTCGCGACCGCGGCCCTGCTGGGGGGCTGGCCCGCGGCCGCGCGCGCCGGGTTCGTCAGCGCGCCGCAGACCTACGACGTGGGCGTGGTCGAGGCCGCTTACCGCGACCTTGGATCGGTGCGCGACGCGGCGCTGCGCGACCGCGTCGTCGAGGTGCGGCCACAGGACGCGCGGCGCACCTACCGGTTCCGCTACCGCACCACACCGGACCGCCTGTGGCGGGTGCTCATGGATCCCGAGAGCCAGCGCCGCTCGCTCGGAGTGCCCCGCGTGGACCTCGTCCCCGGCGCCAAGGGCACGCTGCTCGGCGCCGAGTACCACTGCCGGCACGGCAAGGATCTCCAGGGGCGCAGCGTGTTCCGGGTCACGGGCTGCGCGGCGCCCGAGTTCGTGACGATGTACATGGACTTCCCGCTCCTCGGTCACATCTACCGCACCGATCGCCTGCGCGATGAGGATGGCGTGACGGTCAACGAGGTGCGGGTCACTTGGGAGCGGCCGCGGGGGATCACCAGGCCGTTTCGCGAGCGTGCCGCGATGCTGATGATGGACAGGTTCTTCGGCCAGGCCGCCAGATCCATCGAGACGATCCTGGACGAGGAGACGGCTGGCCGGGCGAGCGCCTAGGGCCGACGCGCTCCGTAGCGCTCCCAGCTCACCAGGCGCTCCATCGGCTTGCGCCCGAGCGACGGCAGCACGTCGAGCATGTGTGGCGTGCTGCGCACCCGTGTCGCGTCGGCGTCGGCCGGATAGCCGAGCGCGACGGTCTGGCGCAGCCAGCGGTCCTGGGGGATAGCGAGGAGCTCCTTCGCCGTGCGCATGTTGTCCTCGGGAAAGATCGAGGCGATGCACGAGCCGACACCGTGCGCCCACGCGGCGAGCATGAGCCGCTCGGCGAGGCGTCCACCGTCGAAGGTGTTGTTCGCGCTCTCCATGACCAGCACGAGGCACGCCTGCGCGCCCGCGAGGAGGCCCGCGAATTGCCCGAGCCGCGCGAGGCGAGCGAGCATCTCGCGCTCGCGGACCACCACGATCTCCCACGGCTGTGTGTTCTTCGATGAGCCGGTCCAGCGACCGACCTCCAGGATGTCCATGAGGACGTCATCGGGGATCGCTCGCTCGGCGAACCTGCGGACGACGCGCATGCGACGGAGCTCGCGTGTCTTGTCGCTGGTCGGCCCGGTCACCCCACCATGGTGACAGGCTCCGGCACGTTTCTCGCTACAGTCGGGGCGTGGGCTGCTGTCTCGCCGGGTGCCTCCGGCTCGTCGTCTTCCAGCTCTGGAAGCTGGCGCTGGCCGCGCTCTTCGCGATGCTCCTCGCGCGCATCGATGACTACGTCGAGCGCCGGCACGGGACGAGCACGGCGGGCCGTGCCTGGCGTGCCTACCGGCGCCGCGGAAAGTCCGACACGCCGTCGTGACCACGCGCGGGTCGCCGGACCTGCCGTGAAGGCGGACCGCGCTCCGCTCACCTAATCTCGGACGCATGCCGGTCGCGATCTTCGACATGGATGGCGTGCTCTACCGCGGGAGCCAGGTCATGCCCTACGCCCGCGAGGCGCTCGAGCGCCTTCGCGCTGGGGGCTGGCAGATCTTCTTCGCGACGAACAATTCGACCGCCACTCGCGACGACTATGTGCGTCGTCTGGCGTCCCTCGGGCTCGGCGGAGATCACGACCACGTCATCACGAGCGCGTACGCGACCGCCCATTACCTCGAGCGGCTCGTGCCCAAGCCCCAGGATGTGCTGGTCATCGGCGCGGATGGCCTGCGCACGGAGATCCGCGCCGTGGGCATCGGCGTGCGCGATGCCAGTGCGCTCCCCGGCGCCGCGCCGCCACCGGAGGCGGTCGCGGACGGCGTGGATCCCGGGGCGATGCGCCGCTACCTCGTCGGGATGCCGCTCCCGGATCCGCCGGACACCGTCGTCGTGGGGCTCGACCTGCATCTCACCTACGCGAAGATCGCCGAAGCGCAGCGGGCGATCCTCGCCGGCGCACGCTTCGTGTGCAGCAACCGCGACCGGGCCTATCCCGTGGAGGGTCGGCTGCTGCCGGGAGCGGGGACGATCGTCGCGGCGATCGAGGTGGCGACAGATCAGAGGGCGGTGTGCATCGGGAAGCCGGAGCCGTTCCTCTTCGAGGAGGCGCTAAGACGCGCGGGTGGGGGAGGTCCGGCGGTCGTGATCGGCGACTCGACCGATTACGACATGGTCGCCGCGCACCGCGTCGGTGCCACCGGCGTCCTCATCCTCACCGGGCTCACCGAGGAGGCCGCGCTGCACGGCGCGAAGGGCGAAGCGGCGCCGGATCGAGTGGTGCGCTCGCTCGAGGAGCTCTTCGCGCTGCCGGAGTTCGCCGGCCTTTAGCGCCGCCACCTCACTCCCAGGTGACGCCGAAGCGTCCCCAGCCCTGCGGCTGCGGGAAGACCGGTCCCCGACCGCTCGATCCCCGCTCGACGAGGATCCCGTCGCCGCCGAGCGCAGCGCTGGTCTTCGCGAGCGCGTCGGCCGCCGTCGCGACCAGCGACAGCGCGAGGAGCGCCGCGAACACGAGGCCCTGGAGCGAGCGCAGGCTGGTGGTCACTCCCAGGTGACCCCGAGGCTGATCGAGAGGCCCGCGCCCTCCCAGGTGACACCCGCGCTGGTGAACGCATCGCCCTTGCCCGGATCGGCGCTCGCCTGGCCCGTGCCGGCGACCAGCGAGAGGAACAGGACGGCGGTGATGAGCAGCTTCTTCATGGCTATGCCTCCACCTTCACGGTCTGCGCCGTGCGCTCGGAGCGACCGGAGATGGCTGCGAGTGCCTGCTGGAAGATCTGGGTGGTGTGGGTCTTCGCGCTCGGGACCTTCGCGCCCTCGAGCGTGGCGATGAAGGCCTCCACGACGACCGGGTTGAACTGGGTGCCCTCGTTGGCGCGCAGCTCGGCGAGGGCC
>DASSPF010000186.1:0-2798 GCA_035699805.1 Candidatus Limnocylindria bacterium | reverse complement strand
TCAGGCAACGTGTGGCTGCAGATCAGCGCCCTCACGTGGATGACGGCACTAGATCCGACGCCGCGACTTGCGCGCCGGCTCCGCCAACTCCTCGACATCACGGGCTGGCGACGGCCGGTGATGGTCCCCACCGAGATCGCGGCGGACGCGGCACTCGGGATGACATCGCTCGGCGAGCGCTCGGAGTCGATCCTCGAGATGGCGCTCGTCGCGGATCGGCCGAACGTAACGACGGCGCTCGTCGCCAAGTACGTCGACGACACGACCGCACCTATGCCGATGCGACTCGCAGCCGTCGACACCCTGTGCCGCATCGGAACGACGCATGCGCGAGAGATACTCGGGCGCTACGCGCAGCGCCGCGACGAGGTCGGCAGGGCGGCGGCGGCGAAAGCGGCACGGCCGGCGTTCGGGCTCAGCGAGCGCGAGATCGAGGTCCTTGCCCACGCGGCCGACGGGATGACCAATAGGCAGATCGCGGAGAAGCTGTTCCTCAGTCCACACACGGTGGCGCGTCACCTCGCGAACGCGCGGGGGAAGCTCGGTGCGGCGAACCGGGCCGAGGCCGCGGTCCGCCTGCACCGGGTCACGGACTAGTCAGGCCGCACGCGGCCCGTCATCGTCCGCTCTTGGGCGCCTGTTCGTGACCAGGCGCAGCAGCTCGCCGGTCGACGTGAAGCGCCCCCGCACGTGTCGCGGCTTGGCCGGAAATGGGATGAGCCTGCCCATCCGTGTGGTCATCTCCCGCAACTCCCCTACGTCGTGCTGCGGTGATGTTGCGAGCCTGACGGCGTCGGGGCATCCCAAGGATTGACCACCGTCGGCTGACCAAGCGCGCGTTAGAGCCGCTCGTACCTCGCCACGTCGACGACGAACACCGTCGCGCCGCCGAATGTGACCTCGACGGGATAGGGCATATAGAACTCGCCGGGCTCCATGATCGGGGGCATCGGGCTGATGTGCTGGGTACGCGCGTGGCACGTCTCGCGGATCGTGGCGAGCACATCCTCCACCTGATCCTCCTCGACGCCGACGAGGATCGAGGCGTTGCTCTGCTTCAGGAAGCCACCTTGCGATTGGAGCCGCGTGACGCGGTACTCCTTGTCCGTGAGCGCATCGACGAGCGCCCCGGCGTCCTCGGGATGGATGATCGCCACCACCAGCTTCATCGGCGGCGACTCTACACCGCTGTGGAAGTCATGCGGGCGTCCCGAGCAGCGCGTCGACCTCGCGACGGATGTCTGCGGCGATAGCCTGCGGGTCGCGATCGGCATTCACGACCACCCAGCGATCCGGCTCGCTGGCTGCCAGCTCCAGGTAGCCCTGGCGGACGCGCTCGTGGAAGGCCGGGTCCAGCACCTCGAACCGATCCCACGTGGAGCGCGCACGCCAACCGGATCGAGCCAGCCCGACCGTGACGGGGATGTCGAGGAGGAACGTCCGGTCCGGCACGGTCGGGCCCACCGCAAGTGCGGTCACCGCCCGTATCGCGTCCCGCGCCACACCGTGACCGTAGCCCTGATAGGCGAAGGTCGAATCGAAGAACCGGTCGGCGATGACGATCTTCTCCGCCTCGAGCGCCGGCCTGATCACATCACGCACGTTCTGGGCGCGGGCGCTGTTGTAGAGGAGCACCTGTGCCTCGGCACTGAGCGCGATCTCTTGGGCGTGCAGCAGGATCTCACGGATCTGCTCCCCGGCTGGGGTCCCACCGGGCTCGCGGGTGAGCACGACCTCGCGGCCCCGCGCGCCGAGGGCCTCGTTGAGGCGCTTCGCCTGGAGGGACTTGCCCGAGCCCTCGCCCCCCTCGAACGACAGGAAGAGGCCGCGGGTCATCGATATATCTGGACGCGGCGCACCGGCTCGTGGCCGGTGGAGCGTGACGAGAGGCTCGCCTGCTCGGCGAGCTCGTGCTGGAGTCGCCGAACGTAGGCGTTCTGCGGCGCGAGCTCGACCTCGTCCTTCTGGCCGTTGGCGACCTGCTCGATGGCCTCACGCGCCTCATCGAGCGCGTGGTCCTCGGGCGCGCGACGCAGCTCGGCAACGCTCGCGAGCGCGCTCGCGATCTGGCTCGATGAGTTGCTGCGCGCGATGTAGATGGGGATGCCTGACGACTCGGCGTTCCGAAGCCGCGGTGTCTTCCGTCGGTAGTAGTTCTTCAGCGTGATGACCACGTCGGCGTCCTCCGGCTCGCGCACGACGGCGATCGGCATCCCCAGGCCGCGACCGGCCTCTTCGACGCGCGTCCACGACACGCCGAACGGATAGACCTTGATCGTGTGGCGCTCGCTCTCGGCACCGAAGGGTGCGCGCGGCGTCGTCCGCCGCTCCACGGCCTCGGCCGTCGCGCGGGATGGTGCGGGCGTCCGCTTCTCGATCTCGCCGTCGGCGCCGCGGGCGCGGACCTCTGGCGACACGGGCATCCCCAGGAGCACCGCGTCCACCGTCTGGGCGACGTCGTGGTAGATGTTCACGCGCTGGTACGCCTGGATCTCGACGAGCACCTGGAACGTCGGGGGCGCCTTGCGCTCCAAGACCGACTTCTGTGTCCCGCGCCGGCGCGCCTCCTCGTCCGACAGCGTCACGGTCTGGATGCCGCCGACGAGGTCGGTGAGCGTGGGGTTGAGCATGAGGTTCTCGAGCGTGTTGCCGTGCGCCGTCGCGATGAGCTGCACGCCCCGCTCGGCGATCGTGCGCGCGGCCGCGGCCTCCTGCTCGGTCCCGATCTCGTCGATGACGACGACCTCGGGCATGTGGTTCTCGACCGCCTCGATCATGACCGCGTGCTGGAGCGACGG
>DASSPF010000185.1:0-2432 GCA_035699805.1 Candidatus Limnocylindria bacterium | reverse complement strand
GTCGACGAGCTCTCCGACGACGACAAGCTGCTCGTCGCGCGCGCACGGAAGATCCAGCGCTTCCTGGCGCAGCCGATGTTCGTGGCCGAGCAGTTCACCGGCCTGCCCGGCGCGTACGTGAAGGTGGCCGACACCGTGCGCAGCTTCAAGGAGGTCCTCGAGGGAAAGCACGACGACCTTCCCGAGCAGGCGTTCTTCAACGTCGGCACCATCGAGCAGGCCCGCGAGAAGGGCGAGAAGATGGCCAAGGAATCCTGATGCCCCTTCATCTGGAGGTCGTGACGCCCGAGCGCAAGGTCTACGAGGACGACGTGGACATGGTGATCGCGCCTGCGGCCGACGGGTACGTCGGCATCCTGCCCCACCATGCGCCGCTCCTCACGGTCCTCGGACCGGGCGAGTTCCGGGTGAAGAAGGGCGGGACCGAGGAGATCCTGGCCGTCTTCGGGGGATTCCTCGACGTCCGTGGCGACCGCGTCGTCGTCCTCACCGACGCGGCCGAGCCGGTCGAGGACATCGACGTGCAGCGGGCGCAGGAGGCTCGTGATCGCGCGCAGGCCGCGCTCCAAGCCGGTCCGCCGTCGGCGGCCGACGAGGCGCGGGCGCGCGCATCGCTCCAGCGCGCGCTCGTGCGTCTGCGTGTCAGCGAGCGGAGGCGTCGGCGCGGCAGCTGACGCGGGCGGATCTCACCCGTAGCGTCCTGGCACTCGTGCGTTCATCTGGATAGGCTCTTCGTGATCGCGCGCTCGGTGAGCGCGACAGCGTGGTGGGTGGTCTGAGTTGAAGGGGCTCGCGGTCGTGGTGACGAGCGCGCTCGTGCTCGCCTCGTGTGCGAGCGGGTCCGCCGTTCCCGCCGTTCCCGCCGTCCCGACCATCGCGGCCGTGGAGCCGGTCGCTTCCTCGGCCCCGACCCCCAGCCCGACACCCACGCCGCGCCTCTATTCGAAGCTCCGCGTGTTCGTCGCGTCCGAATCCACCGACCAGGTCTGGGCGCTGGAGGCCACCGGGAGCGGGCAGTTCGAGCCGATCGCGAAGATCCCCGTGGGCCGCCTGCCGCACCAGATGGCGGTCTCGCCGGATGGGAAGTACGTCGCCGTGAACAACCGGATGGCGGCCAGCACCTCCATCATCGACCCGCTCACGCTGAAAGAGGTCGTCCGGATCCCGGTGGGCAAACAGCCCCACGGCATCACCTTCTCGCCCGACAGCCGGACGCTCTTCGTCGCGCACGAGCGCGACCACTACATCATGTCCATCGAGGTGGGGACATGGAAGACCACTCCCCTCATGGTCGGTGTGCCGCAGCACGTCCTCACCATCAGCGCTGACCGCCCGAACGAGCTGTGGTTCACGGTCACGAACTCGAGCGAGCTCGACCACCTGCGTGTGTATGACCTCACCAGCAAGAAGAGCGCGAGGATCGCGGTGGCCGACGTGCACGACGCGTACTTCACGCCCGATGGCAGCGAGCTCTGGACGAGCAGCAGCGGCTTCCTCGACAAGCCATCGGACCGCATGGTCATCTACGACCCGGTCGCGAGGAAGGTGAAGCAGGAGATCCGCCTGCCGGGCCGCTACCCCTTCCACACGCTCAAGCCGATGCAGGACGGCATGTTCCGGTTGCCGCAGAGCGGGTTGATGGTGCTCGCGGACCACATCGGGCCCGCGCTCATCTGGGTCGATTGGCGTGAGCGACGGGTCGTGTCGGAGACGAAGCTCGGCCAGCAGCCCTTCCATTCGACCTACGACCCCGAAGGTCAGCGCATCCTCGTCACGACCAACGTGGACGGCATGGTGAACGTCATCGACCTCGCCACGCGTCAGGTCGTCCAGAAGATCCCTGTCACCAAGGCGCACGGCATCGTCTCCGTCGGAGTTCCCTAGGGAAGTCCGACTGCGACCTACCTCCTCGCGGCTCGTCTCCGCGTCGATCCGCGCCCGACGCTCTCCGCCGCCGTCGCTGGCCGTAGTCTTCGCTCCGTGCTGATGCGCGCGCTGGCCCTCGTCTTCAACGCCTTCCCGGTGCGCTGGCAGCGCCGGTTCATGACCGCGGCGCACGATCGCTTCCTCGTGGGAGTCGTCGGCCTGGGCATCGACGAGCAGGGTCGCGTCCTCCTGGCCCGGCATCGCTTCGGTGCGCCGCAGTGGCGCTTCCTGGGCGGCTTCCTGTCGCGGCGCGAGCGGGTCCAGGAGGCCCTCGCGCGCGAGATCGCCGAGGAGACGGGGCTGCAGGTCGAGATCGGGCCGGTGCTCGAGGTCGTCACCGGCTACCGCTGGCAGCGGGTCGAGCTGGTCTTCGCCTACCGCGTGACCGGCGGGACGCTCATGCTCACCGACGAGGTGGCGGAGCTCCGGGGATTCGACCCGGCCGACCTCCCCGACGTCCGGGCGGACCAGCGTGGCCTCATCGAGCGCCACACGGCCGCGGCCGC
>DASSPF010000184.1:0-2475 GCA_035699805.1 Candidatus Limnocylindria bacterium | reverse complement strand
GCAGGGTGGCGGCGATGACGAACGGGAACACGAACCAGGCCGGCTGCCGGTCGGCGAGCGCGAGGCCCAGGAGCACCGCCGGGAGCCAGGTCCGCCGGCGCGTGATCCACGCGCCGAGCACGAGCAGCGCCCAGAGCGGATCGACCCCCGCGATGATGGCCTGCCGCGCGATCGCCTCGTTGCCGATGACCAGCGCCAGCGCGAACGGGCGCCAGGCCGGACGCAGGTGCTGGGCCGCGAGCACCGCGATGAGCAGCACGACGCCGAACGAGATCCAGCGGATGTCGTCGAGCCCCAGCCAGACGAACGGCGCGACCGCGAGGAACGAGAGCGCGGGGTAGCTGTAGGTGCGGAGCACGCTGCCGTCGGTGAGGTGCGTCGCCAGCTGCGGGTCCAGGCCGAAGCGCGCGAGCGCCTCGTGGAGATCGAAGACGGCGTAGGGATCCTGGCCCGCGAGCAGGTGCTCGGCCGCGCGGTGCTGCGCGGCGACGGCGTCGGCGCCGTAGCCGGTGCCGCTCAGGTACGCGAGCGCGAGTGCTGTGTACGCGACGAGCGCGATCGCCACCATGGCGAGCTCTCGCGCGGCGTGGCGCATCGGGACGCGCGCCAGCACGGCGAGCGCGAGCGCCGCCGCGAGCGCGATGAGGTCGTTCAGCGCGAAGGCCGGTCCCACGACCTGCGTCCGCGCCATGCTCGCGCCGACGATCGCGATGGCCAGGACGCCGTAGCCCGCCCAGCGCAGCCGTACCGAGGGATGCGCCCTGCGTGGATCGGCGACCGCGACGAGCGTCGCGCCGAGCGCGACGAGCGCGGCGAGGCGCAGCGGTAGGGAGATCATGTCCAGCGCGCCGCTCGGCGCGACCAGCCACAGCGCCGGCGTCCAGAGCGCGACCGCGCCGACGACCAGCGGACGCAGATGCGCGGCGGTGTAGCGCATGACGAGGGCCGCGCAGACGACGTAGGCGAGCGCGATGAGCGGCGCGCCGCGAAGCTCGATCGCGGCGAGGGTGAGGACGACCGCCACCGCGCCCAGGCCCAGCACCATCGCACCGGGCGGGGGCCTGCGCAGCGTCGCGAGCAGCGTGAGGACGATCGCCAGACCGAAGCCGACCGCGAGCGGCAGATCGGTCACCGCGCCCGCGAGCGCGCGGCGGTCCAGCGCTGCGCTCATGACGCCGGTCGCGGTGAGCGCCAGGCCCACGCGCACGACGATCCCGCGCCGCGGATCGGATCTGCGGTCGCGCTCCGGCTGCTCCATCGGCGGGAGCGTAGTGCGAGCGTCGTAGCATCGCTCACGACGATGTATCCGCGACATCGGCTCGACATCGGCGTCGCGGACGTCCTCTGGGCGCTGCCGCGCTGCGTCCTGGGGTGGGGCGGCCCGCGCAGCGAGGGCGGGCTGGTGCTCCAGAGCGTCCGCTCGGCGTGGGACCTCCTGCTCGATGCCCTGGCGCTGCCCGCCGGGAGCGAGGTCGTGTGCAGCGCGGTGACGCATCCGGACATGGCGCGCATCGCGCGCCTCCACGGACTCGCCATCGTCCCGGTGGACATCGACCTCGACACGCTCGCGCCGGACCCCGCGGCCCTCGAGCGCGCGATCACCGGGCGCACGCGGATCGTCCTCGTCGCGCACCTCTTCGGTGGCGACTTGGACCTCGGCCCCATCGCCGAGGCCGCGCGGAGCGCGGGCGCGCTCCTGGTGGAGGACCGCGCCCAGGCGTTCGACGGCGACCTGCGCGGCGATCCGCGCGCCGATGTCGCGCTCTTCTCCTTCGGCACGCTGAAGACGGCGACGGCGCTGGGTGGCGCGATCGCGCTGGTGCGCGACGCCGCGCTGCGCGAGCGGATGCGCGCGCTCGAAGCGCGCTGGCCGGTGCAGCCGCGCGCCGCCTACGCCGCGAAGCTCGTGCGCACACTCGGGCTCCTGGTCGCGTCGCACCCCGCGGTCTTCGGGGCGCTCGTGGCGCTCGCGCGGCGCGCCGGCCGTGACGTGGACCGGCTGCTTTCGGAGAGCGTGCGCGGCTTCCCTGCGCAGGATGGCGCATTCCGCGCGGCCATCCGGCAGCGGCCGTGCGCGCCCCTGCGCGCGCTCCTCGGCCGGCGGCTCGCGCGCCTGGACCGCGCGCGCGTGGATGCGCGCCGGGCCATCGGCGAGCAGCTCGCCGTGGACATCGAGCGCGCCATCCGCGTGGTGGGCCGCCGCGCGCGCCGCCGCACACACTGGCTCTTCCCGGTGATGGCCGACGATCCCAGCGCGCTCGTGCGTGGGCTGCGCGGCGCGGGGTTCGACGCGTCGCGGAGCACGAGCGCCATCACCGCCATCGCTGGCGAGGACGGTGTGGTGCCGCCGAACGCGGCCCTGCTCATCGCCCAGGTGGTGTTCCTCCCGGCGTATCCGGAGCTGCCGGCAGGCGCGCTGCACCGGCTCGTCGGCGCGGTGGCCGGCAGCACACGCGACACCGCGGCGCACGCGCG
>DASSPF010000183.1:0-3856 GCA_035699805.1 Candidatus Limnocylindria bacterium | reverse complement strand
TTCAGGGCGGCGAGCAAGCGCGGATGTCGGCCGGTCTCGAGGAGCGCCCCGATCGCGGCGTTGAACCCCGCCGGGTTCTTCACCAGGACAAGACGGAGCGTCCGACCCTCGACCGAGATCTCCTCGAGCCGGCCGAACGCGGCGCGGAACTGGCCGATGGAGCGACTCGCGGTGGGAAGGGCGATGTCGAGCGCCCGAGCCGCCGCGAGCGCGGCGAGGGCGTTGTAGGCGTTGTAGAGCCCCGGCAGCGGGACGCGGACGGGATCGAAGGCGGTCGCCGCCGGGAGGCGGAGGGTGATGGTGCTGGACGACGCATCGAGGCGCACGGTGGCGGCGCTCACATCGCGCGGCGGACGCGCGAGACCGCACGCGGCGCAGGACCAGTCCCCCTCATGGGCGAGGATGACGCGCTCGTAGCGCAGTGGCGCGCGGCAGCGCGGACAGCGGGTCGCGTCGCTGATGTCCTGGGGAACACGGCCGCCGACGGCGGGGTCGTCGATGCCGAAGTACGTGACCCGCCCGCGGTGACGCGCGCCGAGCGTCGCGACGATGGGATCGTCGGCGTTCAGGATGACCGTGGCCGACGGGTCGAGCTCGGCGATGGCGTCGCCGATGCGCCGCGCGAGCTGGTCGATCTCGAAGAAGCGGTCGAGCTGGTCACGGAAGAGGTTCGTGACCACGACGACCCGTGGCGTGAGACGACGCAGGACACGCGGAAGCGACGCTTCGTCCACCTCGAAGAGGCCGACGTCGCCGCGGGGATCGCCGCGCCAGGTGCTGTCCGCGAGGAGCGCACCGGCGATCCCGCGCTCGAGGTTGGAGCCGGAGCGGTTGTGGATGGGCGCCCAGCCCGCCGCGCGCGCGATGTCCGAGAGCATCCGTGATGTGGTCGTCTTGCCGTTCGTGCCCGACACGAGCACGACGCCGTGCGGCAGCGCACGCGTGAGCGCGTTGATGTAGTCGGGATCGAGCTGGAGCGTGACCAGGCCCGGCAGCGCGGTCGCGCCACGGCCGGCCGCGTGGAGACCGATGCGTGTGAGCTTGCCGGCGGCGTTGGCCAGGGCGGCGAGGGTGTCGGGCATACCGAGAGCCTATCCGCGCGCGGCGACGCTAGACCGTGCTCGACCCCACCTCGCGCAGCAGCATCTCGAGCTCGTCGACCGCACGACCAAGGCGGAGCACGAGCGCCTTGGCGCCCTCGCCGGTCGCGCCAGCGGCGTGCAGCGCGCCTTCCTCCTCCAGACGCGCGAGCTCCGCGGTAGCGCGGCGAAGCCGCGCGAGCGAGAGCGCCACGGGCAGGCTGCGCCGGAGCTGACCGACCCGCTCCTCGAGGCGCTCGAGGCGGCGGCGAAGCTCGTCCTCCAGGTCCTCGGGCTGCATGTCGTCGAGGCGCTTCACCTCGCTCTGCAGCGAAGAGATCTCCCGCTGGACCAGCTGGGCGGCCTTCTCGAGCGAGTAGCCCTTCGCGAGCGCCTGACGGATACGGATCACTTTCTCCATCGCGTACACGTCATACGACCCGGGCTCCGCCCGGCCCACGCCTGGCGTCGCGCCGTCGGGGCCGTCGGCGGACGCCTTCACCAGGCCCTTCTTGGTCCAGTAAATGAGCTGGCGTGGCGTGACGTTGCAGACCCTGGCCGCCTCGGCTGCGGAGAGACGCAGGCGCGACAGCACCTCGCCGTCGTTGGCGATGAGGATGCGGCCGAGGACATCGCGCGGTTCGGCTGGCACTCGCTCCCCTTCGTCCGGCCGGCGTTGGCGCCGGTGCGAGAGGATGTTCGTCGGGCGACCGGGCGATGTCAAGAACAGCGACAGATGGCGTTCAACGCCCCACGCGGGCTCAGCGGGCTGGGGCTTTGAGCGCCTCGCGGTAGGCCACCTTCACCGTCGCGTGATAGCGGCTGAGGCGGCGGCCATCCCACTCAGCCCACAGGCGTGCGACCTCGACGCCGATGGGGTCACTCACGTCGCTGCCCTTCACGGCCGCGGCGACGGCCGCCTCCCACCCTCGGGCGGAGGTGCCCGTCGCCTCGGTGAGGCGGATGACCGAGGCCGGTGCCGGCCTAGGACGACGACGTGCGGGCATCGGGGTTCTGTGTGGCGTGTGATGTCCGCTTGCGCGCCGCCGGTCGCTCGCTGTGGCCGTTGCGCTGCACGCGCTCGGGCTGGATGGGCGGCAGCGCCGCAATCTCGAGCAGCTGGTTCAGGCCGGACGCGAACCGCTCGTTCAGCATGCGGCGCGTCTCCGCCCCCGCGCGCGGCGCGAACAGCACGCCCACAGCCACACCGATGGCGAAGGATCGAAGGGCCACGCGCAACACGCCGAACATCCTGACCTCCTAGCGACCCTTGGGAGGATAGCCCTCGAGCGCGTACTCCTTGATCTTCGCGTAGAGAAGACGGCGATAGATGCCGAGCATCTCGGCCGCTTTGGACCGATTGCCACCCGCGTCCCGCAGCGCCTTCATGATGAGGTCCTTCTCGAACTGAGCTACGGATTTCTTGAAGAACGACTTTTCGGTAGAGAGGTCTTCCCCCTCGTGCTCACCGTCGTGCTCGCCCTCGTGATCGCCGAACGGCAGCTCGCGGCTGGTGATGATCTGTCCACGCGAGAGCACGACCGCACGCTCGACGACGTTCTCCAGCTCACGCACGTTGCCCGGCCAGTCGTACTCGCCTAGGCGCTTCAGCGCCTCCTCGCTGATCGACGCTGGTTGGGCGCTCGCGCTATACCGGTGCTTCGCCAGGAAGTGCTCGACGAGCGCGGACACGTCCTCCTTGCGCTCCCGCAGGGGCGGCATGTGGATGTTGATGACGTTGAGCCGGTAGAAGAGGTCGTCGCGGAATTTCTGCTGCTCGACGAGCTTCTGCAAGTCCTTGTTCGTCGCGCAGATGACGCGGATGTCGACCTTGATGGGGATGGCGGACCCGACGCGCTCGATCTTGCGCTCCTGGAGGACGCGCAGGAGCTTCGTCTGGGTCGCGAGACTCATCTCCCCGATCTCGTCGAGGAAGATGGTGCCCTTGTCGGCGAGCTCGAAGCGGCCCTTGCGCATGGCCATCGCGCCCGTGAATGAGCCCTTCTCGTGTCCGAAGAGCTCGGCCTCGAGGAGCGTCTCCGGCAGCGCCGCGCACGAGACCTTCACCAGCGGACCGCTGCGCCGGGACGAGTTGTAGTGCAGCGCCTCGGCGACGAGCTCCTTACCGGTGCCGCTCTCTCCGGTGATCAGCACGGTCGCGTCAGATTTCGCGACCTTGCCGACGATCTTGTAGACCTCCTGCATCGCCGGCGAGTTGCCGACGATCCGCTCGGTCTGGACCAGTGACGAGATCTCGTCGCGGAGCACCTCGACCTCTTGTGTCAGGTCCTGGTACTGGAAGGCCCGCTTCACCGTGTGGGAGATCTTGTCGAGCTCGAACGGCTTGGTGATGTAGTCGAACGCGCCGAGCTCCATCGCCTTGATGGCGTGATTCGACGTCCCGAACGCGGTCATGATGAGGACGTTCGTTCGTGGCGCCATCGCCTTGACCTTTTGCAGCGCCTCGATGCCGTCCAGCTCCGGCATGCGCACGTCCATGATCACGAGGTCCGGATTGGAGGACTTCACGCCCTCCAGCACCTCGGTGCCGGTGGCCGCTTCGACGACGGCGTAGCCCTCGTCGCCAAGGACCTGCTTCAGGAGCGACCGGATCGCGGCATCGTCGTCAGCGACGAGAATGGTCCTCTGGGCCATATTTCTGTACGGTTCCTTCCCAGCGGAGCCCATCTAGCCGCCCAAACGCGGCCCTCCCCAGCTGCTGGACAAAGTCTGTGTCCCGCCAAGCGTACATGTCAAATCGGCCGCAGAGCCTGCTG
>DASSPF010000182.1:0-3419 GCA_035699805.1 Candidatus Limnocylindria bacterium | reverse complement strand
CGTCTGCGTCGCGAGCACGTGCTCCACCTCGCTCGTGCCGATGCCGAAGGCGAGCGCGCCGAGCGCGCCGTGGGTGGCGGTGTGGCTGTCGCCGCAGACGATGGTCATGCCCGGGAGCGTGAGACCGAGCTGTGGCGAGATCACGTGCACGATCCCCTGCTCGGGCGCACCGATGGGGTACAGACGCACGCCGAAGCCATGCGCGTTGCGCCGCATCGCCTCCATCTGCGCGATCGAGAGGTCGTCGGCGGGGGTCATGGGCGTGGTCGGCACGTTGTGATCCATCGTCGCGAGCACCAGCTCCGGGCGGCGCACCGCGCGGCGCGCGAGCCGGAGGCCGTCGAATGCCTGCGGCGAGGTCACCTCGTGCACCAGATGCAGATCGATGTAGAGGAGGTCGGGCTCGCCCGCGGCGCGCCGCACGACGTGCCGGTCCCAGACCTTCTGCGAGAGCGTGGGGCTCACCGGTCGTCCGGCACCGTGTCGAGGATCTCCTCGGCCGGGAAGCCGCGGCCGCGGATGAGCGTGAGGATGGACTCGGCGTGCGCGCGGTCGCGCGTGTCGACGATGACGTCGAGCCCCACGCGCCCGAGCGCCGCGTACGGCCCGAGCCGGTGGATGCCCACATGGAGGATGTTGATCCGCTCGGCGGTGAGGATGCCGGTGAGCTCGTGGAGCATGCCCGGCCGGTCGTCGAGCCAGGTGCGGAACGCGAGGTACCGCCCGGCCGACGCGAGGCCCTGCTGGAGCACCTTGCCCAGCAGGTTCGGGTCGATGTTGCCGCCGCTCACCACCGCGCCCACGCGCCCGCCCGGCACGCGGCCGTTGGCTTCGAGCACCGCCGCCACGGCCGCGGCGCCCGCGCCCTCCGCGAGGAGCTTGTGCCGCTCGAGCAGGACCACGATCGCGCGCGCGATGGCCTCGTCGCTCACGGTGACGATGTCGTCCACCACCCGGCGCACGACCGCGAGTGTCCGCTCCGCGGGGCGGCGCACCGCGATGCCGTCGGCGATGGTCGCCGCGGGGCGCTCCAGCACACGGCCGGCGCCGAACGACTCCGCGAAGGCGGACGCGCTCGCCGACTGCACACCGATGATCCGCGGACGGGGCGTGCGGCCCTCCACCGCGAGCGCGATCCCGGCGATGAGCCCGCCGCCGCCCACCGGCACGACGAGCGTGTCGAGCTCGGCGTCGGCGAGCATCTCGAGCGCCACGGTCCCCTGCCCCGCGATCACCTCGTCGTCGTCGAAGGCGTGGACGTACGTCATGCCGCGCTCGCGCGCGAGCGTCGCGGCCGCGAGATGGGCGTCGTCATACCCGCCGTCGGTGAGGACCGTCTCGGCGCCGGTCCGCTGGATGGCGGTGAGCTTGGCGAGTGGGACGCCGTGCGGGAGGACCACGCACGCGGGGACGCCCACCACGCGCGCGGCGAAGGCCACTCCCTGCCCGTGATTCCCCGCCGACGCGGTCACCACACCGGCGGCGCGCGCGGCCGGGTCCAGCTGGAGGATCGCGTTCAGCGCGCCGCGGATCTTGAACGCCCCGGTGTGCTGCAGGTTCTCGAGCTTCAGGTACACCTCGCGCCCGCCCTGCGCCGAGAGCGCGGCGGAGCGCTCCATCGGCGTGCGGCGCACGTGCGGCGCGATGCGCCGTGCCGCCTCGCGGACGGCGCGCGTATCGAGCCCGCGCTCGACGAGCGTCACACGCGCATCCGGTCGAACGCGCGGCGCAGGCGGCGCACGCCCTCGTCGATGCGGTCGGGCGTTGGCGCGCTGATGGAGAACCGCAAGGCGCTGGTGTGATCGCGCTCGACGGTGAACGCCTGACCGGGCACGAACGCCACACCCTCCTCGAGCGCCACGTCGAGCAGCGCCCGCGCGTCCATGCCGTCGGGCAGCGTCATCCAGAAGTAGAACCCGCCCTCGGGATCGTTCCAGCGCACACCGGTGCCCGCGAACTCGCGCTCCAGCGCGGCCCGCGCGCGCACCTGCTTCGCACGGTACAGGTCGCGCAGGCGGCCCACGTGCGCGTCCGCGCCGCCACGTGCCATGAATTCGAGCACCATGCGCTGGCCCAGCGTCCCCGTGGAGGAGTCCATGGTCTGCTTCGCCGCGGCCATCCGCCGCACGACATCGGTGGGCGCGATGACCCAACCCACGCGCAGCCCGGGCAGGAACGTCTTGGAGAACGAGCCCACCGAGACCACGTCGGCGCGCACCGCGAGCGACGCGATGGGCGCGACCTCCTGGCCGCGGTAGCGCAGCAGTGCGTACGGGTCGTCCTCGACCACGACGGCGCCGGTGTTCGCGGCGAGCGCGAGGAGCGCCTCACGGCGGTCCTCCGACAGCGTCTCGCCGGTGGGGTTCTGGAAGTTCGGGACGACGAAGAACATCCGCGGACGGATGCCCTCGCGGCGCAGCACGCGCGCCGCCTCCTGCACGTCGAGGCCCTCACGGTCCACCGGGATCTCCAGGACCCGCGCGCCGTGGTTGCGGAACGCGGAGAGCGCGTTCGCGAACGCCGGCGACTCGACCACGACGACATCCCCACGCCGCAGGTACACGCGGCACAGGAGATCGATGCCCTGGAGCGCGCCGGCGCTGATGAGCACCTCCTCGGCGTCCGCACGCACACCGCGCCGCCGGGCCTGCTCCGCGACCGCGGCACGCAGCTCCGGCTCGCCCTCGGTGATGGTGTAGCCGAGCGCGCTCGCGCCCTCGCGTCGGATGACCGCGGCCGCCAGATCCTCCGCGCCGACGAGGTCGAGCGCCTCGCGCGACGGCGACCCCACCGCGAACGACACCGTGTCGCGCGTCTGCCGCGCCACGATGCCGATCGTCTCGTCGATGAACGACCCGAAGACCTCGTTGAGCGGCGTCCCCGCCACCACGTCTCTTTCTCGCACTCGTCTCCGCCCGCTTCGCGGCGTCGCCTCGTCGCCTCGCTCCGCTCTGTTGGACTCGCTCCTCGCGGCCAAGCCGCTCGTCACTCGTCTTGCTCCCTTCCTCTCCCTGAACTGAAAAGGCCTCCCGTTCTGGGAGGCCTCGGTGCGTGCGATGCGGTGCGCGTCGGGTGCGGCTCAGCCTCCCAGGTGCGATCGGACCCCGAACGGGGCCGGAATAAGGATCGGGAACGGGAGACCGAACGCCATCGCCATGAACGCTAGGTGGGGCGCACGACACGGGTCAACGCCCGGCGTCCGCGTTGGTCAGCATGCACAACCGGCGCACGGGGAGGTCCGGTCTGGACGGGCACGGTACGGTTGTCCCTGAGTGCGGCAGAAGGACTGGGACGAGCTCGCGCCGAAGTTCGAGAAGACGGTGTACGACATCGTCGCCACGGACCACGACGGTGTCCTCTCCCGCCTCGTCGCACAGGCGAAGCCGCGTCCCACGCGCGACGTGCTCGTCGATCTGGGC
>DASSPF010000181.1:0-3635 GCA_035699805.1 Candidatus Limnocylindria bacterium | reverse complement strand
CCGACGACGCGCTCCCCGCGCGCGGGAAGATCACCGGCGCGTACGTGAACACCGCGCTCGCGGTGGACGAGGCGCACGAGGCGGACGCCGAGGAGGCGATCTTCCTCACCCGCGACGGGCATGTGTCCGAGGGCGGCAGCGCGAATCTCTTCATGGTCCGCGACGGCGAGCTCATCACGCCGCCGGTGCACGACGACATCCTCGAGGGCCTCACCCGCGACTCGCTGCTGCGCCTGGCGCGCGAGGAGCTCGGCCTGCGCGTCCGAGAGCGCAGCATCGATCGCAGCGAGCTGTACGTGGCCGACGAGGTGTTCTTCTGCGGCACCGGCGCGCAGGTGGCACCGTGCGTCAGGGTGGACGCGCGGCCCGTGGGTGACGGCTCGATCGGACCGGTCTCGCGCGCGCTGGCAGACCTGTATGAGAAGATCGCGCGCGGCTCAGACCCCCGCCACGCGGAGTGGCGCACGCCCGTCTATCGCTGAGGGCTACCCGGCGAGGAACGGGAGCGCGCGGCCGAGCGTGGCGTCCATGTCGGCGGGGTACTGGTGGCTCATGCCAGCGCGCACGTCAAGCGTCGCCTTTGCGCCGCGCGACTCCAGGAGCGTGGCGAGCTGTGTCGCGCCGTCCAGGCTCGGGTCCTGGTCACCGACGACGATGTACATCGGTACGAGGCGCGCGGCGCCGGACCCGGCGAGCGCGGCGAGCTCGCTGATGTCGGGCAGCCACGGCGCGACCGGCAGGACCCCGCACGCAGCGACGCCGTGGGCGAGCGCGAGGGCCACCGCCTGCAGCCCGCCCATCGAGAACCCGGCGAGCACGGTGCGGCGCCGGTCGATGCGGTGCAGCTCCCCGGCCCGCGTGAGGTGCGCATCGATCTCGCGCGTCGCGCGTGCGCGGTCGTTCCAGAGGTAGGCGTCGGGACTCGATCCGATCTCGCTCGACTGCGGGACCGCCAGCACCCAGCCCGCGGAGACGGCGGACGACCAGTGCCGCGCCGTCTCGCGGGCGTTGCTGTTGTTCCCGTGGAGCGCGACGAGGAGCGGGCGGCCATCGGGCCCCGGCTCGCCGGCGGGCGCGCGGATGAGCAGGTCGGGTCGCGCCGCGGCGGCGTCGGTCTCATAGCGCTCGGCGAGCCGCGCGACGACGCGGCCGAAACGCGCGTCCGTCGCGAGCGGCGCAAGGTGCGGATCTTCGCGGAGCTGCGTCGCCTTGAAGCGGCAGCCCGCGGTGAAGGCCTGCGACAGGATCTCGATGGCGTCCTTCGGCCGGCCCTCGTCGGCGAGGAGCTCGGCGAGCGCCAGATACACCACGCCGCGGTGGAGCGGGAACGTCTTCAGGTTGTCGCGGAGCAGTGCGACCGCACCCTCGGTATCTCCCGCCTCGCGCCGCCGTGCCGCGTCGGCGTACAGGTCGGTGAAGCTTGTGGGGATCATCTGGCCATTGTCGGGGCACGAGGCTGTCGCGGCCCTGCCCGCGACCCATCCGGCGACCCGCTTGGTATACCATCCGGTAGACCATGAAGGCGACGGTCCGTCCGCTGATCCGCATCCCCGCGCGTTCTTACGAGGCGCTCAAGGTCATGTCGAACGACACAGGTAGGACGATGAGCGATCTCGCGAGCGAGGCGATCACGCGCTACTCGGACGACCGCTTCTGGGACGAGGCGGATCGGGAGCTCGCGTCCTGGACGCCGGAGCAGCGGCGTTCGTACCGGAAGGAGTTCGGGGAATGGGAGGCGCTGACGGGCGAGACCCTTCGCGCGGAGGACTGGTCCGATGAGCGGCGTGCGCGGCGACGGGCCCCGGCCGAGACGCGGCGAAGTGTGGTGGATGGAGCCCGACCCGGTGCGCGGCCACGAGCAGGGCGGCCGACGACCGGCCGTGGTCGTGTCGGTCGATCGGTTCAACCGTAGTCGCATAGATCTGGTCGTCGTCTGCCCGCTCACCCGCTCCCACACGCCGGTATCGCTGCACGTGTCGATCGATCCGCCGGAGGGCGGTCTGCGTGACCGAAGCCACGTGCTCGTCGAGCATGTGCGGTCGATCTCGGTCGAGCGCCTGGGGACGCGCATCGGCCGATTGACTCCCCGGACCACTGCACTGATCGAGGACCGCTTGGGTCGGATCCTCGGTATCCGCGCGCCTCGCGGAGGCGATCTGACCGGTTCGCCCGCGGACCACTAGCGCATCGGCTGAAGGCCTACCAGCACGCGCGTGAGGTCTGCGAGATCGACATCGAGGGTGTTGAGCTCATAGGAGATACCAGCCTCCGTCCAGTTCAGATAGATCAGCTGATGGATCGCACCGTTCGCATGGACCACGCGCGGGCCGAAGCGCACACGGACGCTGGTCCCGCGGCTGGACAGCGGCTGCTGGTCGACGAGTTGCACGCCGTAGAAGGAGTCCTCCGGTGCGAGCTTCAGGGTCTTGAATTCCAAGCGTGTGCACGCCGACCTGCCGCTGTTCGGCGGCGTGAACGAGCTGCCGAAGTAGCTGACGACGTACGTGCGATCCGCGTTCTGCACCGCAACCTGCGGAGAGGGGCACCCGGCCTGGCCCGTGCCCCTGAACTCGGCAGGGATCCATGTTGGGCGCAGCACCACGACGCTCGCCGGCATCTCCGCACGGACCCGCGCCCACGCCGCGTCATCGGCGGCGACAAAGGGATCCGGCGCGGTAGCCGGCACGGTCCGCGGCCCAAGCGATGGGCTCGCGAGGACGATCAGGAGGATGACCACGGTGGCAGCTGCCACAAGGAGTCCGGCACCGGCGCCCGATCGCGCTCGAGTGGCGGGTATCCATCGTGATCCCGGGGGGAGGACGATCCGGTCGACGGCATGCTGCAGGACATGAGCGATGGACTGATCGGATGTGCCGTTCACAGGCGAACCTCCAGGAACGTTCGCAGCGCTGCCGTGGCGTGGTGCGTCGTTGCGGCGACCGTTCCACGCGCGATCCCGAGCAGCACCGCGGTCTCTTCTTGGGACAGGCCGATGACGAAACGAGCGACCACCACCTGTCGCTGACGCATTGGCAGCGCGCGCACCGCGGCGAGCACGTCGACGCTAGCCTCGTCAGGGAGTGACATCACGTCCCCGGTGAGCATCGTCCACGGCAGGAGGAATCGATCGCGGATCCGGCGCCGCCGCCATGCGCGGAGCGCCACGACGAAGATCCAGCCATCGGCCGAACTGATGGGAGCGGACGCGGACCGCTCGAGCCCCTTGACGAAGGCGTCATGGAGTGCGTCCTCGGCCTCATCCGGGCGCGCCCCCATCGCCACAAGACCACGGTAGACGCGCGGGAACGCGTCCCGATACGTGGACTCCCAACGGAGCCGTTCAACGGACGCCTCCACCGCAACGACCGCCACGGGATGAAGAGTAGACAGGCATCCGAAATGTTTAGTGGGACAATGGAGCGGTGAAGGACATCGTCATCGTCGACGGCGCGCGGACCCCGTTCGGGACCTATGGCGGCGCGCTTCGCGACGTTTCCGCCACAGACCTGGGCGTCATCGCGGCGAAGGCGGCGCTCGAGCGCTCCCGGGTGGATCCAAAGCAGATCGACCAGGTGATCTTCGGCAACGTGCTCCAGACCTCCGGTGACGCGGTGTACCTCGCCCGCCACATCGGC
>DASSPF010000180.1:0-2631 GCA_035699805.1 Candidatus Limnocylindria bacterium | reverse complement strand
GCCGTGCGGCGGTGACCGTGGGCGGCTTGCCCTTCGGCTCCGGAGTGCGCCGGAAATCACGTTTGCGCTGGTACTCGGTGAGGCTCACGCTGTCCCTTCCAGCCCATTCTCATGGAGGTGACCGCGTGGCGTCCGCATTCGCAGCGCTCGTCGACACGTTCCTGAAGGAGACCTACGCGGACTCGCCCACGCTCGCCTCGAACCTCGGCCTCACCGAGTACGACGAACGTCTTGACGACACCAGCGCCGACTCGTTCCGGCAGCGCATCGAGCGCAATGCCGCCTGGCTTTCGCGTTTCGGGGCCGTCGGCGACGCGGACCTTTCACCGGAAGAGCGCATCGATCGCGACCTCCTCGTGTCGGTCCTGCGCGGCCGGCAGCTCGTCGAGCCGCTCGAAGCCTGGCGACGGCAGCCCGCGACCTACCTCAATCCCGGTCTGGATGGGGTGTTCTCGCTGTTCCTTCACCGGCTGCGGCCCGAGAACGACCTCGCGGACGCGGCACGGGCACGGCTGGGTACGGTGCCGCGGGTGATCGCCGATGGCATCGCGAACCTCGACCTCGCGCGCACGCCGCGGGTGTTCCTCGAGCGCGCCATCGGCCAGGCGAAGGCCGCGGCGACGTACGCGCGCGAGCTCGTCCCGAACGAGGTGCAGGATCCCAGCGCGAAGCGCCGCCTCGCCGAGACCGGGGCCATCGCGGCGAAGGCCTTCGAGGAGTACGCCGCCTTCCTCGAGTCGAGCCGCGCGAAGGCGTCCGGCACCTATGCGATCGGCGAGGAGCTCTACAGCGCGCTCCTGACCGAGAAGGAGCTGCTCCCCTTCGGGGCGCGGGCGCTGCGCGAGAAGGGCAGCGAGCAGTGGGACCTCCTCTCGGCCGAGGCCGATCGGATCGCGAAGGAGATCGACGGCGGCACCTGGCAGGAGACCTGTGATCGTCTGAACAAGGTCCACGCGCCGACGCCCGAGGGCATGCGCGAGGAGTACGAGGAGTGGACCGAGCGCGCCCGCTCGTTCCTGCGCGACACCGGTCTGGTCACGCTCCCCGCTGGCGAGCGCTGCAGCGTGGAGCCGTCGCCACCGTTCCAGCGTCCCATCCTCGCGGTCGCCTCGTACCAGCGGCCGCCCGCGTTCCGCGACACGCTCCACGGCCACTTCTTCGTCCCCTATCCGCCCGAGGGGACCTCCGACGAGGAGGTGCAGAAGCGGCTCGAGGGCAACTGCAGCGCGGGCATCCCGACGACCGCCGTCCACGAGGCGTACCCGGGGCACCACTGGCACCTGGTCATGGCCAAGAGCAACCCGTCGGCGGTGCGCCGCATCTTCGGCACGCCGTACTTCAACGAGGGCTGGGCGCTGTACGCCGAGCGGGTCATGCGCGAGCAGGGCTTCTTCACCGACCCCAAGCACCTGCTCTACCAGTACGAGGCCACGATCTTCCGCGCCGCGCGCATCGTCGTGGACACGAGCCTGCATATGGGCGAGATGACCTTCGACCAGGCGGTGCGGTTCATGGTCGAGAAGGGCAACCTCACCGAGCCGAACGCGCGCGCCGAGGTCGGGCGCTACTGCTCGTGGCCCACGCAGGCATCGAGCTATCTCACCGGCATGCTCGAGATCGTCGACATCCGCACCCGCTGGCTCGCCCGGCGCGGCGCGAGCGATCGCGCGGCGCTGTGCGCGTTCCACGACGCCATCACCAGCGCGGGCATGCTGCCGACCACGCTCGCGGAGCGTGCGATCTCGGCGTGAGTGGGTCCGCGAACCCCGATGGCGGCCCGAGGCGGATCGAGTGAGCGAGCCTGCGAGCGCCTGGCTTTCACCCGCCCGCTAGAACGGTGCGCTAGGTGAGGCAGCCGAGCGTCTTCGACGTCGGCCTATACGCGGGGGCCATCGCGGTGGGACTCGCGCTCATCGTGGTCGCGCGCATCGCGTCGCGACGCCGCGGCAGCCGCCTCGACTCGTTCGTCGCGCTCCGCGTCGGCGACGTGCTCCTCACCGAGGTCATCGGGGCGTTCCTCATCGGCTATGGGCTCGGCAGCCTCGTGTCCATCCAGTCCGAGAGCCGCGCGGCGCCGGGACCGCCGCCACCCACGGGTGGGCGCTTCGTCGGCGTACGCGGGTTCGGCGCCGGCGACCGGCTGCCATTCATGCTCGCGATCGCCTTCGCGCTCATCGCGGTCCTCATCCGCATCGACATCCGCGATGTCCTGCTCGGCGGCCGGTCGACACGGAACCCGCTCAGCGCCTACGTCGGGTGGGACGCGCGCGTGGTGGCGCCGATCATCGCGGGCGGCCACGGGGAGATCACCATGCGCGACGGAGCCGGCAACATCATGTCCGTCGCAGCGACGGCCGACGTGGACATCCCGGTCGGCACTGACGTCCGCGTGGTCGGTGCGCGCGACCTGAATCTCGTCGTCGCACCGCTCGCCAGCGCGCGGTAGCTCTCGCCGCCACCTCCTGCGCCGTATCCGGCCGCTGGCGCGCGCTGACGACGGTCCGAGACTCTGACCGCAGATCGCTCTGAGACCTTGACCGCGCGTCTTAGTAGGAGCGACCGGCAGCCTTCGCTCGCGCGATGATGCGCCGCGCCGTCCCCGCACGCCAGCGATCGTCATTGCGCCACGGT
>DASSPF010000179.1:0-9666 GCA_035699805.1 Candidatus Limnocylindria bacterium | reverse complement strand
GCGGTCGTCCCGGCGGCGATGACGTCGCCGTCCCGGTCCTGGACGCCGCTGATGGCGATGGTGAAGGTGCCCGCGGCGGCGGCCGCGGAGAGCTGGAAGGTCACCGCGGCGCAGTCACCGTTGATCGTCGCGAGCGTCGCGGATCGGAGCGCCTCGTCGAGGATCGCGTCGTTGCTGCGGTAGTGCGTCCTGTTGTCGATCGATCCGACCGCCGCGCGATCGGTGGCGCCGAAGGTCGTGCCGCAGGCAAGCGTCGTGCGCATCGGACCGCTGAACACGACCGTGAGCGCGGTCTGCGTGGCCGTGATGCTCACGATCGCCGGACGCGTGTCGGGGGTGCGCGTTGCGCTCGGGCTCGGACTGGGGCTCGCGCTCGGCGCGCGACTCGGGGAGGGCGAGGCCGTGGGCGCCGCCGTGGCGCTCGCGCTGGGAGGCGCGCTGGCCGAGGGCGACGTGGTCGGTGAGGCCGAGCGGCTGGGGCTGGGCGAGGCGGTCGCGGCCGGGGTCCGCGGCGTGGGTGGTGCGGAGGAGGCGCGCTCCGAGGGCAGGCCGAGCGTCCCGCCGGGCGCGCTCCCGCCGCAGGCCGCAAGGAGCACGGTGAGCGCGAGCGCGCGAAGATGCATGTCGTCCCTAGAACGAGGGCGGGTGCCCGCGCGTTCCGTTACTGCGCGATCCGGCCCGCGGCGAGGGCGTCGATGTAACGGATGATCTGCCAGCGCTCCTCCGCACTGAGGCGATCCTTCCAGGCCGGCATGCCCGTGCCGGCCACACCCTCGGAGATCCAGTAGAAGACCTCACCGGTCGGGTGCAGCGGGACGTGGACCTGCAGATCGAAGGGCCGCGGGTTCAGGGTGAAGGCCGCCGGACCGTCGCCCTTGGCGCGCGGCCCGTGGCAGATCGCGCAGTTCGCCTGGTAGAGCCGGCGGCCGGAATCGATCGATGCGTCGCCGTCGGGGACCGGATTGTTCGCGAAGCGCGCGGTGAAGGGGACGGGCGGGGTGGGGATGTTCGGCGCGACGGTGAACGCCAGCACGGACACGAGTCCGGTCAGGCCCGCGAGCGCGGCGATGGCCTGCACGAACGGGCGTGCATCGCCGCCGCGCCGCCGGCGCACGAACGCGAGGACCGCGAAGACCGCGATCCCCACGAGCAGCACGGTCGCGATCTCCAGGAGGCCCTGTCGGGTGATCGGGAACCCCTGCATCACCGCGGACCCTTGCGGCCGCTCTTGCGGTTCGCCCAGAGGTAGAAGCCGAGCAGCACCAGGAGCGGCAGCCCGAGCTGGACGAATTCATCGAGCCACCCTGAGGCGCCGTGGGTGAGGACCGCCATGACGCTCATCGACCGACCTCGAGCGTATAGGTCCCGCTGCCCTCACTGCCGACGGCGAGCGTGAGGGTCCAGGTGCCCGCCTGCAGCGCGGGGATCTCGATGCGGTAACGCCCCGGCCCGAGCGTGGCCCGATCCTCGATCGCGGTGATCGGTGTCTGCGCCGCGGGGCCGCTGAACGACGCGCTCACGCGCTGGCCCAGCACCGGATCGCCCTTGGCGTCCACGAGCACGACGTTGACCGCGAGCGGTGCGCCGGCCTGTGGCTGTGAGGGATCGCTGAACACGATGAGGTTGTACGGCGGGATGCTCACCACCTGCGCGAGGCCGCCCCCGGTGTCGTTGATGGGGACGGTGAACAGCGCGCGCAGATCGGGCCGGCCGGGCAGACGCACGATGGCCTGCACCTTCCAGGTGCCGAGCATCGCGGTGGGGCTGCCCTCGGCCACGTACTCGCCCGCCGCGCGCGGCGTCGCGATGAGCTCCTGCTCGCCCATGTCGTGCTCCACCATGGTGAAGCGCAGCGCGACGCGCTCGGCGTTCGTCACCGGCGCGAGTCCCTGTGTCACGCGCACCACGAAGCGATTGCGGCCCGGGCTCGTCGTGGGCATGAGCAGCTCGATCCGCACACCGCCCACACGCTGCGTCTCGTCGAACGCGGCCGCGTTCGCCTGGGCCGGGGGCGGGAGTGCGGTCAGGAACGCGGTGGCCGCGAGGACGAGCGCGAACATCCCCGTCTCCAGGGCCACGCCACGCAGCAGGCCGGACCGCGCCGCGACGCCCGCGCGCAGCCGCGGTCCCCACACCAGGAGGTTCAGTGCGCCGAGCGCTAGGAGCGCGGCGAGGAGCACGACCTTCGCGAGGAGCGCGATGCCGTACGGCGTCTCGTACAGGTCTTCCAGGAGCACGAGCCGGTCGAGCGCCTGCAGCACGCCGGTGGAGACGAGCACCGCGACGGCGACGAGCGCGCTGAGCGAGAAGCGCCACACGGTCGCGCCGAGCGCCGCCGGCTCGAGGCGCGCGCGCAGCGGCAGCACGAGGAGGGCGAGCACCCCGCCGCTCCAGACCGAGACCGCGATGACGTGGATGAAGTCGAGCGCGACGAAGCGCGGCTCGCTGCTCGCGGCCGCGTGCGACACGAGCGTGGCCCACAGGCCGGCGGCGAGGCCGCTGAAACCGGCGATCTCACGGCGCGTGTCCACATCGATACGCATGGGCAGCGTGTGCGCGCCGATCGCGACGAGCCCGGCCCCGGCGCGCAGCAGGAGGAACAACCGGACACGATCCGGCACCGTCGCGCCATACGACAGCAGCACGAACAGCGTCCCGCCGGCCAGGAGCGCGCCGCCGGCGATGGCCAGGCGCCGCTCGCGCCGCCGCTCCGCCTCATCGGCCGGGCGGCGGATGAACAGGGCGAAGAACGCGCCGCCGATGACGAACGCGATGCCCGCGAAGGAGAGCGCCCGTCCGGCGAGCTCGACCGCGCCGGGCGGCGGCGATGCCGGGCCCACATCGGGGATCGCCGGGAGCGGCCCGCTCCCGATGACGAAGGCGAACGTGCCACGTGTCTCGTGACCGTCCACCGTGGAGAGCGCGGTCCACGACACGAGGTACCCGCCCTCGGCGAGGGGCGGCAGGCCGACGATGAGCGTGTTCGCCTCGTCCGTGGCCAGGCGCACGTCCCCGCGGTCGGCGCGCACGCCCGCGGGCGAGGCCAGCACCGCGACGTCGGAGCCACGCGGGTCGGGCGGCTCACTGAAGGTGACCCGGACCTCGGCGGGTGAGCGCACCAGGCGCGCGTCGGACGCCGGGTTCGACCGCACGTAGGCCGCGTGGCCGAGCGCCGTGCTGCCCGCGAGCGCCACCGCGGCGATCACCGCGAGGGCCACGAGCGCGCTGCGCAGCACTACGGCGTTCGGCGTGCGCGGGCGGTGGCGAGCACGAGGATGAGCGCGAGGAGGCCCATCAGGATGCCGACGATGCCGAGCACGCGCGCGCTTCGCGCCGCATCCTGCGCATCCGCGAGCTGGGTCGCGAGCTCGTCGCCCACCGGCACCTTCGTGGGGTACTGGAGCTGCGTCGTCGGCTGCACGTCGTTGAACGTGGTCGGCCCCGACTCGAACGTCTCGTTCACCGTGGTCGTGCCCACGGTGCCGCTGATCCGGTAGCGGTACTGCCCCGCCACCGTGGGCAAGAGGTCAAGGGCGTAGAGGCCGGGCTGCCCGAAGACCGCGCGCAGCGTCCCGGTGTACGGTGCGAGCCCGCCCTGGATGACCTCGATCTTCAGCGTCTTCTCCAGACCCTCCACGGGCTTCGCGGGGGTCTCGCGCGTGTCGCTCACGCGCACGGTCGCCGCGTTCGCCGCACCGGCGAAGGCGGGCTCGTTCAGCCAGCCCACGACGAAGAGGTACGGCCCCACGTTGCGTCGCTCGTGCGCGTTGGCGACCCCGACCGAGGTGAGGAGCAGGAGGACCGCGAGCGCGACCCCGGCGGTCGCGGACACGAGCCGGTGGGTGCGGTGCATCTCGGACAGAGCATAGGGACATCCGCGCTCATCCCGCGGTCGCACAATGCGCGCGTGCTCATCGCCCGTATCGGGGCCGCGCTCGGCGCGTACGGCGCCGTCGTGCGCAGCCCGCGCTACTTCCCGCTCTGGCTCGGCCAGCTCGTCTCGAATTTCGGCGACACGCTCCACTACATCGCGCTCGTCGTGCTCGTGTTCCAGCTCTCCGGGCAGGGGATCGCCGTCGCCGGGCTCGTGGCCATCGAGATCCTGCCGGTGCTGCTGCTCGGCCCGGTCGCCGGCGTGGTCATCGACCGCTTCAGCCGCAAGCGGATCCTCATCGGCGCGGATCTGGCGCGCGCGGCCCTCGTCCTGTCGCTGCTCTGGCCGCAGGGCGTCTGGCACGCCTACCTCGTCGCGGCCGGTCTCTCGGCGGCGCGCGTCTTCTTCGACCCCACCGTGAGCGCGGTCATCCCCGTGCTCACCACGGCGGAGCAGCGGCTGGCCGCGAACTCGGTGTCCTGGTCCACCGGCCGCCTGGTCCAGATCCTCGCCGCGGCCATCGCGGGCGGGGTCATCGCGGCCGTGGGCACGGCCCCCGCGTTCGCGGTGAACGCAGCGAGCTTCGCCGTCTCCGCCGCGCTCATCGCGGTCCTGGACATCCCCGCGCATGCCGGTGAGATCGGCGCCGCGGCGAAGCGCGGTCTCGGCTCGTACATCGCGGATGCGCGCGAGGGCCTGCGCTACGCGCGCCGCGACCCGTTCCTCTCGCGCCTGGTCGTCGTGCAGTCGCTGGCGTCCTTCGCCGTCGGCGCGACCGGCGCGATGCTGGTGGTCCTGTCCGAGCGGCACCTCCGGCAGCCGCCCGAGGGGTTCGCGTACCTCATCGGGGCGATCGGCGCGGGCGCGCTCATCGGCCCGCTCATCCCCAACGCGTTCGTGCGCGGCCGCCCCGGTGCCCGGTGGCTCTTCGTGCCATATCTGGTCCGGGGCATCGGGGACGTGCTCATCGCCGTGTTCACGCCGCTCGAGGTCGCGCTGCTCATCCTCTTCGTCTACGGACTGAACACCAGCACCGGCATGGTGGTGTTCAGCACCGCCATCCAGGGGGCGATCCCGTCCGCGCTGCGCGGCCGCGCGTTCACGCTCCTCGACATGAGCTGGAACGCGATGCGTCTGGCGTCGCTCGGCGTGGGGGCGATCGTGGCGGACCGCGTCGGCATCCAGCCGGTCTTCTGGGCCGGCGGCGCGCTGCTCTGCGCTGCCGGCGTCCTCGGCCTCGCGCTGCTGCGGCGCATCCCGTTCCACGCCGGGGAGGAGTAGCCGCGCGGAGCGCGGTGCACCGACCGTCGCTGGTCGTTACCCTCGCGCGGTGGACCTCTCCGCGATCGGCGTGCTCCTCGGGATGATCGCGCTCGGATTCCGGCACGGCTTCGATTGGGACCACATCGCCGCGATCACCGACATCACCAGCACCACCACGTCCAGCCATACCGATGTCGACGTGCCCGCCGGCGCGCCGGTCACGCCGCACGGGCACGAGGAGGACGAGCTGCGCGGCCACGGCCACGAGCACGACGCCGCTACCGGCACGCTGCACGTGTTCGGCGAGTCGCGTTTCGCGCACGAGCAGCGCCACGCCATCTTCCTCGCCTCGCTCTACGCGCTCGGCCACGCCTCGGTGGTCACCGCGCTCGGCATCGCGGCATTGCTCCTGGGAGCGGTGCTCCCCGACTGGGTGGACCCCATCCTCGAGAAGGTCGTTGGGGTGACGCTGGTGCTCCTCGGCGCATGGGTCCTCTACTCGGTCGTGCAGTACGCGCGCGGGAAGGGCGAGTTCCGTCTGCGCAGCCGCTGGATGCTCGTCTTCGACGTCGCGCGGAACGGCTGGGGCGCGCTCCAGGCGCGCATCCACGGCCACGAGCACCACCCTTCCGCCCACGCGACGCAGTACGGGCCGAAGACCGCGTTCGGCGTGGGCATGATCCACGGCGTCGGCGCCGAGACCGGCTCGCAGGCGCTGCTCCTTGCGGGCATCGCGGGCGTGAGCGGGATGACCGGCATCGTGATCCTCCTCGCGTTCGTCGTCGGGCTGCTCGCGTCGAACACCCTCGTCGCCGTGGTCAGCGCCTCGGGCTTCATCGGCGCGCAGCGCATGCGCACCGTCTACGTCGCCGTCGGCGCGGTCGCCGGCCTGGCCAGCCTGGTCATCGGCGCGCTCTTCGTGGCCGGCTCCGGGACGGCACTGCCCGACCTCCAGGAGATGCTGTTCGGTCGGTGATCCACCGCCTGGCGCCTTGCGCCCGCGGTCGGGTAACTGATACTCTGTCTCAACAATGTCCAGCGCACGCGCCACGGCCGTCCTGGCGCAGCTCGGTGAGGGCGGGCGGCGCAACAGCACGCCCCGCGCGCGGGTCATCGCTGCCGCGCTCCGCCGGGAGCAGCCGTTCACCGCGCAGCAGATCGTGCGCGAGCTCGCGCGCCGCGGCGTCGGCCGCGCCACGGTGTTCCGCGCGCTCGATCTGCTCGTCTCGCTGAACGTCCTCTCGCGCATCCACGGCATCGAGCGGGGTGCGCGCTGCGTCCGGTACACCGCCTGCGCGCCCACGCATCACCACCACCTCGTGTGCCGCGGCTGCGGACGCGTGGAGGAGATCAGCGCGTCGGGGCTCGAGGAGCGCATCGAGGCGCTCGCTCGCGCGCGCGGCTACGCGCCGCTCGGCCACGGACTCGAGGTCCAGGGCCTCTGCGCGGAGTGCCGGTCA
The DNA here is from genome assembly GCA_035699805.1 of Candidatus Limnocylindria bacterium. Taxonomy (GTDB): domain Bacteria; phylum Chloroflexota; class Limnocylindria; order P2-11E; family P2-11E; genus CF-39. The sequence continues at coordinate 3,069 of DASSPF010000179.1, read as the reverse complement.
TGACGCCGCTCGTCCTCGCGCTCGGACTCGCCGCGGCGCTGGGCGACCTCGTCGGCGGGGCGATCGTCGCCATCCCGAAGAGCATCGGCGACCGCACGCTCAAGCTGCTCATGGCCCTGGGCGCCGGCAACCTGCTGGGCGTCGCGCTCATCGAGCTCATCCCCGAGTCCATCGCGCTCATCGGCGAGGCCGCACCCATCGCGATCCTCGGCGGCTACCTGCTCATCCACTTCTTCGAGCACGTGTTCGCGCCGCACCTGCACTTCGGTGAGGAGACGCACGGCGAGACCATCGTCGACACGCACGTCTCCAGCACGGCCATCCTCGGGCTCACGCTCCATGCCTTCATGGACGGCGTGGCCATCAGCTCGGCGTTCCTGGCGAGCCCGGGCCTGGGGGTGATCGTCTTCGCCGCGATCATGCTCCACAAGCTGCCCGAGGGCTTCACCATCGCCTCGGTGATGAAGGCGAGCGGCTCGGGGCGGCGCGGCACCATGGGCGCGGCCGGGATCCTCGCCATCGCCACGTTCACCGGGGTCGTGGTGGCCGGTCTGGCGGGCGGCTCCCTGGCCGGTTACACCCTCGCCGTGGCGACGGGCTCGGTGCTCTACGTCGGCGCGACCGACCTCATGAGCGAGGCGAACAAGGAGTTCAACATCCTGAACCCGGTCATGGTCCTGGTGGGGATCGCCATGTTCTTCGCGCTGCTCGGCCTGACGCGGCTCGTCGGCGTCGAGGTCTAACCTCAGGACGTCGTGTCTCGCCTCCTGGTGACCGCGCTTCGACTCCCGCTCGCGCTGGCGCTCCTCGCCGCGTGCGGCCCGCTCGTGCAGGGCGGGCGGCCGGACGTCGTCAGCGCACACGTCGTCGCGGTCCTCGAGACCGGCGAGCGCGCACCCGCGGGCGGTCTGTCGCAGCCCTTCCAGCGCGTCCGGGTGGAGCTCGACGAGAGCCTGTATCGGGGCGAGGCCGTCGAGCTCGTGTGGGGCGGCCGGCGCGCGCTCGACGCGAACGGATTCCTGCGCCCGGGCGACCGCGTGCTCCTGTCGGTCGCGCGCGAGGGCAATGAGCGCTCCTACGCCATCGTCGAGGTGGTCCGCCTCCCCGCGCTGATCCCCGTGGCGCTCATCCTCGTCGTCGCGCTCCTGGCCGTCGCTCGTCTGAAGGGCCTGGCCGCGCTCGCGGGCCTCGCCGCGAGCATCGGCGTGTTCCTCCTCGCGGTCGTGCCGGCACTGCAGCGCGGCGACGATCCGCTGCTGGCGACCCTGGTCGGCTCGCTCGGCGTGATCGCGGTGTCGGTGTTCGTGGTGCACGGCCTGAATCGCAAGAGCCTCGCCGCGCTCTGCGGCACGATGGCCGGCCTCGGCATCGTGACCGCGATCGGCGCCTTCGCGCTGGCCACCGCGCGCATGACCGGCCTCGGCGCGGAGGATCAGATCTTCCTTGCCGTGGGCACCGAGGGCCGCATCGACATGCCGCGACTCGCGCTCGCCGGCGTGATGGTGGGCTCGCTGGGTGCGATCGTGGACATGAGCGTCGGTCAGGCCTCCGCGGTGATGGAGCTTGCCACCGTGGACGAGCGGCTGCGCGGCCGCAGGCTGTACCGGTCGGCGCTGAACGTGGGCCGCGACCACGTCGGTTCGCTCGTGAACACCCTCGCGCTCGCCTACTTTGGCGGCGCGCTGCCGCTCATCCTGCTCCTGTCGCTCGGCTACACGCCGCTCTCGGTCGCCATCAACAGCGAGGAGATCGTGGAGTCGCTCATCGCGGTCATGGCCGCGAGCATCGGTCTGGTGCTGTGCGTCCCCATCACCACCGCGATCGCGGTGCTGTTCACCGGCCGCGCCACGCCGCCCCCGGACGACTAGCCGCGCGGCGAGGCGCAGCGCTCAGCGGTAGTGCCGGGTGCAGCGCAGCAGTGTCTTTCCACCGGCCGCGGTCCGCACGAAGATGATGCGCAGCTCGTCGGACGCGCTCGCCGACCAAAGACCGGCCATGTCGGCGGACAGCTCATGGACCCGGAGCGACGGATGCTTCTCGTTCTCGTTCAGCAGACGCGCGGCCTTCACGAAGCGCCGCTGATCCGACCTCGGGAAGGCGATGAGCGACTCGAGGAAGGCCAGCGTGACGTCCACGCCGTGCGGCCGCTGCGCTATCTGCGTCTCCGGGTCGCCGATCGACGTGCGTGGCGCGGAAGCTCGCCGCTCGCGACGACCTTGTCGAGATCCTCGTACGTCATCCGGAAGACGCGTCCTTCGCGGATGTCATCGAGCGCCTTGCGGATCCCGCTGATGTTCTCCGCGGTGTAGGCCCAGGCGTCCTCGGCGAGGAGCACGCGGGCGGGGCGCAGCCTGATCCCATCGTCGTCCAACGCGACCTCGAGCTGGTCGCCCGCGCCCAGACCGAGCCGGCGGCGGATGTCGGCGGGCAGGGTGACCCGGCCCTGCGCATTCATGGCGACGAGCGTCCTCGGCATGATCCCAATCTATGCCAAAGTGTCACTCTGTCAATGTGGCGGGTCCGGCTCGTGGCCCATGGCGATCTCGTCGTCGCCGACGAGCGCGAAGAGGGGCAGGAACGCGAAGTAGTTCTGGAGCGAGCGCCACGCCAGCCAGAGCGGGGCAAGCCCCCACACCAGCGGCGCGCCGGCGAGGCCGCGCGGCCGGCGCCAGAGATACCCCAGGAGCGCGGCGAGCGCGATGAGCGCGAGGATCGTGTACGCGGCACGCGGCAGCGCGGTGGTGTAGCGGTCGGCGACGCCGAACTGCATGAGCCCCACACCGTCGGCGACCAGCGGCGCGAGGAGCGGGGCCAGGATCCCGCTCACCGCGCGCTCGGGTGCGGCGACCACGAACGGCGCGTTCACCAGCACGGCCACGACGACCGCGATCGCCGCGCGCCGCCACGCCACGGACCCGCCGCGCTCGCGCAGGGTGGCGGCGATGACGAACGGGAACACGAACCAGGCCGGCTGCCGGTCGGCGAGCGCGAGGCCCAGGAGCACCGCCGGGAGCCAGGTCCGCCGGCGCGTGATCCACGCGCCGAGCACGAGCAGCGCCCAGAGCGGAT
>DASSPF010000178.1:0-36444 GCA_035699805.1 Candidatus Limnocylindria bacterium | reverse complement strand
GCCGGAGCAGGAAGAACGCCGCGAGGAAGACGAGTGCCAGGCCACCGAACGCGGCGAGCTTGGTACGCCAGCCGATCCGCCTCACTCGGCGGATCCGTCGGCGAGCTCGAGCGCGACGGCGAGGGTCAGCTTCGTCGCCTTGAGCCAGAGGCGCTTGTTGGTGATCTTGTCGGAAAGGTCGTTCACCGTGTGGAACGTGGTGTTCCCGGGAAAGGTCGCGTCGTTCTCGCCGTACCGCTGGCAGAGCGCGATCGAGGGGATGCCCGCGAGTCCGAAGGGCGCCGCGTCCATGATCGTGCTCCCGTCGGCGGCGTACTGCGCGTTGAGCGGCGACACGCCGATGCGGTAGGTCTCGTTCGCCTTCACGACGCGGTCGCGCAGCGGGGCGGACGCGTTCGTGTACCAGAGCAGGTCTAGGCGGTCGGCGAGCGGGTTGAACCCCACCATATCCAGGTTGACGGCCGCCTTGTACGGGTAGGGCCGCTGGAGCGACGCCACGTACGCGCCGCTCCCCTTGAAGAACAGCTCCTCGCCGTCGAAGAAGGCGAGCACGAGGCGCGAGCGGAGGTTCCCGCCGGCGCGCCACAGCCCCACGACGCGCGCCAGCTCGAGCAGTGCCGCCGTGCCCGTGGCGTTGTCGTCGGCACCCGGAGCGGGATCCTGCGCCGGACGCCATCCGGGAGTGCGGTTGGCGGTGGAGTCGTAGTGCGCCGAGACGAGCACCCATCCCGTCGGGCCGACGGGGGGTGGCGGCGTCTGCGACGCGCCGTTCGGGGCCACGGCCCCAGGGGCCGGATCGATCACCGCGAAGATGTTCTCGAGCGCGATGCCCTGGTGGCTGGTCCGGTGGGTCTCGACCCGCAGGCCGTAGTAGTCGAGCGCGCCGAGCTGCTCCTTGATGTAGGCGATGGCCCTGGCATGGCCCGGGTGCCGCGGGTCGCGGGAGACGAAGCTCGTGAGCGCGCTGAGGTGGCCGTCCATCCGGTAGGGATCGATCAGCCCGAGCTGTGACTGGATGGCGTTGCAGCGCGCGTCGTGCTGGCACGCCGAGAGCGAAGGCGCGCTCGACGCCGTGGCCGTGGCCGCCGGCGCGGATGTGGGTGTGCTCGTCGGGCTCGGTATCGCCGATGCGGAGGCCGGCGACGGCGACACGCTCGGTGGCGCGCTGCCCACGGCGCGCACGGTCTCCGCGCAGCCGCTCACCAGGAGGGCGATGGCCAGACCGAGCGCGGCAGGACGCATGCTCACAGCCTACGGTCCAGAACGAGGACGACGCGCGGACGGTGCTCCCCTACGCGGCCTGGTCCCGCAGCTGGACCTCCTGGATCTTCGCGCGGACCTCGCGCGGCGCGCGGCCGAGCTCGAGCCGGCGCGAGAACTGGGAGAGCGTGAAGCAGATGACGAAGTAGACGACCGAGACGATGAGCAGCACCTCGATGGGGTTGAAGAACTGGTTGTAGATCGTGCTCCCCTGCCGCAGCAGCTCGAAGACCCCGATCGTCCCCACGAGCGAGGTGTCCTTGATGATCGTCGTGAGCTGCGCCATCATCGCCGGCACCATCATCCGCAGCGCCTGCGGCAGGATCACGTGCCGCATCGACTGCGGATAGGACAACCCCAGCGCGCGTGAGGCTTCGGTCTGACCGCGCGGCAGGCTCACGATCCCCGCGCGGATGATCTCGGCGAGCACGGCGCTCGTGTACATCGAAAGACCCAGCACGCCCGCCCAGAAGCGCGGCAGCTCGAACTCCGCGCCGAAGAACGGCCGGAACAGGCTCGAGCCCTTGATGCCGAAGTACACGATGAGCAGCAGCACGGGTAGCGCGCGCACGGCCTCGATGTAGGCGATCGAGGGCCAGCGCAGCCACCACCGTGTGGAGAGACGCCCCAGCGCGAAGAGCAGGCCGACCACGAATGACAGCGCGATCGAGACGAGCGAGATGAGGACGGTCTCCCTCAGTCCCTCGCCGAAGAAGCGCCAGATGGCCGGGTCGGCGAACATCGGCCAGGTGTTCGGCTTCAGGCCGTGGTCGCGAAGGAACTCGGTGATGTCCATCAGCGTGCGATCCGCATCCGGCGCTCGAGCATGTTGACCACGACGCCGAGCGGGATGGTGAGGAGCAGGAAGCCGATCGTCGCCGCGAGGAACGCCTCCTCCGCGCGGAAGGTACGGGACTCGACGACCTCGGCCGCGAAGAGCAGCTCGGCCACGCCGATCGTGGAGGCCAGCGACGTGTTCTTCACCAGAGCGATCGCGATGTTCCCAAGCGGCGGGACGACGGCGCGGAAGGTCTGCGGCAGCTGGACGTAGCGGAGCATGCCCAGGTACGACAGTCCGAGCGAGCGCGCCGCCTCGATCTGGCCCTTCTCCACCGCCAGCAGCCCGCCGCGAACGATCTCCGCGACGTATGCCGCGTGGTAGAGGGCCATGCCGGTGATCGCCGCGCGGAAGATGCTGTCGAACGTGTCGGTCGCGAAGCGAAAGCCCATATACGGCAGGCCCAGGAACAGGAAGAACAGCTGCACGACGAGCGGGGTGTTGCGGAAGAACTCCACGTAGGCGCCGCCGATCCAGCGCAGCACGACGAGCGGCGAGACGCGGAAGAGGGCGATGACGGTCCCCAGCGCGAGAGCGCCGATGAGTCCGAACAGGCTGATCTGGATGGTGAGCCAGAGCCCGCCGAAGAACTCCCTGGGGAACTCCAGGACGATGGCCCCGGGGATCACGCGCGCTCCCTCATGCGTGGTGGGGTCCGGTCGGCCATGCGCGACGAGGGCCGGCCAGCGGCCGGCCCTCGTCGGTCGTACGCGTCACTCTGACCGCTAGCCCTTCGGCGCCTGCTTCTTGTCGCCGGAGACGGGCGTGATGTGCTTCTCGTAGAGCTTTCCCCAGGTGCCGTCCTTGATGATCTGGGCGATCCACGTGTTGAGGAACGGGACGAAGCCCTGGCGATCGCCGCCGTTGTTCTTCTTCACGCCGATGCCGTACGGCTCCTCGGAGAAGTACTTGCCCACGATCTTCGTGTTCGCGTCCTGCATCACCAGGCCGAAGAGGATCGTCTCGTCGGTGGAGACGGCATCCGCCTGCCCCTGCTGCATCGCGATCAGGCAGGCCGGGTACGAGTCGAGCAGCAGCAGCTTGGCCTTGTCCTGCGTCGCGGTGCTGATGTTCTTCTCGCTCGTGGAGCCCTTCTGCGAGCAGACGGTCTTGCCCGCGAGGTCCGCGACCTCCTTGATATCGGTGTTCGTCTTCTTCACCAGGATGCGCTGGCCGGTGAAGAAGTAGATGTCGCTGAAGTCGATCTGCGTCTTGCGCTCTTCGGTGATGGTGAACGTCTTGATGATCACGTCGGCCTTGTTGTCGGTGAGGGTCGGCACGCGGATCGCCGACGTCACCGGGACCCACTCGATGTGCGTGTCCGGGTCATCGCCGGGCCCCCAGATCGCCTTGGCAAGCTCGCGCGCGATGTCGACGTCGAAGCCCTCCCACTTGCTCGTGGCGGGATTCTTGACGCTGAAGGGCGGGTTGTTCTCCTGCGTACCCACCCGGATCTTGCCCTTGGCCTGGAGCGAGTAGGTGTAGTGCGAGAGCTCGAACTTCGGCTTCGCGGCCGCCGTAGACGTCGCCTTACCGGTCGCTGTTGGTGTCGCTGTTCCGCCGCCGCCGCCGCACGCCGCCGCCACGAACAGGACGGCGAGGCCGGTGGCGAGGATCCGCCCGATGCCTCTCAAGATGGTCCTCCCTTTCGTCTAGTGCTTGATGACCTTGCTCAGGAATTGACGCGCCCGCTCCTCCCGCGGACTCTCGAAGAACTCCGCGGTCGGTGAGTCCTCAATGATGCGGCCTTCGTCCATGAATACAACCCGGTCGGACGCCTCCCGGGCAAACCCGACCTCGTGGGTGATGACCAGCATGGTCATGCCCTCCCGCGCGAGCTCCCGCATGACGTCCAGGACCTCGCGGATCATCTCGGCGTCCAGGGCGCTGGTGGGCTCGTCGAACAGCATGATCTTGGGCTCCATGGCCAGCGCTCGGGCGATCGCCACCCGCTGTTGCTGGCCTCCCGACAGGCGGATCGGATGGACGTCGGCCTTCTCGGGGATGCCGACCTTCTCGAGGAGCTTCTCGGCGCGCTCCCGCGCCTCGCGCCTGCCCATCCCGCGGACCTTCATCGGCGCCAGCATGATGTTCTCGGCCGCGGTGAGGTGTGGGAACAGGTTGAACGACTGGAACACCATGCCGACGTCGCGCCGCAGCGCGTTGACGTCGACGTCCTTGTCGTGGACCTTGATGCCGTCCACCACGAGCGTGCCGCTGTCGATCGGCTCGAGGCGATTGATGGTCCGGATCATCGTGCTCTTCCCCGAGCCCGACGGGCCGATGACCACCACGACCTCGCGCTCCTTGACCGTGAGATCGATCCCGCGCAGCACGTGCAGTTGCCCGAAGTGCTTGTGGACGTCGCGGAACTCGATCACGGAGCACGTAGCCTAGCCGAGCACGCGTCTCATGGAGTCAGGATCGCCGGGCGATGGCCTCCAGGTAGGCGCGCTTCCACGCCTCGTCGAGGTCGCCGAACGCCTCGGGTGCGCCGGGGACGATCCACACGTGGATCATCTCGGACGTCAGGGGCACGTCGATCGAGCCGACCGGGCAGGTCCCAAGCGGCCCCAGCAGACCGGTCAGACCAGGCGGCGTGAGCGACACGCAGACGTGCTCGTGCGCGTGCCACACCGTGAGCGGACCGCCGATCGCCGGACCGGACTCGCCGATCCGCGGCATCTGGAACAGCGCGCCCAGCAGGACCGGTCGCCCGTCGGGCGCGACCGCGTACACGAGCGTCTCGGGACGAGCTGGGTCAAGGACGCGGCCGTCGTTCTCGTGGGAGGGATTCGGCGCGTGGAAGTCGATGCCATGCATACCGCCCACGCGGTAGCCGTCGGCCGCGGCCCGCGCCGGGTCGGCGTACGGCGCGAGCGCCACCCGTGTCGCTTGGACGAACTCGTCCACCGCCGCGCGATCGGCCGGTGTCACCGCGCGCTCCGCCTGGGTGGGCATGACCGTACCGGGCGGCGGCACGCTACCGCCGTGCACATGGTGTCCGGCGACCGCGTCCGGGTCGGCAGCGGAGGCGCGGAACGCGCCGGCCCACGCGCTCGCCGCGGTGACGATGACGAGGAGCCCGAGCGCCAGGCTGCCCGCGGCCGACCGGAGCGCACGCCGCCGGACGCTCGGTCCGGGGCGGACGACCATCGCGAGCGCGAGGATCTCGCCGAGCTTCGTTGCGATGCCGATCTGATCCGGTGCCTCGCCACCGATAGCGGATACCCAGTACGCCGCGATCGATCCAAGAAGCACGAGTGCGCCGAGCCGACCCGCGCCCCGACCGCCCGCGACACGACGCGCGGTCCAGCCGAGCGCCGCCGCGTCGGTGACGAACAGGACGCGAATGAGCGTGTCGTGCCCGGCATGGCCGATCGCCAGTCCCGCGTGGATCGCCGCGGACCCGGCGAGAAGCGCGATGAGCAGGCCGTCCGTCGGCGCGAGCGACGCCCACGATGTCCGCCGCGACCACCAGACGCCGGCGAGGAGCACGAGCGCGAGCACCGCGGCGACGTGCTCGGGACTCGCGTCATACAGCGGGCTGCCGCTCGCGACGGCGCCGTGAGCGATCGGGATGTTCATGCGTCACCCGCCGCGGCGACGCTCGGCGCGGTGCGCTGATCCGTGCGGCCCGAGCGATGGAGCAGCGCGAGGACCGCCGCCGGGACGACCAGGCGTGTCAGCACGGCGACGGCCGGTGGGATCGCACCCGCGATGAGCGACGCGATGACCGTGTCGATAGCGAGCGTCGCCAGTGTGATGCCCTCGACGACGTACACGACCCGGTACGTCCACGGGCGATCGACCGCGAGACGCGCACGGGCGAGGAGCAGCGCGCACGCGGCCACGCCACTCATCAGCACCGCGGCACCTCCGTTCCCGAAGGCCACGCCGAAGATCGCCGCTTCGATCGTGGCCGCGGCGAGGATCGCGGCCTGAACGAGGAGGATGGCCCGGGCGACGTCGAGAAGGCCGTCGTTCTGTGTTCGTGTCGTGTCCATACATGCATCCTCGGTCGCCTCGATGAGCGCACCGTGGTCGGTCGATGAGGGCTTCATGAGCCGTTGGTCACGACCCCGTGTCGGTCGGCCCCGGCCGCGGTGCGACGCAGCGGCTAGAGCGCGGGAAGCTCGATCGTGATGGCCGCGCCGCCGCCCTCGCCGGTGGCCGCCCCGATCGTGCCGCCGTGTGCCTGGACGATCGCACGAGCGATGGACAGCCCGAGACCGCTCCCCTCGCCGCTCCGCGCGGGATCGGCGCGGTAGAAGCGCTCGAACACGCGCTCCTCACTGCCCGGCGGTAGCCCCGGTCCGCCGTCGCGGACCACGACGCGCACGCGACGATCCGCCGTCGCGACCGTCACCGCCACCGGTGGCCTGCCGTGGCGCAGCGCGTTGTCGAGGAGGATCCGGATCGCGCGGCCAAGCGAGTCGGGATCGCCCGAGACGAGCGCCGACCCCTCCGCGGTGACGCGGATGTCCTGTGGATCCGCGGCCCGGCCGGGTGGACGTACGCGCCGCGCCTCCTCCGTTGCGACGGCGCGAAGGTCCACGGGTCGCCGCTCGACCGCGACGCCGGCGTCCGCGCGCGCCAGGACGAGGAGGCCGTCGACGAGCCGGCTCATGCGCTCGGCCTCGCTCGCGAGGTCGGCGATCGCGGCAGCGCGATCCGCGGCGATGGCATCCGGCCGCTCGCGCAGGAACTCCGCGTTCGTGCGGATCGTCGAGAGCGGCGTGCGCAGCTCGTGTGAGGCATCCGCCACGAACCGCTGCTGCGCGGCGAGCGCGGCCGCAAGCTCGGCCTGTGCGGACTGCAGGCGCTCGAGCATCGCGTTGAAGCTCGTCGTGAGCCGCCCGACCTCGTCGCGGTCGCGGCTCAGGGCGAGGCGCTGCGAGAGGTCGCCGGTGGCGCCGATCGCGCTCGTCGTCTCGGCCAGCGTCACGAGCGGCCGCACCGCACGCCCCGCGACGAGCCACGAGACGATCGCGACGACGATGAGCGTGACGACGGCCGAGATCACCAGGAACAGCCGGAAGCCAGCGAGCTGGTTGCTCACGAACGCCGTCGATTGGCCGGCGACGACGACCCCGCCATCGGCCGCGTTCGCCCAGCGGACGGCGACGACGCGGAGCGCCGGCGTCTCCGAGTCGCCGCGCGGCGCGAGCCCCGGGGCCGCGATGGTGGCCAACGAGCGACCCTGCTCGTTCGCCTCCACGACGACCGCCGCGGGGATACGCGGCGGCGCGCCGTCGAGGCGACCCGAGGAGAAGCGCACCGTGCCATCGCGCGCGAGCACGAGCACGAACGACTCGATGCTGGTCGCCAGATCCGTCACGACGAGAGGCTGGTACGCCGCGGGCGCGGCCTCGCCGCGCTCGAGCGTCGCGGCGGCGGCCTGAGCCATCGCGGTCAGTGTCCGATCCTGCTCCTCGCGCGCGCCGTTGGCCCCGAGTCCCGACAGCAGGAGGATGAACACGAACGTCCCGCCCGCGGCGAGGCCCGTGCCGTACAGCGCCAGCCGACGGCGCACCTACCGATCTCGCAGCACGTAGCCGACACCGCGCACGGTGTGCAGCAGCCGGGGCTCGCCCTTCGTCTCGAGGCGCGCCCGCAGGCCGGCGACGGTCACGTCCACGACGTTGGAGATCGCGTCGCTCGCGACACCCCAGACGGCTTCGAGCAGGCGCTCACGTCCCAGCACCTGACGCGGGTGCCGCAGGAAGTGCTCGAGCACGTCGAATTGCAGCGCGGTGAGGTCGATGGCGCGATCGCCGCGCCGCACCTCGTGCGTGGTCACGTTCATGACGAGGTCGGCGTAGCTCAGGATGTCGGCGCCGTCTGCCGGCCGCCTGCGTAGGAGCGCGCGGACCCGGGCGAGGAGCTCGTCGTAGGCGAACGGCTTCACCAGGTAGTCGTCCGCGCCGGCATCAAGACCGGCGACACGATCGGAGACTGCGTCACGCGCGGTGAGCATGAGGATCGGCACGTCGGAGCCCGCGCGCAGCCGGCGGCAGACTTCGACCCCATCGAGGCCGGGCAGCATGACGTCGAGGACGACGAGATCGGGTGGCTGGTCGCGTGCCGCGACGAGGGCGGCGGGGCCGTCGGATGCGATCTGGACGATGTGCCCCTCGTAGGCGAGCGCACGGCGGAGCGAGGACGCCAGACGTGCGTCGTCGTCGACCACGAGGATGCGGCCACCCGACTCCATGCGCGCGATGATGGCAGAGGCGGCATCGCGAGGCGGTCGAGGTGCCTCAGTTCTTCCGGGACGCTCCGACCGGCTTCTTCTCGGCCTCGGCCGCGCGCTCGGCCGCGTACTGCTCCGACCAGAACACGACCTTCCCATCCTGCGCGTCCACCATCACCGTGTCGCCCTCCTTGAGCTCGCCGGTGAGCACCTTCTGGGCGAGCGGGTCGAGGACGAGCCGCTGGATGGTCCGCTTGATCGGCCGCGCGCCGTAGGCGGCGTCGAAGCCCTCCTTGGCGATGAGCGCCTTGGCGTTGTCGGTGAGCTCGAGGCTGACCTTCCGCTCGGCAAGCCGCCGCGCGAGGATGGCCGTCTCCTTGTCCACGATCTCCATGAGCTGGGCGGTGACGAGGTTGCTGAAGATCACCGTCTCGTCGATGCGGTTCAGGAGCTCCGGACGGAACTGGCCACGGAGCGCGTCCATCACGCGCTTGCGCATGAGGTCGGGCTGCTCGGCGAGGTCGGTGATGAAGGTCGAGCCGACGTTGCTGGTCATGATGATCACCACGTTCTTGAAGTCGACGGTGCGACCGTGGCCGTCGGTGAGGCGGCCATCGTCGAGGATCTGCAGCAGCACGTTGAACACGTCGGGGTGCGCCTTCTCGATCTCATCGAGGAGCAGGACGGCGTACGGACGCCGACGGATCGCCTCCGTGAGCTGACCGCCCTCCTCGAAGCCCACATACCCGGGCGGCGCGCCGATCAGACGCGCGACGGTGTGCTTCTCCATGTATTCGGACATATCGATGCGGACGAGCGCCTTCTCATCATCGAAGAGGAACTCCGCGAGCGCCTTGGCGAGGAGCGTCTTGCCCACCCCGGTCGGTCCAAGGAACAGGAAAGACCCGAGCGGCCGGTTCGGATCCTGCATGCCGGCGCGCGCGCGCCGGACAGCGTTGGAGACCGCGGTCACCGCCTCGCTCTGGCCGACGACACGCCGATGGAGGTCCTCCTCCATGCGCAGGAGCTTGGCGATCTCGCCCTCGAGCAGCCTGGTCACGGGGATCCCCGTCCACTTCGCGACCACTTCGGCGATGTCCTCGGGCGTGACCTCCTCGGTCAGCATCTTCTTGTCGGTCTGGAGCGCCGCGAGACGGTCCATCGCCGCGGCGACGTCCCGCTCGATGCCAGCGAGCGTGGCGTACTTGAGCTCTGCCGCCTTGGCGTAGTCCGCCGCCCGCTCGGCACGCTCGATCTCGGCGCGCACGTCCTCCAGCTGGGCCTTCTTCTCGCGGATCTCGGTGATCGCGGCCTTCTCCTGCTGCCAGTGGGCGCGCAGACCGGTCGCTCCCTCCTTCGCCGCGGCGAGCTCGCGCTCCAGACGCTCGAGCCGCTCACGGCTGGCCTTGTCGCTCTCCTTGCGCAGGGCCTCGCGCTCGATCTCGAGCCGGGCGATGGCGCGCTCGGTCTCGTCGAGCTCCACGGGCATGGAGTCGATCTCCATGCGGAGCTTCGAGGCGGCCTCGTCGACGAGATCGATGGCCTTGTCCGGCAGGAACCGGTCGGCGATGTAGCGGTGCGACAGCGTGGCCGCCGCGACGAGCGCGGAGTCCTGGATACGCACACCGTGGTGGATCTCGTAGCGCTCGCGCAATCCGCGAAGGATCGAGATGGTGTCCTCGACGGACGGCTCGCCCACGAACACCGGCTGGAAGCGCCGCTCGAGCGCGGCGTCCTTCTCGATGTGCTTGCGGTACTCGTCGAGCGTCGTCGCGCCGATGGCGTGGAGCTCACCGCGCGCGAGCATGGGCTTCAGCATGTTCGCCGCGTCCACCGCGCCCTCCGCGGCGCCGGCACCGACCACGGTGTGGAGCTCGTCGATGAACAGGATGATCTGCCCCTCGCTCGCGACGATCTCCTTGAGCACGGCCTTGAGACGCTCCTCGAATTCGCCGCGGTACTTCGCGCCGGCGAGGAGCGCGCCGATGTCCAGGGCGAAGATGCGCCGGTCCTTCAGACCCTCGGGCACATCGCCGCGCACGATGCGCTGCGCGAGGCCCTCGACGATGGCGGTCTTGCCCACCCCGGGCTCGCCGATGAGCACGGGGTTGTTCTTCGTCCGGCGCGAAAGGACCTGGATCACGCGCCGGATCTCCTCGTCCCGCCCGATGACCGGATCGATCTTGTGCTTGCGCGCAAGGTCGGTGAGGTCACGGCCGTACTTCTCCAGCGCCTGGTACTTCCCCTCGGGGTTCGCATCGGTGACGCGCTGGCTGCCGCGCACCTCCACCAGGGCCTTCAGCACCCGCTCGCGCGTGACGCCAAGACGCTGGAGGGACTGCCCGGTGTAGCCCTGGTCCGCGGTCATGGCGAGCAGCACGTGCTCGGTCGAGACGAACTCGTCCTTCAGGTCGGTGGCCTCGCGCTGACCCTGCTGGAGCACGCGCCCCAGACGCGGGCTCGCGCTGACCTGTACGTTCCCCTGCACCTTCGGTTGGCGCGCGACCTCGCCCTCGAGGGCACCGGCGAGCTGGCTCGCCTGGACGCCCAGCGCGCCGAGCACGCTCGGGACGATCCCGCCCGGCTGCTCGACCAGGGCCAGAGCCAGATGCTCGACGTCGATCTGGGCGTGGCCGTTCTCCCGCGCACGCTGCTGCGCCGCGATGAGCGCCTCCTGTGCTTTCTCGGTCAGCTTGTTCGGATCGAGCATTTCATGTTCCTTCTAGAGGAGATGGCGGCGCGGATCGTCCTGACGAGCGCCGATCCTCCTGATGCATTCCTTCTCGTCGTCATCGAGCTTCGTCGGCAGCGTCACGCGCACGGTCACGAAGAGATCGCCGCTGCCACCGGCGGTCCGCGGCATCCCCTGCCCGGCGAGCCGGATGGTCCGGCCGTTCTGCGTCTCCGGTGGGATCCTCAGCGAGACCCGGCCCTTCAGCGTCGGCACCGTCACCTCGGCGCCCAGGAGCGCCTCGTGGAGCGCCACGGGCAGGTCCATGCGCAGATCGTCGCCGTCTCGCGTGAACAGCGGGTGCGGTCTGATGCGCACGCGCAGGTACAGATCGCCCGCGGGGCCGCCGCCCTCGCCCGCGCCCCCCTGGCCACCCAGGCGGATGCGCTGGCCGTCGCGGACGCCGGCCGGGATCTTCACGCGCAGCGTGCGGCTGCGGCCGCTCGCGTCGCTCACCTCGACCTCGCGATCGGCCCCCTTGAAGGCATCGAGCAGCGTGATCTCGATCGTCGCCTCGAGGTCCGCACCCGGCGCGACACGCGAGCGGCGGCCGGCGCGGGCCCCGAACAGATCATCGGCAGCGAAGCCACCGCCCTGCCCAAAGAGCGTGCGGAAGAAGTCGGAGAAGTCCCCGAGGTCCTCGGCGCCGAGGCCGCCCGGCCGTCCGTTGACGGTCCAGCGGAACCCACCAGGCTGCGCGCCGCCGCCGGCGAAGCGCGCCCAGTCCGGTCCGACCTGGTCGTAGCGGCCGCGCTTGTCGGGATCGGAGAGGACCTCGTTGGCCTCGTTGATCTCCTTGAAGCGCTTCTCGGCCTCCGGCTTCCGGTTGATGTCGGGGTGGTATTGCCGGGCGAGCTTTCGGTACGCCTTCTTGATCTCCTCGGTGGTCGCCGTCTTCGGCACACCGAGGATCTTGTAGTAGTCCTTGTACTCGACCGGCATCGCGCGCCCCCTGCTAGTGCGCCGGCGGGGTCACCGCCGATGCGCGTGACGCTTCGAGCTGCGCGGGCGTGACCGTCGGCTGTCCGGGCTGGAGCGCGATCTTCAGCACCTCATCGATCTCGGAGACGGTGCGGATCTCCACCGTATCGACGACCTCTTTCGGGATGTCGACCAGGTCCTTCTTGTTCTTCTCCGGCAGGATGAACGTCTTGATCCCGGCGCGGTGCGCAGCGAGGAGCTTCTCCTTCACGCCACCGATCGGGAGCACGCGACCGCGAAGCGTGATCTCGCCGGTCATGGCGACCTCCCGCCGCACGCGCCGGCCCGAGAGGGCCGACACGATGGCCGTGGCCATGGTCACGCCGGCGGACGGCCCATCCTTGGGGATGGCCCCCGCGGGGACGTGGATGTGCATGGCGTGGTCCTCGAAGAAGCCCTTGGGGATGCCGAACTCGGTCTGGTGCGAGCGCACGTAGCTGAGCGCGGCGCGGGCCGATTCCTCCATGACCTTGCCGATCTGGCCGGTCAGCAGGAAATCCTCGTCCTTGCCGTCGATGACGGTCGCCTCGACCGTGAGGACGTCGCCACCGTGCTCGCTCACCGAGACACCGGTGACCGCACCGATCTGGTCCTCCTCCTCGGCGAGCCCGTAGTCGAAGCGCTCGGGCCCGAGATACTCGTGGAGGGACTCGACCGTGACCTCGACCTTCTCGGCCTTGCCCTCGGCGATGGCACGCGCGACCTTCCGGCAGATGGTGCCGATCTCGCGCTCGAGGTTGCGGACACCGGCCTCGCGCGTGTAGCGGCGGACGAGCTCGCGCAGGACGTCGTCGCTGATGACGAGCTTGGTCTCGCCGGTGACTTCTTCGGCGTTCGGGCGCGGCTCGACGGCCGTGTCGACCGGCTCGCCTTCGGCCGCATCCATGGGCCGGTCCGCCGGCATGAGACCGTGCTGCTTCAGCTGGCGCGGTACGAGGTAGCCACGCGCGATGTGCATCTTCTCCTCCTCGGTGTAGCCGGGGAGGCGGATGATCTCCATGCGGTCACGCAGCGGCGCGATGATCGTGTCCTCGACGTTCGCGGTGGTGATGAAGATCACCTTCGAGAGGTCGTAGGGCACCTCGAGGTAGTGATCGGTGAAGGTGTTGTTCTGCTCGGGGTCGAGCACCTCGAGGAGCGCCGAGGACGGGTCGCCGCGGAAGTCCGCGCCGACCTTGTCGATCTCGTCGAGCATGAACACCGGGTTCACCTCGGCGGCGGTCTTCATGTTCTGGAGGATCCGCCCAGGCAGCGCGCCAACGTAGGTGCGCCGGTGGCCCCGGATCTCGGCCTCGTCGCGGATGCCGCCGAGCGACATGCGCACGAACTTGCGGCCCATCGCACGCGCGATGGACTTCCCGAGGCTGGTCTTGCCGACGCCGGGCGGGCCGACGAAGCAGAGGATGGGTGCGCGCAGGTTCTGGGCGAGCTTGCGGACGGCCATGTACTCGAGGATGCGGTCCTTCACCTTGGGCAGACCGTAGTGATCCTCGTCGAGGATCGTGGCGGCCGCCTGGATGTCCCAGTCGTCGCTCGCGGCCTTGCCCCACGGCAGGCTGATGAGCCAGTCGACGTACGTCCGGATGACACCGGTCTCCGGTGAGGCCTGCGGGATCTTCTCGAGCCGGCCGACCTCCTTGAGCGCCTTCTCCTTCACGACGGGCGGCATGCCCGCGGCCTCGACCTTCTCGCGAAGCTCGCGCAGCTCGGACCCCTGATCGTCGTCGCCGAGCTCCTTCTGGATCGCCTTCATCTGCTCGCGGAGGATGTACTCGCGCTGGGTCTTGTCGAGCGTCTGCTGCACCTCGCTCTGGATCTTCTGCTTCAGCTCGAGGATCTCGTTCTGCTTGGCGAGGAAGACACCCAGGAAGCGCAGGCGCTCCACGACCGACCGCTGCTCGAGCAGCTGCTGGCGCTGCTCCAGCGTGAGGTCGGGGCTCGAAGCGACGAGGTCGGCGAAGTGCGACGCGTCGTCGGTGTTCTTGGCGGTCATGGCGAGCTCCGCGAGGATCGCGCCGCCGTTGTCGACGTAGCGATCGAAGAGCGCCTTCACATTGCGGAGCTGGGCCTCGCGCTCGACGGGATCGCCGAGGTCCTCGACGATCGGATCGAACGCCACCTTGAAGTACCGCGTCTCGGGGGTATAGCCGGTGATGCGGACGCGCTGGAGCCCTTGCACGATGATCTGCGCGCTCCCATCGGGGATGCGCAACAGGCGCACGATCTCGGCGATCGTGCCGACACTGTGGATCTGCTCCGGTTGGACGTCGTCGATCTCCGCGTCACGCTGCGCGGCGAGGAGCACGAGGTGGCGCTCCTCGCTCATCGCGGCAGTGATCGCGGCGACGGACTTCTCGCGGCCCACGCCCAGCGGGACGACGAGCTTTGGGAAGACGACCATCTCGCGCAGCGGAACGAGGGCGACCTCGTTCGGCAGATCGCGGTCGGTCGGCATGGTGTCCTTGGTGTCTTCGCTCATTCGTCAGTCCTTTCCCCTGTTGGCGCTCGGCGCGGGTCCTCGCAAAGACAACGGCGCGGCCGGCGCGCTTGTTCCGCCGGCCGCGCCATCGTCCGCTTGTGCGCGTCTACTTCGCGTTCACCTTGATGGTGCGCGGCTTCACCTGATCGGCCTTCGGGAGCACGAGCTCGAGAACGCCGTGCTGGAAGTTCGCCTGGACCTTGTTCGGGTCGATCTGCACCGGCAGCGTGAACGCGCGCTGGAACTTGCCGACGCGACGCTCCTGACGCAGCCAGCCGTCGTTGGTGACGTCGGTCGAGGCCTTGGTCTCGCCGGAGAACGCCACGGTGTCCGCGGTCACGTTGATGTCGATCGCGTCAGGCGCGATGCCCGGCAGGTCGGCCCGCAGGTGGTAGGCGTCGTTGGTCTCCCAGAGGTCCACCGGGACCGCGATCTGGCCAGCGGCGAGGCCGGTCCACGTGGTCGGCCGGATGAAGCTGTCCTCGAAGAGACGATCCATGGCCTCGCGCAGCGAAACGAAGTCGGTCATCGGGGTGAAGCGAGTGATGGTCATGTCCGTCATCCTCCAATTCGGACGCGCTGCGAGCCGTTGCTCGCGCGCTTCTTCTCGTTCTGTGGCTCGGCGGCCGCCGCCCCGTCCTCGTCGCTCTGCGCCGCGTCGTCCGCGATCTGCTGCGCCAGCTCGTCGAGCAGTCCCGCGATGTCCTGGAACTGCAGGAGGAGCTTCACGCCCGCGAGATTCACGCCCCGCACCTGCGTGAGGTAGCGGATCACCCGGACACGATGCAGATCCTCGTCGGAGTAGAGCCGGATGTTCGTCTCGGTCCGCACCGGCTCGAGCAAGCCCTCCTCCTCGTAGATCCGCAGCGTGCGTGGGTGGCAGCCCGCGAGGCCCGCGGCGATCGAGATGACGTAGACGGGTCGGTTGCCACTTGCCACGTCATGTGTATAAGACCTGTCAATGATGTTGTCAAGGTTCCTACCCCGACCGTCTCCGGGCGGCGCCTCCCGTGCGACCGCGACAGACCACCCTCGAGACCGGGAACAGGTGCTGCGGGAAAGCCGTTCCGAGAGCGGAGGTGCCCATGGCCAGCTCCCCGGAGCGATTTCCTGACCCCGCGTACGATCCACCGCCGCCCAGCCAAGGCGAGCGCACCGCCGTGCTGGCGGGCGGATGCTTCTGGTGCGTGGAGGCGGTCTATCGCCAGCTCGACGGCGTCTCCGAGGTGACGAACGGCTACGCCGGCGGCGGCGCGGCGGAGGCCGACTACCGGACGGTGTCCGGGGGCCGGACGCGGCACGCCGAAGCCGTGCAGATCCGCTACGACCCGGCGCGCGTCTCGTATGGCCAGCTGCTCAAGATCTTCTTCAGCATCGCGCACGACCCGACGACCAAGGATCGGCAGGGTGCCGACGTCGGGCCGCAGTACCGCTCCGCGATCTTCCACGCCGACGACGCGGAGCGCGCCGTGGCCGAGGCGTACATCCGCCAGCTGGACGAGGCGCATGTCTTCGACGCGCCGATCGTCACCGAGCTCGCCCGCCTCGAGCGCTTCTACCCCGCGGAGCCCTATCACCAGGACTACGCCGCGACGCACCCGAACGAGCCGTACATCCAGCTCGTGGCGGCACCGAAGGTGGCCAAGCTCAAGCGATACTTCGCGGACCGGCTGAAGCGCGCGACCGCCCGCTGAGCGCGTCCGCCGCCACGGAGGAGCCGCCACGAGGATGGACGCGCTCACGATCTTCGGCACCGCGAGCGTCAGCGTCATGCTGCTGACCTACGCGCTCGAGTCCCGCTCGCGCTGGTTCGTGCTCGCGTTCGCGCTCGCCTGCTGGGCATCCGCACTGTATGGCTGGCTTGCCGGCGTCTGGCCCTTCACGCTCATCGAGGGCATCTGGGGCCTCGTGGCCCTCCGCCGCTTCGCAGGCCGGCGATGACCATCCGCTTCGGCCTCGATTTCGGGACGTCCAACACCTCGCTCGCGATCTGGGACGGAACGAGGAGCGAGGTGCTTCCCCTGGACCCGGGCGCAGGCGCGGCGATGCCGACGATCCTGTATGTCCGGCGCGACGGCTCGTCGCTCGTCGGGCGCCCGGCGATCGACGCCTACCTTGACGACAACCGCACGCGGGGACCGATCAAGCGCGAGTTCGTGCCGCTCGGCGTGCGCCTCGCCTCGTCAAACCCGGTCCAACGAGGCGGCGTTGAGGCGATGATCCTCACCGACGTCGCGTCCCCGGGACGGCTCTTCCAGGCGCTGAAGTCCTTCCTGGGCGACGAGCTCGACGTGCGGACGAATGTCTTCGGGGAGGCGCGCGGTCTCGAGGAGCTCATCGCCATCGTCTTGGGCCACGTGCGCGAGCGCGCACACGCGCTCACGGGGCGGGATCTCGAGGAGATCACCATCGGCCGGCCGGTCGAATACGTCGGCGGTGCGGCAGCCGAAACGCGCGCGGTCGCACGCATGCGCGCCGCAGCGGAGCTCGCCGGTCTTCGTGCGGTCCGCTTCGTGTACGAGCCAGTGGCCGCGGCCCATTCGGCGGACATCGGGGCAGGTCTGGGGCTCGTCTTCGACTTCGGCGGCGGGACGCTGGATCTCGCCGTCGTGGAGCGGACCACGCGCGGGCTCCGCGTGCTCGCGACCGCGGGGCGCGACATCGGCGGCGATCGCTGCACCGAGCGCATCATCGACGACACCATCGCGCCACGACTCGGCGGGCGCGCCGAATGGGGGCCAAAGCGGCTGCGCCTTCCGGCGTTCGTCGTGAACGCGCTCCACGACTGGCACGCGCTCTCGGCGCTGAACGAGCAGCCGCTCCTCGAGGCGCTCGACGATCTGGTCCGCGCGGGCGCACCGCGCCGCGAGCTCGAGGCGCTGCGCGACGCGATCTCGCTGCAGCTCGGCTACGAGATCTTCATGGTCGCCGACGCGGCGAAATGTGAGCTCTCCGCGGCCTCAGCCGTGGTGCTCACGTATCACCGCGCCGCCGTGGATGTGGACGCACGCGTGACGCGCGGGCGCTTCGAATCGCTCATCACACCGATGCTGGACGAGACCGGCGCCCTGCTCGACGCGGTGCTGGCCAGGGCCGGCGTCGCCAGCGCCGATCTCGGTGAGGTGGTGACGACGGGCGGCTCGAGCGCGATCCCCGCGTTCCGTGGTCTTCTTGGCCGCCGCTTCCCGCAGGCGACGGTGCGCGCCGCGGCCGCTTTCACCAGCGTGGCCGCGGGGCTCGCCATGCCGGACGCGCCCGAGGCCGCCTCGCCCGAGCGCTAGCCCGCAAGCGCCTTTCGGACCTCTGCCTCGTCCTTGGTGGGCGCGAGGATCACGAGCCGGTCACCGGCCTCGAGCCGCACGTCGTCATCGGCATGGAGGACGGCGCCCTTGCGGACGATCCCGCCCACCACCGTGCCGCGCGGCAGGCCGAGGGAGCGGATGGAACGTCCCGCGCCCGGTGTGTTCGGGGCGATCTCGGCCTCGATGATCTCGAGGTGCGATCCGGTGAGCGGCATGAGCGGCAGGAACGCGCTCGAGCTCGGAAGCTCCTGCTCGATGACGTTCATGAGGACCCGCGTCGAGGAGATCGTCTCATCGATGCCAAGCGTCTTGAAGACGATCTCGTTCTTCGGGTCGTTCACCCGTGCGATGACGCGCGGGACGTTGCACTTCCACTTCGCCAGCTGGCAGATGACCAGATTGGCCGGATCCTCTCCGGTCACCGCGATCACCGCGTCGGCGCGCTGGCAGCCGGCCTCCATCTGGAATCGGCCCTCGTCCGCGGGTGCGTTCAGCACGACCGATCCGAGCTGCTCCTCGATGAAGGCCGCGCGACGCCGATCGCTCTCGATGAGCATGATCTCGTGGCCGGCCTCGAGCAGGGCCTTCGCCAGGTGGAAGCCGACCTCGCCTCCGCCGGCGATCACGAAATACACCTAGATGAGATCCGCCATCCGAGCCTCGTGCGCGGTGGCCTTCTCCATGAGCACCTTTCCCACCTCGGCCTCGCCCATGAGCATCGCCTCGAGAAGGGTCCCCAGGATGCTCGTGCGCGAGACGGTGCGGATGCCGTGCTTGCGATAGGTATTCGCCCGGATGGGGTCGTTCACCTTCGCGATGACGTGCTCGACGCCGAAGATCTCGCGCGCGATCTGCGCCGCCATGAGATTGCGATTGTCGCCCTGTGTGAGGGCGAAGAGCGCGCCGGCCTTGTCGATGCCCGTCTGGCGGAGCACGTCCATGTCCGTCCCATTGCCGAGCAGCGTCGTGCCCTTGAAGTCGCGAGGCAGGTGGATGAACGCCGAGCGCTCGAGGTCGACGACGGTGACCTCGTGGCCACCGGTATCGAGCAGCCCCGCCAGGAAGGCACCCACTCGGCCGCAGCCGACGATGACGATCTTCACTTGGTCTCTTCCTGACGATACGCGAGCACCGCGCAGGGCGCTTCCACGTACACGTCCTGCACCGTGCGGCCAACGTAGACCCTGCCGAGACGCCGCCGGAACGGCATGCCGAGCACGATGAGATCCGCCTTGTGCTCGCGAGCCGTGTCCACGATCGCCGCGGCCGCCTCGCGCGCCTGAAGCAGCTCGGTCTCGAAGTTGACCCCGAGCTCCTGGGCGATCTTGGCCGCCTCGTCCAGCAGGCTCTCGCCGCGCTCGGTCTCGGCGTCGAGGACGGCGTCGAGCGGCATGTTCCACCGCACCTCGATGACGTGGATCGCGATGATCTCGGCCTTGCTCGGCTTGGCGAGCGTGGCCGCCACGCGGATCACCTCGGCGTCGACGCCGTTGCCCGCAAGGGGGACGATGATCCGCCGCACCTGCATGGAGATGCGAGTTTACCTGTCGCGCTCGTCGCTGCCGCGCCTCACTCGCCGGGGTGCTTGTGGTGCGTGGAGTGGCCCGTGTCCGCAAAGTGATATGGCACATCGATGACGATCGTGTTCGGACGGAAGAGCAGGGCCAACTTCAGCCGCAGCGCGGTCTGACTGTGAAGGATCCACTCCCACCAGTTTCGCGGCACGAACTCCGCGAGGACCACGGTGATGGGGCGATCGTCCTTCTCGTCGACCCGCTCGATGTAGCGGATGAGCGGCTGGAGCAGCGATCGGTACGGAGATTCGATCACGTCGAGCGGCACGTCGCGCGTCCACCGCACCCAGCGCTCCCGGAACTGCTCGGCGCTCTCCGGCGTGGTGGCGATGTGCACCGCCCGCACGGTGGGTGAGATCGACCGCGCGAACGCGACGGCCTGCAGCGTCGCGCGGTCGAGCCGCGCGACCGGGACGAGCACGACCGGTGGCTTGAAGACCGGCAGCGGCTCGTCGGCGATGGACAGCGTGAGCGCATCCGCGACGGAGGTGTAGTGGCGGTTGATGCCGTACAGCAGCAGGACGATGACCGGCATCACGACGAGGACCATCCACGCGCCGAACAGGAATTTCGTGTAGGCGACGACGAGCAGGACGACGAACGTCACGAGCGTTCCGAACGCGTTGATGACCACCGACGCGCGCCACCCGGGGTTACGCAGCCGGATCCAGCGGCGGACCAGTCCGCTCTGCGACAGGGTGAACGCCACGAATACGCCGATCGTGTAGAGCGGCACGAGCTGCGTGACGCTGCCGCCGAACGCAGCGAGGACCAGCGCGGACGTGAGCGCGAGGGCGATGATCCCGAAGGAGAACGCGAGCCGCTCCCCACGGAACGCGAACTGCCGCGGCATGAACCGATCGTCCGCCAGGACCGACGCCAGACGCGGGAAACCCGTAAAACCGGTATTCGCGGCGAGCAGCAGGATGATCGCGGTCGCGACCTGGACCACGAAGTAGAACGGCGAATCCGCGCCGACGATCGATTTGGTGAGCATGCTGTTCACCGTCTCGAGCTCGCTGTGGTCTGGGGTGATGCCGATCGTCGTCGCGAGATACGTGAGGCCGAGGAACAGCGCCCCGAACATGCTGCCCATGACCACAAGCGTGATCGCGGCGTTGCGCGACTCCGGTGGCTTGAAGTTCGGGACTCCGTTCGCGATCGCCTCGCTGCCGGTCAGGCCGACCGATCCCGAGGCGAATGCGCGTAGTACGAGGAGCACGGTGAGCGCCTGATCGGCGTGGTAGGGCTCCGGCGGAGCGACCGCCACCGGGACGTCGCCGATCGCCAGGCGATACAGCCCGACGGCGATGAGGCCGAAGAGCGAGGCCACGTAGATGTAGGTAGGAGCCGCGAAGAGCACGCCGGCCTCGCGGATCCCGCGCAGGTTGCCGAGCGTCAGGAGGGCGATGAGCAGAAGACCCCACAGGACGCGGTGGTCGTGGACCGCGGGGACGAACGACGAGATGGCGGCGACGCCGGCCGCCGTCGAGACCGCGACCGTGAGCACGTAGTCGATGAGCAGCGCGGCGGCCGCGACGAGGCCGGCGATGATGCCGTGGTTGTCCTTGGCGACCAGATAGGAGCCTCCGCCGTTGGGGTACGCGCGGATGACCCGCGATTCCGAGAGGATGACGACGGCGAGCACGACGCAGACGGCGAGCGCGATGGGCATGGTGAGCGCGAGCGCCGCGGTTCCAGCGAACGCGAGGACGCGCATCGCCTCCTCGGTCGCGTACGCCGACGACGAGATGTTGTCCGAGGCCATGATCGCCAGACCCGTCTTCTTGGAGAGGCGCTCGCCCGCCTCCTGCTCCGACGTCAGTCGCGCGCCAAAGAGGACGCGACGCACCGCCTGGAGCGCCCGACCGACGCGGCCGCGCGCCTGGAGCGCGTTCGTGGTCGCGACGTAGTGGCCGCCGCGCCTCCGGAACTCGCCACCGGCCGGCCGCACGATGCGCACGACACGGTCGCCCGGTCGTGTGCCCTTCTGCGTGACCCGGTCCTCGAGGCTCGGTGGCTGGTCCTGCTTGCCGTCGTCCCGGCCGTCATCGGTCATCGTTCGACGGACGATGATGGCCCATCCGGGCCGGTCGCGGGTCGGAGGCGGACCGCGTGCCGGAGCTAGCGGATCTCGGAGTGCGCCTGCTCCGAGCCGCTCGCGTCGAGGAGGACCGCGGTCCGCAGACCGTCCAGGTCCGCCGCAGCGACGGCGACGACGTGCGCCGGCGAGGTGAGCGCCTGCGTCACGAATGACCCGGGCGGGGGCGACGCGAGCGTCGCATGAACGACCAGCCGGTCGCCATCACGCTCGATGCGGTCCACCCGGATCCCATGGCCGCCGGTGCGCTGCTGGCCCTGATACACGGCCACCAGGACGCGCCCCGGAGGAGCGGCCGCCCCCGCGGTCTGGTCCGCCGCGGCGCCGACGACGATGGCGGCGCCCCCATCGTGCCCGGCGTTCTGGGTCGTCGCGATCTCGGTGAACGAGACCGGGCGCGGTCCGGACGGGCTCAGTGCAGCGCCCCCGCAGGCCACGAGCGCGAGCGCGACGACCGGCAAGGCAAGAGCGCGCCGCACGTCATACGCCCAGCGCCAGGCGGTCGGCAAAGACCTCCGGAAGACCGCGCGCGCGGATACGTCGTTGCGTCTCATGTACTCGGTACGACGAACGATAGAAGGTGACGGTTCCAGGATCGGTCTCGATGACCGCGTAGGCGGCGCGCGGGTCGCCGTCCCGCGGCTGACCGACGCTACCGGGGTTCAGCAGGCAGCGCTCCACGAGCGGGTACGACCGCCCCTCCTCCGGCCGCACCGGCCGCGTCCGGCCTGCCGTCTCCTCGAACAGGGCCGGGATGTGGGTGTGCCCAGTGCAGCAGAACGGGGTCGGCGACCGCTGGATCGACTCGGCCGCGACCGAAGCTGTGGTCACGTACTCCCACAGGGGATCGCGCAGGCTGCCATGGCAGAGCGTGAATCGCTCGACACTCTCGATCTGCGGGAGCGCCGCGAGATGATCACGCTCCTCAGGACGAAGCCACTCGGCGTGCATCCGTGCCGCCGTCGCGGCACGGTCGTGGAACCAGGAGAGCCCCTCCCCGGTGGCGACCGCACGGTCGTGGTTACCCTGCACGAGCGTGGCACCGCGTTCGCGCAGGAGCGCGATGACCTCGCTCGGGTCGGGTCCATACCCCACGGTGTCGCCGGTGACCCAGAGCGCGTCCACCGGACCGAGCGCCGCAACGACGGCCTCGAGCGCCACGAGGTTCGCGTGGATGTCCGACAGCAGTCCTACGCGCACGCGGCCATCGCCTCGGCGACGGTGAAGCGGCGCTCCAGGAAGGCCCGTCCGATCACCACCGACGCGACACCCCACGCGGCCAGCGCGCGCACATCGGCAAGATCCCTCACACCACCCCCGGTGTGGAACGACAGGCCCGGCCCGGTCGCGCGGCGAAGCTGCTCGAGGAGCACGAGCGGCGGACCGCCGAGGCGCCCGTCGGTGCTCACATCGATCACGTACAGCTGGCGGACGCCGCGCAGCGACGCCGTGGTCGCGGCCTGCACCACGTCCATGCCGTTCGCGAACAGCACCAGCTCCGCCGGTCCACCGCGCGGCGCGAGCCGGCCATCGCGCGCCTCGATCTCGAAGATCGCACCCGGCAGACGCGCGCAGCGACGCACGAGCTCGACGTCCGCGAAGATCGCGCTCGAGAACAGCACGCCGGCGAAGCCGGCCTCGGCCGCCATCTGAGCGCGCTCGGTCGAGGCGATCCCACCGGCCAGCCGGCACGAGGCGCCGCATTCGCGGGCGATCGCCGCGAGGATGGCGAAATTCGCGTGCTCGCCGCGCTCCGCGGCGTCCAGATCCACCAGATGCAGCTCGCGTGCGCCCTGCCGCACATAGTCATCGGCGACCGCCCGGGGATCTCGATCCGCGCCGACGCCGCCCCGATACGCGAGCCGGCCGTCGCGCACGTCGATGGACGGGACGATCACCACGGCCGGCGCCTCATCTCGGCCGCGGACCTGGGGTAACGCGGCGGCGTCGCGCGGATCTTGCGCACGACGACCAGGTTCCGCCCGGGCAGCACGTCGGCCAGGCCGAGCTCGGACGTCGCGACGACCGCGGCGACCTCGCCACCGATGGCCGCGCAGGCCTTCGTGGCGCCCTCGAGCTCGTCCGCCAGACGGCCCTTCCACGCGATGGCCTCGCCGCCCACGCGCAAGAGCGGCAGGAGGTACTCGACGATCTGCCCGAGCGGTCCGACGGCCCGCGCCGTGCCGACGTCATAGCGGTCGCGTCGATCGGCGGCCAGCGTCTCGGCGCGCTCGTTGCGCACCTCGACGTCGCCGAGGCCGAGCGCGGCGGCGGCTTCCTCGAGGAACCGCGCCTTCTTGCCCACGGACTCGACGAGCGTGAGCGAGAGGCCTGTCCGCGCCAGGCGGAGGGCCAGCCCAGGGAACCCCGCCCCGCTGCCGATGTCGACGACGCGCTCGTTGCCGGTCCAGGCGCGCACGGCGAAGGCGGTCCAGGAGTCCAGGAAGTGCTTGTGGGCGATGTCGGCCGGTGCGGTGATCGCGGTGAGGTTCACGGACGTATTGCGTTCGATGAGCAGATCCGCATATCGCTCGCACGCCGCGATCTGCTCCGGGGAGAGCGCCAGCCCCAGCGCCGCCGCCTCGCCCGCAAGGGCGGCGAACGGCGCGGACGCAGCGGGCATCGTTCGTATCGTATCCGCGCGCGGCGCTCGGCTCGCCCTCGGCGCGCTCGCGCTGGTCCTGTTCGGGATGGCGACGACGGCCGACGCGGCGCCGATGGCGGCGAACGCGTCGGTCTCGATATCGGGATTCGCCTTCTCACCGCTCACAGTGACGATCAACGTCGGTGAGATGGTCACCTGGACCAACAACGACGGCGCCCCGCACTCCGGCGATACCGCGGTGATCTCGCCTGGCCAGTCGGCGAGCAAGACCTACGGCACCGCCGGGACGTTCAGTTATGGCTGCTCGGTGCATCCCTCGATGACGCGCGGCACGGTGATCGTTCAGGGGCCCGCGACTCCTTCACCGGTGCCTCCGACGCCTGCCCCGACACCGTCGCCGACCCCTCAACCGACGCCGGTGCCAACGCCGGTGCCAACGCCGGTGCCGACCGTCGCGCCAACGGTCGCTCCCACACCGGTACCGACGGCGGCACCCACCGCAGCACCTACCGCCGAACCGACCGCAGCGCCGACAGTGGCGCAGACGCCGGCCGTGACGGCCGTGCCCACGGTCACCGCACCGACGGTCGCTCCCTCCAGCACACCGAGCGCCACGGCCGCCCCGACGTCGGCCCCGACGGCGACCACCGCAGCACCGACGGCCGCACCGATCGCGGCCGCCGCCTCAGCGCCGACAGCGGCGCGGCCCGCTGCCCAGGCGGGCGGCGACGGACCGCCCGGTCCGCTGCTGGTCGCCGGCGCCGCGGTGCTCGCGGTGGGGCTCGTCGGCGCGGCATTCGTTCTGATCCGCCGCTAAGGCCCACAATCGAGGTGCATGACCACGCTCCGCGCCGCCGCGCCGTCCGATGACATCGCCGAGGTCCTCGTCGATGAGGCCACGATCGCCGCGAAGGTGCGCGAGCTCGGGGACCGCATCGCGCATGACTACCGTGGTAAGGATCTCGTCCTCGTCTCCATCCTGAAGGGCGCGCTCCCCTTCCTCGCCGACCTCATGCGCCAGATCCCGATCCCGCTCGCGCTCGACTTCCTCGAGGTCTCCTCCTACGGCGCCTCCACCGAGTCGAGCGGCGTCGTCCGGATCCTCAAGGACATCGCCAACCCCATCGAGGGCCGCGACGTGCTGGTGGTGGAGGACATCCTGGATACCGGGAACACGCTCGCCTTCGTGGTGGAGCACCTGCGCTCGCAGCGGCCGTCGTCGGTGCGCATCTGCACGCTCCTGGACAAGCCGGCGCGGCGCCTGGTGCCCATCGACATCGACTACCGCGGTTTCGAGATCCCCGACAAATTCGTCGTTGGCTACGGTCTGGACTACGCCGAGCGCTACCGCAATCTGCCCTTCATCGGCGTGCTGAAGCCGGAGGTGTACCGGAGCGGACCGTGAGAGCACGAGCGCTGCTCGGCCACCTGGCGGCCGGGGTCATCGTCGCGGCCACCACGCTGGCTCACGTCTCGCCCGCAGACGCCGCTGTGCTCCCGGTCGTGCCCGCGACCGTCCGCGTCAACGTCGCCCTATACGGGACGTCCTACGCGGCGATCTCATCGACGGGTGTGCTCGTCGTGACGGCAGCGGATGGGAGGCTCCTGTACCGCGGCGGCCGCAATGTGGTCGCCCGCACCGATGTCCGCCGGTGGGAGGGCGCCGACGTCACCGTTCCTCCCAGGAGAGGCGCGCTCTCACCCGAAGAGCGGCTCAACCGGGTCGAGCTGATCCGCGAGGCGCGCCGTGCACAGCAGAGCCGGAGCGAGGGGACCCTGGTGACCATCCCCTTCGAGGTGGCCGTCCAGGCGGCGCTGAGCGATGGGCTCGGCGAGCCACTGCTGCAGGGTCCGCGGATCGCGGTCGTGCGCTTCGCCGCGGAGTTCGGGTATCTCAGCTACGGCGGCAAGCTCTTCCGCGGCACGCTCGAGGTCACGACCGACGACGACGGGGCGATGATCGTCGTGAACACCGTCGAGACCGGACCGTACCTCGCGTCGGTGACGGGAGCGGAGTCACCGCCCACCTGGCACCCGCAGGCGCTCGCCGCGCAGGCGATCGCGGCACGCACGTATCTGGTGACGCATCTGCGGCGTCATGCGAACTACGACCTCGAGGGTGACGTGCGCGACCAGGAGTACGGCGGACTCGGCACGGAGGCCGACTCGACGGTCCGCGCCGTGGAACGAACGGCCGGCATCATCGCCACCTACCGCGGCGCACCGATCGAGGCGCTCTACTCGGCGAACACGGGAGGCGCGACGGAGGATTCGGAGAACGTGTTCGCGAACGCCCTTCCCTACCTCCGCAGCGTGCCGTCACCGGACGATGAGCTGGCGAAGAACAGCAGCTGGGGCCGGACCAGCTGGGAGTGGAACCGGGAATTCACGGCACCGCAGCTGGGGGACCACCTGCGCTCACGGGGTATCGACGTCGGCGTGCCCCAGCGGATCGAGCTGCTTCGCGTCTCGAGCGCCGGCCGGGTGCTCTTGGCGCGCGTCGTCGGAACGCGGGCGACCCGCGATATCGGTAAGGACGTCACCCGGTACTACTTCGGCCTGAAGAGCAGTCAGTTCACGGTGGTCCTCACTCCCGGCGGCGAGGTCGAATACGTGTCGTGGCGCGACACCGCGCGCCTCACCGACATGCGGGTCCTGGGAGCCGACCTGGTGGGCGTGGTGTACGAGACCAGGCGCGAGGATCGCGAGCACGTCACCTTTCGCCTCAGCGGCTACCACTACCGGCTGCCGCCCCGCTTCGTCTTCTACGGACGCGGCTTCGGTCACGGCGTGGGCATGTCGCAGTGGGGCGCGCAGGGCATGGCGCTCCGCGGCGCGACCTACGAGGACATCCTGAAGCACTACTACCAGGGCATCGCGCTGACGGAGGTCGGCGGGCCGTGACCGGACGCGCGTACCTCGCCGGCCTCGCGCTGGCCGCCGCCGTGCTCGCGCTGGCCGGTGCGCTCACCATCCCACCGCTGGCGGCGCGCGGCGACTTCGCCGAACAGTGGGCCGCGGCCCGCTTCACGCTCGACGGCGGCGACCCGTACGACCCGGCCGTGTGGCGTGACGCGGCCGCGCGTCTGGCCGGTCGCGCGTCGGACGCGCGCGCCTTCGTCTATCCGCCATACGTGACGCTGGCCCTTGTTCCGTTCGCGCTCGTGCCGCTCCCCGTCGCTGCGACGGCCTTCGTGGCCGTCTCGGCGGCGCTCGCGGCCGTCGCCGTCGGCCGGCTGCTCCAGGCCTCTGGGATAGCGCATCCGGTCTCGGCCTTCGCGTTCGGCTTCACCCTGCTCGCATCGGGCCCGGCGATCCTGGCGATCGCTCAGGGACAGTGGGATCTGCTCCTGGTCGCGGCCGTCGCCTCCGGCGCGTCGGCACGGCTCGCCGGACGCGCCCCCTTCGCCGCGCTCGCCCTGGTGCTCAAGCCGCAGCTCGCGCCGCTTTCGATCCTGGGATTCGTCCGCGAGACGGCCGGGCCGGCACGGCGGCGGCTGCTCGTGGCGCTGGGCGCGGTCCTCGCGGCGATCGCGCTCACCGCCGTGGCCGTCTTTCCGCTGTGGCAGGCCTGGCTGCGGGGTGCGGGCTCGTTCGCGGCGTCGCCGCCCGTGCGCACGACGACGCTGGCCACGACGCTCGAGGCGCTCGCCGGTCCGACCGGGGCGCTCGTCGCCGCGCTCCTCGCCGTGACGGCGATCGGTGTCTGCCTGGCGGCGCCGCGCGGGGACGCGACGCTCGCGCTCTGGCTGGCGACGGCGGTGCTCGTCGCGCCGTACATCCAGGCGTATGACCAGCTCCTCCTGCTCCCGCCGCTCGTCCTCGCGAGCGCGGCCGCCGCGCGTCGACCCGGCCCTCTGCATCTTGTGGTCGCGCTCGCGGGCTGCGGGCTCCTCACGGTGGGCGGTCTGGCGGCATCGGCAGTGACGATGTCGCGCGGTGCAGACCTATTCGGTGCGCTCGTACCGCTCGCGATCTGGCTGCTCGTCGCGGCGGTCGTGTGGCGCGTGCGGGCTGCTGCGGTCTAGCGGCTCACTCGCCCACGAACTTCTGCGCGTTCGCCATGTGCGGGTAGACGCGCTCCTGCTGCACCGCGAGGAGCTGTCGCGTGTGATTGCGATCGTGGTGCACCCACTCGTGGAGCAGGTCGCGCACCCGCAGCTCACCGACCGTGGGGTGCGTACCGCTCCGGTCCAGGTCGGCCGCGGTGAGCGAGCGGACGAGCGCGATCGAGTCGTGGCGCAGACCCATGAACTCCATCCATAGGCTCTGGCTCACCCGCTCGCAGTCCTTGCGCTCGCCCGCCACCTCCGCCTGGTCCCACGCGTGGAGCGGCCGGCCGGCAAGGATGTCGCGGATCCGACCGGCGAATCCGCGCCGCTCGGCCTCGATGAGGTGCCCGACGCACTCGTTCACGCACCACTCGCCGCTGGCGAAGTGGAAGCGGCAGCCGTCGTCGCCGAGGGCGCGCATCTCCGATTCGATGAGCGCACAGGTGGACTCGAGGAGCAGGGCCACATCGTCCGGCCGCAGCGGCGCGTTCACCGGCGGGCCCACGGTCACGCGATGATGGTCGGTGCGGTGCGGATCGGGATGTGCACGTTCAGCACGACCGTCCCGTCGCTGCGCGTCTCGTGGGTCGAGTCGGCGTGCAGCAGCTCGAGGCGCTCGCTGCGCCGCAGGCCCGAGGAGAGCTCGCCGTCCGGCGGCAGGTCCTTGCCGTCGGTCTGGAGCAGGATGTCCAGCTGCTCGTCCTTCCAGGTCATCCCGAGCACGAGATCCTTGGCCGACGCCCGCTCGATCCGCTCGACGAGCGAATCCTGGATGAGCCGGAAGATGGCCACCTCGTCGTCGGAGGGCAGACGCCGGTCGCGGCCGGTGCTCGAGAAATCGATGCGCACGCCGTGCTTGTCGATGAGCGTCTGGACGTAGCGGCGCATCGTCGGGACCAGACCGAGGTCGTCGAGGATCATCGGGCGCAGCTCGAAGATGAATCCGCGGAGCTCCTGGAGCGTCTTGTTCACCATCTGCCGGAGCGCGGCGAGCTCGGTACGCGAGCGCTGCGGGTCGACCTCGAAGAGCCGCTCGCTGATCTCGGACTGGAGCACGACGTTCGCCATGGCCTGTGCCGGCCCGTCATGCACCTGGCGCGCGATCCGCTTGCGCTCCTCCTCCTGCGTGTCCACGACCGCCTGGAGGAGCCGCCCCTCGTCGATGACCGGCGCCGTGCCGGCGGGCATCGGCGCGGCACTGCTCTCGCGCACGTGTTGCTGCGCCGCGGTGAGCAGCGTCTGCACCCGATCGAGGAGCTTGCGCTTGCCCTGGAGCGCCCCGAGCTGTCCCTCCATGGTCATGCGCCGGCCGATGGCGGCGGCGTGCTCGTCGGTCGCGCCGAAGATCTCCTCGCGCTGGAAGTTGCCCGGGTTGCCCCGCACCTCGTCCACACGCGTCTTGGTCTGGTCCTCACGGGCCTTGAGGCGGTTCACCTCGGTCTGGGTCGACTCGATGAGCAGGTCGAGCTCCCGGATCTCCGCGGCGATCCGCTGCTGCTCGGTGACGAGATCGCCTGCGGTGTCGGTGGCGACGTTCGCGCTCAATTCCCCATCTCCGGTCCCTTGATCCACCCCTGCCTGATCGCGTACACGACGGCCTGCGTCCGGTCGTTCACCGACAGCTTCCGCAGGATGCTCGACATGTGATTCTTCACCGTCTGCTCGGAGATGGCCAGCGCGTACGCCACCTCCTTGTTCGTCATGCCCTGGGCGATGTTGTCGAGGATCTGGACCTCGCGGGGCGAGAGCGGCGCGAAGACCTTGGAGGAGCCGGGTCCGTACACGGAGAGCTCCCGGAATTCCGCGAGCACCTTGGAGGCGACGGCCGGACGGCTGAACACCTTCTCGTTGATGATGAACTGCCCGGCGCGCGCCTTGCGGATGGCGTCCACGAGCTCGGCCGGCTGGCAATCCTTGTTCAGATACGCCGCGGCGCCCGCCCGGATGGCCTCGAAGAGCGTCTGCTCCTCGTCCTTCGCGGTCAGCACGACGACGCCGACATGGGGGAGCTCGCGCCGGATCCGCTGCGTCACTTTGATGCCCGATAGGCGCGGCAGGTCCGCCTCGATGACGAGGACGTCCGGCTCGAGCTCCAGCGTCTTCGTGACCGCCTCCTCGCCGTCCGACGCGGTGCCGACGAGCTCCATCTCGGGCTCGTTCTGCAGCACCTGGCCGATGCCCATCGAGGTGAGGCGGCTCGAGTCGGCGAGCACGACGCGGACGGTCCGTTCAGTCTTGTCGGCCAACGACGCTCCCTCTCTCCGTGTGCGTTGCGGGATCCATGGGTCTGGCGGGGAGCAGGAGTGTAACGGCGGTGCCCTTGCCGGGCATCGACTGGACCTGGAGCGATCCGCCGATGAGCTCGGCGCGCTCGCGCATCGACAGGAGGCCCACCGACTTGGCGCGGCGGGCCGCCTTCACCAGATCGAACCCGCCGCCGTCGTCGGTGATGTGCAGCGACCAGCTCGTCGACGCGCGCTGCCACACCACACCGACGGTGCTCGCGTGCGCGTGCTTGTGCACGTTCTGCAGCGCCTCCTGGAGCACGCGGTACACGGCGAGCTCATGCTGGGGCTGGAGCTCGGTCGGGGTGGTGTCCAGCGTGGCGAGCACCGTGATGCCGCAGCGGGATTCCCATTCGGTCGCGTAGTTGCGCATCGCTTCCGCCAGTCCGAGCTCGCTCAGCTCCGGCGGCCGCAGGTCGTAGATCATCGCGCGGACCGAGTCGAGCGACGAGCGGAACTGTGCCTTGAGACCGGAGAGCTCGGTCTTGAACGTCTGCCGGACCTCGGCCGGGGCGCGCTCGGCGATCCGCTCGAGGTACTCGACCTCGAAGATCGCGTTCGCGAGCACCTGGGCGGGGCCATCGTGCACGTCGCGGTACAGGCGCTCGCGCTCCGCCTCGAGGCTCTCGAGGACGCGCTGGGCGACCTCGAGATTCTCATCGTGATCCCCCTTGGACTCCGGCTCGATGCCGGACCCCAGCAGGTACGCGGCGCTCGACTCGATGTGCTGGACGACCATCTGGAGCTGCTTCAGCCGTCGATAGGCCTTCTGGGTGGCCTCGTCGGGCTTCCCGTCCGCCGAGCGGCGCGACTGCGCCTCGGCGGTGCGCTGGTACGCGCGCGCGAACTTGTCGACCTGCTGCCGCGTACGACGCACGTCGCGCCGGAGGGCGTCGACGATCGCGTCGAATTGGGCTTCGAGGTCCTCCCCGTCCTTGATGAGCCGCGTCGGTTGCGTGGTCGTGTGCGAAGTATAGGAATGGGGCCGTCAGGGGACGGCGATGAAAATGGCGTCGTCGGACGCGGCCAGGACGCGCCAGCCGAGCTCACGTGCGCGAAGGGCGGCCGGATCCTCCGGCGCGAGCAGGAGCGCGCTGACGCCCCGCCGTCGCAGGGTCTCCTCCCATCCCGGCGCCGCGGTCACGACCCGGCGGTAATCGTCCAGCACCGCTCCGAGGTAGGGCGTGAAGCGCCCGTCGATGAAGACAGGCGTCGCCGGTGCGCGCCAGATGAGCCAGCCGCCCCACTCGTAGCGGGCGAGCACGCCGTCTCCGTTCGGTAGCGATGTGAGCGCGGCGACCGGATACGCGCGCTCGTCGGGCGCCGTCGGCGCGATCGCGGCGGCGGCGGCGATGAGCAGACCAGGAATGGCCAGCGCGACCGCGCGACCGGGACCCTCTTTTCGGCGCTCGCTCGCAACGCTCGATCCGCGCGCCGCGCTCCCCGCTCGCGCTCGCGTGACGCGTTCGATCGCGCGCTGCGCGGTCGTCGCGAGGAGCGGGGCGGCGGCGATCGCCAGCAGCGGCGCCTGCCGCGCCGCGGTGAGCGAGAGCAGCGCCACCGGAAGCAGCACGACCAGCTCGCGCGTCCCGAGGCGCGGGCCGAGCAGCGCCGCGGCCAGCACAAGGCCCAGAGTCAGCGCATAGCCCGCGCCGAGCGGCGTGGCGATGTCGATGAGACGCCACTCCTCGATGTCACGCGGCGGCGAGAGCAGGTGATAGCCGGGCGCGGTCCATGTCGCAAGACCCGCGGGCGTGAGGAGCGACGCACCGACCGCGGCGAGCGCGAGCAGCGCGTGACGGCGCGCACGCGACCGGTCGCGCAGCACGCCCTCGAGGGCGACGGCGACGGTCAGCACGACGCCGAGCGCGAACGATCCGTGCACGTTCGCCCAGAGGGCGACGAGCAGCACGGTCGCGCCGGCGGCGCGCCCGTCCCCGGCACGCGCGGCGCGCAGCAGTGGCAGCAGCGCCGCGAAGCACACCAGCCCCAGGAGCTCCGGGCGGTCCACCCACAGCGGCCGGGTGAGCGCGGTCGCGGGCACCGCACCGACGACCGCGGCGAGCGGACGCACACGCCCGGCGGACGCATTCCAGACCACCAGCGCCAGCAGCGCGCCGACGGCGACGACGCGGAGCAGGGCGATGCCACGCCAGTCGAGCGCGGCGTACGCGCCGTAGAGCGCAAGCTGGCCGAGCCACTGGTCCACCGACACCGGCGCGCCGCGCACGGTCCACGAGAACACGTCGGTGCGGACCGGCCCGTGCGCGAGCGTCTCGCGTCCGGTCGCGAGATGCCAGAAGAGGTCGGTATCCGCGATCGGCTGCGTCGCCGCGAGAAGGCCGGCGGCCGCACCGAGGGTGAGGGCGACGCTGAGCCTCACCGGACGAGCAGCACCGCGACCGCATCGGCGTACGCGACGCGCCAGCCGCGGTCCGGCGCGCGCACCGCGATCGGGTCGGCCGGTCGCACCAGGATGGCGCGCACGCCGCGCCGCTCCGCGACCGCCTCCCATCCCGGACGTGCGCCCACGATCGCTCGATAGTCCTCGAGCACCGCGGGCACGAACGGGAAGAGGCGGCCGTCGATGAAGACGGGGGCCCGCGGCGCGAACTCGATGAGATAGCCGCCCCAGTCGTACTGGTTCAGCAGGCCGGGCCCCGCCGGCAGCGCCGCGAGCGCGCCGCGCGGATACCCCGACTCGTCGACGCGGCCGCTGGCCAAGGCGACGGATACACAGAGCACAACTCCGCACGCGCCAACAGCGGCCGCGCGACCGAGGGCCCCCGCGGCGCGGGGGACCCCGTCGCGGCCGAGCGACGGGGTGCGCGCCGTTGAGAGGGTTTCGGTCGCGCGGCCGCTTACCGCACCCTCCTCGGTCGCGCGGTCGTGGCCGGTCGCGCGGCCACTCACCTCACCCTCCTCCGTCGCGCGGTCGTGCCCATCACTCGCGGCACGCCAGCGTGCGAGCGGGTCGGGCCAGCGCTCCGCGAGATAGGGCACCGCGGCGATGGCGAAGAGTGGCGTGTGGCGGGCGGCGGTGAGCGCGACGAAGGCCACGGGCAGCAGCAGCGCGAGATCGCGCAGGGTCGCGCGGCGCGGCGAGCGGAGCGCGGTCGCAAGCACCAGGGCGAGCGCGGCGACGAACAGCAACCCGGGGAGCGTGCTCGGATCGGGCACGCCCTCCTCCGAGATGTACCGCGGGGGCGCGAGGAAGTGGCCGCCCGAGGACGTCCACGACGCCAGACCCGAAGGGCCGATGAGCGTCGCGCTCACCGCGGCCGCGGCGATGGGCACGAAGCGCCAGCGCTCGCGCTGCTCCGCGAGAGCGCGCGCGGCGCAGGACGCCAGGACCAGCCCGAGCCCCAGCGCGTAGGAGCCGTGGAGCTGCGCCCACAGCGCGAGCAGCGGGAGCGTGAGGAGCAGCTCGCGGTCGCCGCCGCGCAGCAGACGCACCAGCACGGCAAAGCAGACCAGGCCGAGGAGCTCGGGACGG
This sequence comes from Candidatus Limnocylindria bacterium, assembly GCA_035699805.1. GTDB lineage: Bacteria > Chloroflexota > Limnocylindria > P2-11E > P2-11E > CF-39. Next base: position 2,544 of record DASSPF010000178.1, on the reverse strand, counting down.
TCGGTCCAGGCGAAGCGCGAGAGCGCGATCGCGGGCAGCGCGGCGGCGGCCGCGACGACCGGGCGGCCGGGGCGCGCCCGGACCGCGCTGTCGACGACGATGGCGACGAGCGCGGCGACGGCGACGACGCGGAGCGCAAGCACGCCGCGCCAGTCGCCAAGCGCGCGCGCGAGGGCGAAGAGCGCGTCGCCCAGCCACTGATCGGTGAGCACCGGCGCGCCGGCGATGGTCCACGAGAACCGGTCGGTGCGCGGGAGGTCGCCCCCCAGGGTCCGCGCGCCGGTGGCGACGTGCCAGAAGAGGTCGCTGTCGGAGACCGGCTGGAGCGATACGAGCGCGCCGAACGCCGTACCGAGGACGAGGGCCAGAGGCGCGACGCGCATCACGGCCGCGCCAGCAGGATCCAGCCGGCAGCGCCGGCGACCTCGCGCCAGCCGTCATCGCGCAAGGCGCCCACGAGCGGACGGTCCGGACGCAGCAGCACCGTCGTGACGTCGTGGCGCGCGAGCACGTCACGCCAGCGTGGACCGAGCATGACCGCCGCACGCCATTCCTCGTAGACCCGCGGAAGGAACGGGAAGAGCCGGCCGTCGATGAACACCGGCCGCTCCGGCACGCGCCAGATGAGATAGCCGCCCCAGTCGTACTCGTGCAGCAGCGTCCCCCGCCCCTCACGCAGCGGCGCGACCGCGCCGGTGGGATAGGCGGACTCGTCCGGCCCGGACGGCAGCGCGGCGATCCCCAGCACGGCCATCGCGACGGCGCCGGCGGCGAGCCCCATCCCCACCGCGCGCGCCGGATGCCGCACGCGGGACAGCGCACGTGGCGAGGGCGCCACCCGCGCCCGCGCGAGCCGCGGAGCCGCGAGTGGCAGCGCGCGAGCGAGGTACGGGACGGCGGCGAACGCGAAGTACGGCATGTCCCGCTGGGCAGAGAGCGCAAGCCAGAGCAGCGGGATGAGGAGCAGCGCGTCGAGGAGCGACCCGCCGGCCCGCAGGGCGACCGCGAGCGTCCCCAACGCAAAGAGCGCGAACACGAAGCCGGCCGGCCGCAGGACATCCGGCGGGGCCTCCTCGACGATGAAGCGTGGCGGGGACGCGGCGTGCTCGATGGCGGACAGCAGGCCGAGCGAACCCGGATCGGCAAGGGTGGCGATCCCGCCCACGATCGCCGCGGCGCCGAACGCGCGCCACGCGCCCCGCTCGAGCAGCGCGGCGACCGCGAAGATGCCGGCGGTCGCGAGCCCGAGCGCGTAGCCGCCGTGGAGATTGGTCCAGATGAGCAGCAGCGGCGGCACGACGAGGAGCCATCGGGTGCGGCCGGCGCGGGCCGCGAAGAGCACGTCGAGCAGGAGCGGGAAGAACGCCAGGGTGAAGAGGTGCGGCCGGTCCGTCCACACGATCGACGAGAGCACCAGCGCCGGCACGACGAGCAGGATCGCGATGCCGGTGCGCTCCGTCGCGCGCAGCGCGACGCGCGTGAGGAAGAACGCCGCGACACCGACGAGGAGGCCCCGCAGGAGCGCGAGGCCGGGCCACCCGCCGATCGCGTACGCCAGATAGAGCACGACCTGCCCGAGCCACTCGCCCACGCTGTACGGCTGACCCGCGACGGTCGTGGTGAAGACATCGGTGCGCAAGATGTCGCTGTGCTCGAGCATCCACCTCCCCGACGCGAGGTGCCAGTACATATCGGAGTCGGACGGCGCGCGCACGATGGCGAGCGCGAAGACGGCAAGGGCCACGATGCCCGGCGCGCTGGTCCGCGAGCTCATCCGTGACCGCACGGCGGTGTGCCGCGGATGGGGTAGATCTTCACCGGGCCACGCACGACGGGCGCATCGAGCCACGCCGGGCGCGCATCGACGCGATACAGATCGTCGTACCGGCTGAAGTGCGCGGCCTCGAGCACGATGGAGTGCGCGCCGACGCGCTGCGCGACGCAGCCGGCGTCCTCGAGACCGTCCGCCGGCGTGACGACCACCGGCCGACCGCTGATCCAGTGCCACGCCGCCGCGTCGATCGCGAGGAACGGGCCATCCGGGATCGCGTCCACCGCCTCGGCTCGCACGCGCGTGCCGCCGTTGAAGACGGTGTCCCACTGCGCCACCGCCGCGAAGGAGAGCGCGGCGACGAGAACGCCGGCTCCCGCGGTCCAGCCAGCGGCGACCGCCCGTCCGCGTGACGCGAGGAGCCGCTCGCCACCGACCGCGGCGATGGCCATGCCGAACGGGAAGAACGCTGCGAGCGAGTGGAAGTACGAGCCCCGCGTGGAGTGGAGCGTCCAGACGAGGGACTGCGCGATGTAGATGAGGAGCGCGAGCCCGACCCACGCGCGGACCTCCGGGCGCGAACGCAGCGCACGCACGCCGGCGGCGAGCGGCACGACGAGGACGAGCGCGAAGCCGAACGCGAACGTCGTCGCGTTGGTCACGAGGGCGCCGGCCTTCGGCACGAGGAGGTCCGCGAGCGAGCCGGTGAGGTAATCAGGCTGGATGGCGAAGAAATCCTCGTATCTCGTGAGCAGCGCGGACCGGGCGACGAG
>DASSPF010000177.1:0-12707 GCA_035699805.1 Candidatus Limnocylindria bacterium | reverse complement strand
CCCTGGAAGATGGGGTTCTCGCTCGGCTCGCGGCCGGCCGGGGTGATCCGTCTCACGCGCACGGCATGATTCTGTCGCACACTTGAGCGCGATGCCCGCGCTCGTCCTGCTGCACGCATTCCCCGTGGACCGCTCGATGTGGGACCGCGAGGTCCGCGCGCTCGCGGATGCGGCGTCACCGATCATCGCACCATCGTTCCCCGGGTTCGGGCGCAGCGAGGTGCCGTCGCGCCAGCCGACCCTCGACGACTACGCCGACGCGGTGATCGGCGTGATGGACGCGGCGAAGGTCGATCGTGCGGCGGTGGCCGGGCTCTCCATGGGCGGCTACGTGGCCTTCGCGCTGTGGCGCCGCCACCGGGCACGTATCAGCGGCCTCGCGCTCATCGACACGAAGGCCGAGGCGGACACCGCCGAGGCCGCGCAGAACCGCGTCCGTCTTGCCGCGACCATCCGCGAACACGGCATCGAAGCGCTCCTCAAGACGCCACCCAAGTGGCTGCGCGAAGGCGCGCCCGGGTGGCCGGCGCTGAAGGAGCTCATCCGTTCACAGAACGCCGAAGCGGTGGCGCAGGCGAGCATCGCGATGAGCACACGACCCGACTCCACCCCCGACCTGGCGACGATCGACGTACCGACCGCGGTGATCGTGGGCGAGGCCGACGCCATCACACCCCTCGCGCAGTCGCGCGCGATGGCCGAAGCGATCCCGGACGCCAGCCTCGCGGTGATCCCCGACGCCGGCCACCTCTCCAACCTTGAGGCACCCGAGGCGTTCGAGCACGCCATGCGCGCGTGGCTCCGACGCCTGGATTGATCGTCCAGGCCGCCGGCCTGGAGCGGACCTACGTCGCGGGCGAGTCGCGCGTCGCCGCGCTCGCCGGCCTGGACCTGGAGGTCGCGCGCGGCGAGTTCGTCGCGGTGATGGGGCCGTCGGGTTCCGGCAAGTCCACGCTCCTGAACATCCTGGCCGGGCTCGAGCGGCCGTCGGCGGGCCGCGTCGTCGTCGACGGCATCGATGTCGGGGCGCTCGACGAGAACGGACTGGCCCGCTATCGCCGCGACCGCATCGGCATCGTGTTCCAGGCGTTCAATCTCCTGCCGCGCTACCGGGTCCTGGACAACGTGGGGTTCCCGCTCCTCTTCGCGGGCATCCCGCGCGGCGAGCGCATCCGCCGCGCGAGCGCGGTCCTCGACCGCCTCGGGATGGGACCGCGCGCGACGCATCGCCCGAGCCAGCTCTCCGGCGGCGAGATGCAGCGCACGGCGATCGCCCGTGCGCTCGTCACCGATCCAGCGCTCCTGCTCGCCGACGAGCCGACCGGGAATCTCGACTCCGCCAACGGCGCCGCGCTCCTCGCGCTGCTGGACGAGCTGCACGCGAATGGACAGACGATCGTGCTCGTGACGCATGACGAGTCCATCGCCGCGCGCGCCCAGCGCGTCGTGCGGATGCGGGACGGCCGAGCGGTCGCATGAGGACGCGCGATCTCCTCTCGCTCGCGCTGGGGAACGTGGGCCGCGCGCGGGTGCGCTCGATCCTCACCATCCTGGGTGTCGCCATCGGGACGGCCCTCGTGGTCCTGCTCATCGCGCTCGCGTCGGGAGCCGAGGAGAACGTGAAGCGCTCGATCTTCTCCATCGGCGACCTCCGTCTGGTGACGGTCCAGCCGTTCCAGCCGGGTGCGAGCGGCCTCACCGCGGTCCCGCGGACGATCACCGACGATCACGTGGCGAAGCTCCGTCTCATCCCCCATGTCTCCGGCGCCTACCGCCAGTTCGACGCGCCGCTCGGGACGCTCCTCGAGGGCGGCGAGGACGCCGCGGTGCGGCCGCAGGGCATCGAGCCGAACGCGCCGCTCGACCGCGGGGACCTCGTCGCCGGACGCCACATCGAGGCCGGCGAGCGTCTTGTCGCCGTGCTCCCGGCGAACCTCGCGCGCCTGGTCGCGCCCACCGCCGAGGCGGCCGTGGGCAGGCAGGTGACCCTGCGTCTGGGCGGGGCGGTGAAGATCGGGCAGACGCGCATCGCCGGCAGCGGGACGCCCCGCGAGTACAAGATGACCGTCGTCGGCGTGTTCGACGAGCGCAACACCTCGCAGACCTCGGTCCGCATCCCGCTCGAGGACGCCATCGCGGCGGCCGCCGAGAACCGCGGCCTTCCCGCCGACGAGCTGCGTCGTACCACCGGCTACAGCGGCGTGTCGCTCGAGACCGAGGACTCCAAGTACGTGGGGGACGTGGTGTCCGCGGTGCAGCAGCTCGGCTTCTCGGCCTTCTCGCTGAAGCAGGTCATCGAGCAGATCGATCAGGGATTCGGCGTGTTCCGCGGCATCCTCGCCGGCATCGGCGGGGTCGCGCTGCTCGTCGCCGCGATCGGCATCGCGAACACCATGATCATGGCCGTCCTCGAGCGCACCCGCGAGATCGGGATCATGAAGGCGGTCGGCGCGGCGCCGCGCGACATCCGCGCGCTCTTCCTGGCCGAGGCGGCGCTCGTCGGCATCTTCGGCGGCGTGCTCGGCCTCGCGCTCGGCCTCGCCGGCGGAAAGGCGATCGAGGAGGTGATCCGGCAGCTCAACCCACGCACCAACCCACCGGGCATCTTCGTGGTGGACCTGCCGCTCGCGCTCGGCTCGCTGGGCCTCGCGCTCGCGGTCAGTTTGATCGCCGGGTTCCTGCCCTCACGCCGCGCGATGCGCATGTCCGCGCTCTCCGCGCTGCGGTACGAGTAGCCGCGCCGCTCAGAAGGGGCCGGCGAGCTCCGGCGGCGCGAAGAGGCGCGTGGGCGACTGCCACCACTGCTCCACCGTCGCTCCGCGCGCCTGCTCGAACAGCGCACCGATGGTGTCGGCAGGCTGGCCACCCGCGGCGGCGATGACCACGATCTGGCCTGCTCGCAGCGCACGCCCGTAGCGCGTCCGGACCTCCTTCGGGAGCCCGCCGCCGGGCAGGACGCGCGCGAGCAGCTTCGCGACCCGGGCGCGGACGCCGCGCCACTCGCGGTACGGCAGCCACGCGCGGTCGCCGGCCACCAGCGCCGCGCGCCGAGGATCGGCCGCGAGCACGGTGATGTCCTGCTCGCGCACGCCAGAGTCACGCAGCAGCGTCACCGCCTGGACCGCGGCGTCGTCATCGTCGAACGCCGCCGCGCTCACCATGCCGCCCGCCGCCGCTTCGAGGTACGAGGCTGTCGCCATCGCGCCGAATGCTAGGGAACCCGGCTCAGGCGCGCCACGCGAGGATGGGGATGCGCATCTCCTCGGGGGTGAGGCCGCCGTGCGAGCCACGGTGGCGGAAGTCGTGGCCGTCGACGCGCATGATGCGCGCCCCGCGGTCGCCCATGAGCAGCGCGCAGACCTCGCCGATGCGCTTCCGCGCCATGGTCGGATCGCCGCGCCCGAAGAGCCCCGCGGCGATGAGCTCGTCGCGGTCGAGGAGGTCGAACGCGCCCGGCCAGCGCTGCTCGATGTGCTCCCGCACGGCTTCGGGATGGTCGGTATGAAGGAACGCCAGGCGTGGCTCACCGGCGATGGGATTCCGCAGCAGACCGCGGAGCTCCTCGTCGCTGAGCAGGTCGATGGCCTTGTCCGGATCGGTGAAGGCGTGCCCGTGATCGGCGGTGAGGATGATGAGCGTGTCGCCCGCCTTGCGGTCACCCACCGCCCGCGCGAGGTTGAGGTCGAAGCTCGCCGCCTCGGCGGCGGCCTCGGCGCTCAGCGGACCGTAGATGTGCGAGGTCGTGTCGATGGCCGCCCAGTAGGCGTAGACATAGGCGCGACCGTCGCCGTGCGGTCCCGCGCTGATGAGCTCGCGCAGGCGGACACCCATCGTCGTGGGCAGCTGGTACCCCACGTACGTCGCCTCGCGTGTGTGCATCCGGGTCATGGCCTCGGTGCGGAAGATCTCCGGCTCGATGACGTACGTCGCGACACCGCCCTCGCGGAGACGCCCATGGATGGAGGGCACCTTGACGTACGCACGCGGGTCCACCTTGGGATCGTCGAAGTACGACCCACGACGCGTGATGGCCGGACCCCAGCGGAGCATCGCCGTGACCTGCGTGAACTCGTCGAGCCAGACGAAGTACGCGATGTTGCCGTGCTCCTGAGGCGTTCGAGCGGTCTGCACCGCGGTGATCGCCGCCGCGGTGGTCGACGGGAAGACCGTCGTCGCCTCGATGAGCTGCGCCGCGTCGCGGCGGCGCGCGCGCTCCACCAGCGACGCGAGGAACGGCATGGCACCGGTCGCGGTGAGATGCTCGAGCTGCCACCATCCCAGGCCGTCGGCGAGGACGACGACCACCTGCCGGGCACCGTCGACGAGGGCCGGATCGAGCTCCGCGAGCGGCGGGGGATCGTCCGGCGTTCGTGCGCCGAACGCCGCGAGCACGCTCGCGGGCAGGTTCACCAGGCCACCGCCGTCATAGCTCGGCAGCACGGCACCGCGCGCGCGGAGTCGCTCGAGGAGCGGCATGGGCACGGCTGGACGATACTGCGCGCGATGCGAACAGTGCTGGAGGTGGACGGGCTCTTCGACGGCACCGCCACACTGAGCGATGCCGCCATCGTCATCGAGGCTGGCGAGGTCACCTGGGTCGGGAAACGTTCGCGCGCGCCGAAGACGCCCAAGGGACAGCGTTCCCGCACCGTCGAAGCGGCGGGACGGTTCGTGATCCCCGGCCTGGTGAACTGCCACGCGCACCTCACGCTGGATGGCCACGCGGACTTCAGCGCCGAGGCGGCGCAGAGCGACGCGCTCGCGGCCTTCAAGGCGTTCAAGAACGCGCGCGCCAGCCTGCGCGCCGGCGTCACGACGGTCCGCGACCTCGGCGCGAACGGCCCGATGGTCATCGAGCTGGGCCGCGCCATCGAGCGCGGCGTCGTCGAGGGTCCGCGCATCATCGCCGCGGGCCGAGGCATCACCAACACCGGAGGTCACGGCACCGAGGTCGGTCGCGTGGCCGACGGCGCCGACGAAGTCCGGCGCGCCACGCGCGAGCAGATCGCCGCAGGGGCGACGGTCATCAAGCTCTTCTCCACCGGCGGCGTCCTCGGCGAGGGCGCGGGTCCCGAGCTCGCGCAGTACACGGCGGAGGAGACGCGCGCCGCGGTGGAGGAAGCGCACAAGGCCGGCATCCGCATCACCACGCACGCGCACGGTGCGCTCGGGATGCGCATCGCCGTCGAGGCCGGCGTGGACTCGATCGAGCACTGCACGCTGCTCGATCAGCAGACCATCCGCCTCATCAAGGATCGGGGTGTAGCGCTCGTGCCGACGTTCTCCGCGCTGAGAGCGATCCTCGGGCATGAGGAGGCGCTACCCATGCAGGCGCGCGAGCGCGCGCGTGTCGTCGCGGCGAAACACCAAGAAGGTCTGCGAGCAGCACACAAGGCCGGCGTGCGGATCGCCGCGGGTACCGACTCGGGGACGCCCTTCAATCGGCACGAGGCGTTCGGGCTGGAGCTCGCATATCTTCACGAGGTCGGCCTCTCCCGCGAGGAGACGCTCGTCGCGGCGACGAGCCTGGCCGCGGATGTCGTCGGCCGACCGAAGGCCGGCCGGATCGCCGCGGGCGCACACGCCGACCTCGTCTTCGTGAGTACCGATCCCACGCGCGACCTGAGCGCGGTCCTCGCGCCAAAGGCGGTGTGGGTCCGCGGCGCCCGGGTGCCGCTCGGAGCGGACTAGCTAGACGGCCTCGCTGGTGTCCTCGAGCCGCACGTCGTGGCCACCGCTCCGCTCGAGGATGGCGCGAGCCTCGTCGGCGCCCTCCGGCGTGTCGCAGAGGACCGACACGATGGTCTCGCCGGCCGCGCTCTCGTTTTCGAACTCCGCGAATTCGTCCTCTTTGAAGATCCGCGCGCGGCCCGCGAGCCAGCCGATCGCGGTGAACGCGACGACCACCGCAAGGCCGCCGAGGGCTATCCCCGCGGGATTCCCCCGGATGGCCTCGCCGCCGAACACCAGGTAGGAGACGACGAGCAGTGCGCCGAGCATCGCGCCCGCGAGGGCGCCCTGGGGGCTGTACGACCCGGCCACCTCGCGCGCCTGGCGGACGTTGGCGACGACGATGCCGATCCGGTCCGGTGGCATGCCCGCGCGCTCGAGCGCGCGCACCGCCTTGTGCCCGTCCTGCTCATCGTGGAACGCCGCCACGAGGGTCTGCGCGCCGACCACGCCCGCCGCGTCGATCACCTTCGTCACGCCCTTGGGTGCGGCAGGAACGATGCCGGGGTCAGACGCGCGTGGCGCCACGCGCGGCCGCCGCGAGCTCCCGGGCGAGCGAGGGCACGTCCGTCAGCGGCGCGGTGCACGACGTGCCGACGCAGACGTACGCCGCGACCCGGTCGGGGAAGCCACGGGCGGCCAGCCGTTCGGCATGCGCCACAGGATCGATGTGCTGGGTGATGAGGTCCGGGTCGGTCGCGGCGCGCGCGGCGCGCCACAGTCCCTCGGCCGCGGGATCACCCATGCGACCGACGACCACGACCGACACCGGGTCACGCAGGGCGCGCGCCACGGTATTCGCGTACGAGGCGGCGAACTGGCCCCACTGCCGGTACTCCGCGACGAACGAGCGCAGCCCGCGGAGCGCGACCTCGCGCCATTCCACGTCACCGCTGAGCACCGCCAGGCGGAGCAACGCATCGGCCGCGGTGGCGTTGTCCTCGATCGGCCGCTCGCGCCGCGCGAGGCGCCCCAGCTCGTCGCCCCCGGGCGTGTCGTAGAACCCGCCGCGCTCGGGATCCTCGAGCCGCTCGCGCATGCGACGCGCGAGCGCCGTGGCGCGGTCGACCTCGCCGAGACCGACCAGGAGCGACAGGAAGGTCGCCGTCTCGCCGAGCAGGTCCGGCAGCTGCGGCCCGTCTCCAGCGTCGAAGCGGTAGATCGCTCCGGAAGCGTCGCGCAGGCGTCGCTCGATCGCGTCGACCGCCTCGTAGCCCCTCGTCACGATGGCTCGATCGCCGAGCGCCTCGCCGGCGAGCAGGTAGGCCGATGCGGCGAGGGTGTTCCAGGACGTGTAGATCCGCCGATCGACGAACGGCGGGTCGTGACGCGCGCGCCCCGCGGCGTCGAGCGTGTAGTAGTGCTCGTCGGCGTCCTGCGAGCCGCTCCAGAGACCGGTCTCCGGCTGATAGAGGACCGTGTCCATCCAGCGGATGACGTCGCGCGCGACGGCGTCGTAGCCGCGGTCCGGGAACACGCGGTGCGCCGCGGCGTAGATGGAGAGCAGCTCGGCGTTGTCCTCGAGCATCTTCTCGTAGTGCGGCGTGTTCCAGTTGCGCTCGGTCGCGTAGCGGAAGAAGCCGCCCTCGACGTGGTCGTACATCCCGCCGGCGGACATGGCATCGAGCGTCGTCCGGAGCATCGTCTCGAGCTCGGCCGCACCGTGCCGCCGGTGCTCGTCGAGGAGGAAGCGCAACAGATTCGGCTGGGGGAACTTCTGCTCGCGCCCGAAGCCGCCGTACTGAGGGTCGTACTGCCCGCTCACCAAAGAGCGAACGATGTCGACGATGTCGGCATGGAGCTCAGCCGGGCGCGGCGCGCGTGCCGCCTCTTCCCGCACCCGAAGGGCCGCGACGCGCTCCTGGATCTCGTCACGCTTGTCGCGCCAGACGTCGGCCACGACCAGCACGACCTTGTACATCTCCTCGGGCATCAGGTACGTGCCGCCGTGGATGATCTCTCCGTCCGGCGTCAGGAAGACCGTGCTCGGCCAGCCACCCATGTTGTAGCGGCGGTTCACGTCGGGTCGCTCGTCGTTGTCGACACGGATCGGGACGTAGCGCTCGTTGATCGACGCGATGATGTCCTCGGTGCTGTAGCTGGTCTCATCCATCACATGGCACCAGTGGCACCAGACCGCGCTGATGGCGAGCAGGATGGGGACGTCGCGCTCGCGGGCCTCGGCGAAGGCCGCCTCACCCCACTCGCGCCACCGGATCTCGTGCGCGCGGTTCGGGCGCGGCGAGAAGTGGAATGGGGTCACCCGATGAGCGCCCGCGCCGTCGCTTCCTCGCCGTGGCGGCAAGGGAACTGGGCATGATGGCTGGAAATGGCCACGGATCGAGTGTAGGTGCGCTAGACTCTTCAGCAGAGCCTTCAGAAATAGGGGTGACGCACGTGGCGATCGAGCAGCAGCAGACCAGCACCGAGGCAGATCCGCGGGTCGTCTCGATGACCTCGCGCGCCGCCGACAAGCTCAAGGAGATCATCGCGAAGCAGGGCCGCGACGACCTCGCCCTGCGCGTCTACGTCACGCCGGGGGGCTGCTCGGGCTTCTCGTACGGCATGACCTTCGCGGAGGGCCGCGAAGAGGACGACACCCTCATCGAGCAGGACGGCGTGCGGATCGTCGTCGATCCGATGAGCGCGATGTACATCAAGGGGTCGGAGATCGACTTCGTCGACGCGCTCATGGGCGGTGGGTTCGCGCTCCGCAACCCGAACGCCGTTTCGAGCTGCGGCTGTGGCCAGTCGTTCCGCACCGCGGAGCAGGCGGGCACCGCGAAGGCCTGCGCGCACTAAGACGGCCGGCTTCTAGGTCCCACAAGAGGAGGGCTCACGCCCTCCTCTTCTTTTTCTTCCGGACTGAGCGCGACGCTCTTACTCGGCGCCGGTCGCATCCTTCGGCGCGCGATAGGCCACGACCTCGACCCGCTCGAGCGTGACGAGCCCGCCACCGACCATCTCGTCGAGGACAGGCAGCACGGCGCGGATACGGTCCTCGCGGTCGACGACCTCGATGAGGATCGGCAGGTCCTCCGAGAGGCGGAGGATCCGGGTCGTGTGGAGCTGCGCGTGCGCGCCGAACCCTTCGATCCCACGCAGGACCGTCGCACCGGCGATGCCCTTCTCGCGCAGGAGCTCCACGATCGCCTGATAGAGAGGACGACCCTTCCACTGATCCTGCTCACCGATGTAGATGCGCGCGAGCAGTGCCGTGCCGATGATTTCCATCAGATCGCCCTCCCGACCGCGAGACCGACCATGATGGCCGCCAGGCCGAGGATGACCGAGCCGCCGAGGTTGAGTGCGGCAAGACCGAAGCTACCGTCCTCGAGCAGACGCCACGATTCGAGCATGTACGTCGAGAATGTCGTGTACGCCCCGATGAAGCCGATCATGACCGGTCCGCGCAGCTCCGCGGGCAACGTCGCACGCTCGACGCTGGCGGCGAAGAGCACACCGATGGCGAACGATCCCGACGCGTTGATCGCGAGCGTGCCCCAAGGGAACCCTTCGCCGCTGAGTCGCGTCACCCAGCCATCTATGAGATAGCGCGCTAGCGCGCCGACGAAACCGCCGAGCCCTATGAGCAGGATCTGCACGACTCGACCTCCACCGGTCTTCGTGATCGGTAGAGGTCATCAGCCGCCCAGCGGCGGCGGTTCACGGCGGACCTCATCGCCTGGCCTCCGAGTCTAGTCCCGGGTCACCCTGGGGTCGGGTCGAGCTGCAGACCCGTCGAGAATGAGCAGTTCTTCGCGTAGACGCTGATGACGGTCGTCGCCTCGAAGACCTGCTCGTTGGTCATACCGAGCTGCCGAAGGGCGTCCGCGCGATACGTCACGGACATCCGCCCGTCGTTCACCACGCTCGTCGCGTAGGCCACGAGCTCCTTGTTGAGCCGCGAGACCTCCCCCTCGTGAATGGTCGAGACCTCGCGATCGAGCACGATCTTCGCGTACACCGGGTCACCCGCCATGTACTGGAAGTAGCGCGGCACGCTTCCGAGCTTCGCCCGAACTTCGACGAGCACGGGAAGCGAGGGATCCTGCGAGCGCATCGGAGCGACGTCGTTGAACGCCCCGATGGCCCTCTCGAAGGTATTGATGCTGGTGACGTGCGCGATGGTCGCGATGAGCTCCACGATCTGGCCGTCGTCGAGACCGTACTCGCGCTGGAGACCGCGTGTGTGTGCGTACAGCTCGTAGGGTGCGGATTTCGCGGCCGCGACCGCGAGGGCGATCATGCGCTTCTGGAGATTGAGGAGCGTGCGCGTCGCCATGACATGGGCGAGCTCCTGATGGTTCCCCATGAGGATCGATGGGCGTAGACCGAGCGCACGGCTGGAGGGCGTCATCGCGGTGGCCTTCGAGATCTCCCGGATCATCGCGTCGATCTTCCGGACCATCTCTCCGTGCTCGCTCTCTTCGGGCAGTCGGATCGTCGGCATGGCAGACCTCCCCTTCCTCGCGGGGAGTCTAGGCGCGCCGGTCGCCCGTGCGGGGTAGCTCCATGGTCCCGCCGGTTCCCCTCACCGGAGGGACGACGGTGGCCCGCCGAACGCCGATGCTGCAGCCATGGAGCCATTCGAGCGCGCCGGCGTCACCCGCGAGGAGTGGGTGGCCGCGCGCCTGAAGGCGGCCGCGCTCCTCCGGGCGGTGGAGGCCGGAGACCGCGAGGCCGTCGCGTTCATCCTTGCGTACCAGTCGAAGGAGCCGCCGAGCTAGAGCCAGGCCCACGCCGGTCCCGGACGGCACGCGGCGGCCGCCCACGTGCCCGTAGCGGCGGTGCAGCAGCGGCGCCAACGCCGAGCGCCGCGAGGATCAGGATCCCGATCACCCGGCCATCGATCGAGAGTGCCGGCGCGGTGATGATCAGGACAGCGGCGAGGGCCGCCAGGGTCCCACCGACCGCCAGTGCCACCGCGGTCGGCAGGCGTGACCGTGTCATGGACCTCGAGGAGATCGTTGCCACCGGCGACGACGGCTGGAGCGCTGCCAGGATCTCGTCGATCGCGGCGTCCTTCGGCAGGAACACCGACGCCCCCTGGGCGAGGGCGCGCTCGCGAACACCGTGATCGAGGCTGAACATCACGAGCTTGGCGTTCGGAAGCTCCAGACGAAGCTCGGGGAGCAGGTCGAGGCCGGATCGACCCGGCATCTGCTCGTCCAGCACGACGACATCTGGTCGGAGGCGGCGCGCGAGGCGCAGCCCATCCTCGGCGTTCGTCGCCTCGGCCACGATCTCGAGGTGGTCTTCGCCCAGGATGAGCGACCGAAGCCCCTCGCGGATCGCCGAGTGGTCGTCGATGAGCACGAGGCGCGCGCGGGGCGTTCGGGGCGTGACACGCGGGGGCTCCGGCAGGAGCGCACGAAGCACCTGCATGAGCTCGAGCGGGCCGAACGGCTTGGCCACGAATGCATCCGCGCCGGCCGCCATGGCGCGGCGCCGCTGCGCGGGGTCATCGTGCGCGGTCAGCATGACGACCGGCGTCGAACGAGTCAGGGGGTCATCCTTGATCTCGGCGCAGATCGCCAGGCCGTCCGGCCCGGTCTCGCCGAACGTGATGTCCAGAAGGACGAGGTCGGGTCGCAGCGTGCGCGCCATCTCGAGCGCACTCGGGGCCGTCTCGGCCTCGAGCACCGTCCAGCCCTGGCTCGTGAGCGTGATGCGCACGATGGACCGCAGCGCGGCGGAGTCGTCCGCGACCAGCACGCGCACCTGGCCCTGTTCCCCCGCTTCCTCCACCGTCAAGCGAGTCTGAACCATGTAAGGCAGCATGCCGTATCCGTGCGGTCGCGCAAGTCGCCACGGCCCTCCGTATCATCCCCCGTACGCGTATGGCAGAGAGTACGGGGAGCGCCCGCCCGGTCCCGGCCGTCGACAAGGCCGCGCGCGTCCTGCGGGCGCTCGCCGACGGCGGACGCCCACAGGGGATCAGCGAGCTGGCGCGCGCGCTCGGCGTCTCGAAGGGCACGCTCCGCGATGTGCTGCTGACCCTCGATGCCCACGGCCTCGTCGCGCGCGATCCGGACTCGCGCTTCCGCCTCGGCCCCGGCCTGCGGGCCCTCGCCGCGGCGAGCACGCCGGATCTACGCGCCCTGGCGGAGCCGCACCTGGCGTCGCTGATGGAGTCGTTCGGCGAGACAGCGATCCTCGGGGTGATCCAGGACGATGCGCTCGAGATCTCCGCGACGCGCGAGCCCGACACCGATCTGCATATGACCGCGCCGCTCGGCCGCCGCCTCCCGCTGGATCGCGGCGCCCACGCCAAGGTGCTGGGTGCGGGTGAGAGCGTGGGCTACGACGACGAGGAGCTCTTCCCCGGCGTGCGCGCGGCCGCGGCGCCGGTCATCGATGCGCGGGGCCGCACGATCGCGTTCGTGATGGTCGTCGGCTTCAAGCAGCGCATCGATCTGCGCACGCTGCGGCGCATCGGCGAGCGCTGCGCGAGCGCCGCGGACGCGATCTCGCGACGCCTCGCGGCGCCGGCGCTCGGAGCGGCGGTGCCCGCGTGACGAAGGCGATGCTCACGCTGCGCGTGAACGGCGAGACCCACTCGGTCGCGGCCGAACCGCATCACACCCTGCTCGAGGTCCTCCGCGAGGAGCTCGGCCTCACCGGTACCAAACACGGCTGCGAGCTCGGCGAATGCGGCGCGTGCACCGTGCTCGTGGACGGCGTGCCGATCCTCTCCTGCCTCACCCTCCCGCAGCAGGTCGGCGCCGCGGAGGTCCTCACGGTCGAGGGCCTGGCGGATGGTCCGGTGCTCCACCCGCTGCAGACCGCCTTCGCCGAGGAGGGCGCCGCGCAGTGCGGGTACTGCACGCCGGGGATGCTGCTCTCGGCCAAGGCGCTGCTCGACGCGAATCCGCGACCGACCCGGGCCGAGATCGCGCAGGCCATCAGCGGCAACCTCTGCCGCTGCACCGGCTACACCGCGATCTACGAAGCGGTGGAACGGGCAAGCCGGG
>DASSPF010000176.1:0-15516 GCA_035699805.1 Candidatus Limnocylindria bacterium | reverse complement strand
GAGTTGCGGATCGCCGCACGGACGCGCTCGCGCGCCTCGGAGATCGCCGCGTCGGGAAGACCGACGACGGTGAAGGCCGGCAGGCCGTTCGCGACGTCCACTTCCACGGTGACGAGGGCGGCCTCGAGGCCCCAGAGCGCGCAGGACGCCACCCGCGCAACGCTCGTCTCGGGCGGCGCGGCGATGACCATGCGCGTGGACCGTCGGGCGCCCGCGCCCGCCGTCCGATGGCCCGTGCGACCGGTACCGGGGTACCGGGCAGACTACGCCGGTGTCGTGGCGCATCGCGCTCCTCTTCTTCGCGCTCGGGATCCTCACGCGCATCCCCTTCCAGACCGAGCACCTCTGGGCGCACGATTCGGTGCTCTACGAGCGGGCCATCGAGCGGTTCGATCCGCTCGAGCAGAGGCCCCAGGCGCCGGGCTACCTCTACTACGTCCTGCTGATCCGCGCGCTCGATGCGCTCGTCGGGGACGCGAACCGCGCCATGACGCTCGTCGCGCTCGTGAGCGGCGCCGCGGCCGCCCTGCTCCTCTATCTGCTCGCGGCACGCCTCTACGACGAGCGCACCGGGCGCATCAGCGCGCTCTTCCTGCTCTCCGCGGTGACGTTCTGGGCCTACGGCGGCGTGGCCTATCCCTACACGCTCCTCGCGGCCCTTTCCGTGGGCTGCACGCTGCTCTTCTGGCGCGCGACGGTCGCGGCGCGCGGCCGGTCGGCGGGGCTCGTCCTCGCCTCAGCCGCCTGGGGTCTGGCCATCGGCTTCCGCAGCGACCTCGCCATCTTCCTCGCACCGCTCTGGCTCATCGCGGCGTGGCGCACGGGGATCGCGGCGTCCGCCCTGGCCGCCACCGTCACCGTCGGGCTGGTCGGCGTCTGGTACACCGCGAGCGCGCTCGCCGGCGGCGGCTTCGACCGTTTCGCGGAGGCGCTGCGCATCCAGGCGCGCTTCATCGACGAGCGCTACAGCGTGTTCGGATCGCACGGGCCGCGCGCGCTCGTCGGGAACCTCTACGAGCTCGCGCGGTTCCTCGGCCGCGGCCTGTATTTCCTGGCCCCGCTCGTCGCTGCGGTCCCGCTCTCGGCAGCCGCCCGCCGTATCGAGCTCGCCGATCGCCGGCGCGCGCTGTTCATGGCGGCCTGGACGGCCGCACCGCTCGCGATCTACGTGCCGGTGCACGTCGGCGAGTACGGCTATGTCTTCAGCATCGTCCCGCCGCTCACGGTCGTCGCGGCCCGCGGCGCCGTCGCGGTGGCGCGCGGCTTGCGCATGCCGCGCACGCTGCCGCTCATCGTCGGCGCGGTCGTCCTCGCCAACAGCGCCATCTTCCTGCTGAGCGACACGCCGCTCTCAGCTTCGGACGTGCTGCGGCGTGACCACGGCGTCGCCGAGCGGATCGCCTACCTCCAGCGCGAGCCCGACCTCGCGCGCGCCACCATCATCGCGGCGTACGACGCCGAGGTCGCGCAGCGATACGCACCGGCAGACCACGTCGTGCTCGGCTACGACCCCGCGAACCCCGGGTTCGAGTTCGTGCACGGCAGCGCCGCCTGCGCGCCGGGGATCGGTGCGCGGGAGGGGTGCAGCCGCTCGGCGGTCATCGCCATCTGGGACGACCTCATCCGCGTCGCCGGCGGCGGCTGGGAGACGGTGGTCATGCCACACGGCGCGAAGCTCCGGATCGCACGCGACGTCACGGGCGTGCGCGTGCGTGTCGACGGCCTCGAGGTCACGCTCGAGCGCTGAGGAGCGCCCCTCGCTCGTCTGGGCTCAGGCGATCTCGAGCGGCAGCAGCTCCACGCGGGTCCCGGTCGGGGCGACGGTCAGCGCGGCGATGAGGATGCGCCAGGTGACGTTGCGCTCGCCGCGGTGGGCCAGCCAGGCCTCGGCGAGCGACGCCAGGCGATGCGCCTTGCGCCGGTCGACCGCCTCCACCGCGGTGACGAAGGAGCCGGCGCGGCGCGTCTTCACCTCGACGAAGGCGTACCCCGAGCCCTCGCGGCAGACGAGGTCGATCTCGCCGAAGCGCGTGCGGACGTTCCGCGCGACGATGCGCAGGCCCCTTCGCTCGAGCTCACGCTCCGCGATGCGCTCCCCCGTCGCGCCGAACGCGCGCCGCTCCATGCAGAGTGGAGCGGCCCAGACTTGCGTCCGCGCTACGGCTGGGCGGCGACCACGCGGATGATCCGGTCACCCGAGCCGTTGTCGGTCGTCAGGTAGAGATCGCCGTTCGGCGCGAGGCGCGGCGTCCGCAGGCGGCCGAAGGCGCCGTTGAAGAGGATGTCCGCCTGGCGCGCGCTCGCGTCGAAGATCTCGAAGCGGCGGAGGTCGGCCTCCTTCAGCGTGGCGACGACGAACGAGCCCGACCACAGACCCCACTGCGGCCCACGCAGGAACTCGCCACCGGACGTGGCGAGGGTCACACTGCCGGACGACCACGCGGGATCGATGAATCCGGCTCGGCCGACCGGTCCCCGGTAGGTCGGATAGCCGTAGTTCCCGCCCGCGACGAGGATGTTGATCTCGTCGTGCGTGCTGTCACCGTGCTCGACCTCGAACGGCCGGCCCGTCCCAGGCTCGAAGGCGAGGCCCTGAGGGTTCCGGTTGCCCCACGTGTACACGGCGGTACGCGCGGTCGCGCCGGCGATGATCGGATTATCGGCCGGGATGCTGCCGTCGCTGTTCACGCGCAGCACCTTCCCGTTCAGGACGTTGGGATCCTGCGCATTGCGGCTGTTGCCGGCGTCGCCCATGGTGACCCACAGCTTGCCGTCGGGCCCGAATCGGATGCGGCAGCCATCGTGATTCGTCGCCGCGGCCATCCCGCGCCGGATCACGTACGAGTCGAAGACCAGCCCGTTCCCGACGACGCGGTAGCGCAGCACCTGATTGCGCCACTGGCCCTCATCGTCCCGCGACACGCAGACGTAGAGGAACGAGTTGTTCGTGAAGTCCGGGTCGAGCTCGATGCTCATGAGGCCCGCTTCGCCCGAGGCGTGCACCCCGGCGATCGCGTTGTTCGCAAGCTGCGCGGCCCCGGGGGCGGCGCTCGCGTAGACGAGGAGATTCCCGACCCGTTCGCTCGCGAACATCCGTCCATCCGGCGCAAAGGCCACGTCCCACACGTTGCGCAGCCCACTCTGCACGGTCGCGGTCGTGAGCACGGGCCGCGCGCCCCCGGAGACGGTGATGGCGAGGTACACCCCCTCGTCCTCGAGCCAGGTCGTCCCGTCGATGACCGGCCGAAGGGCGAGGACATACGTGCTCGGCATCTGCGGCGCGCGCACACGGAACGTGAACGTGGCGGTCGCACCTGGCGCGACGCTCGCCTCGGTCTGCGCGGCGGGCCGGTCGGCGCTCAGCCACCCGACGCCGAGCGACGCCCAGGTGCGGTCGTCGCCGCGGATGCCCAGGTTGGCCTGCTGTCCTGCGGCACCCTTCACCCAGCTTCGGGTGCCGGTGTTGCGAAAGACGACGCTGATGTCGCCACTCACCTCACCCGGGCCGAGCGTCGGATACGGAGACTGCGAGACCCACTTGCTGTGGTAGCCGAGGTCGCTGGTGACCCGCACGAAGACGCCCTGGTGCTCCAGCCAGGTCACGCCGTCCGCGACAAGGCGCAGTGGGATGTCGTACACGCCGGGGCTCATCGGCGCGCGCAGCACGAACGTGAATGTGCCGACCCCGCCCGGTGCGACGGTCGCCTCGGCCGTCGTCGCCGGACGATCCGGCGTGAGCCAGCCCACGCCGAGATCCTCGTACGCACGTGAGTCGTTGAGGACGCCGAGGTTCACCTGACGCCCGGCCACGCCGCGCTGCCACGTCTCGGTCCCCGTGTTGCGGAACTGGATCGTGTACGAGGTCGTCGCGCCCGGGCTGAGCACCGGAAATGGGCCCTGCGTCATCCAGGCGCTGTGGAAGCCAGGGTCGGCTGCGGCCGCCGGGTCGGCGGGCAGCAGCAGCGCGAGGCCGACGAGGAGCGCGCGGACGCGTCTCACTGCCTGCTCCAACGAGGCAGACGGCCAGCCGTCACGTTCTAGGCGACGCGTCGCGCTGGGGAGAGCAGAGAGGCGACGAACGCACGGATGCGCGCGTTCGTCCAAGCGGGCACCTCCAGCGGCAGCGAATGACCGACGCCGCGGACCACGTGGATCTCGGCTTGGGGATTGGCCCGGCCCAAACGCGTCGCGTCACGCGCGCAGATCACGCGGTCCTCGCTGCCCCAGAGGAGCAATGTCGGCACGTCGGCGAGCTCTGCGACGCGGTCGCCCACGGTGAAGCCGATCTGCTCGCCGCCCGGCACCAGCACGATGAGGAGACGCCGCCACCAGCTCGGCTGGTTCGCCCAGACGATCGCGCGTGCCGTGAGCGCCCGCTCCAGCGAGCTCGACCCGTGACGGGTGACGAGCGAGACGAAGTGATCGTCGTCACGCTTGCCGCTGCCCACGAGGAACCGGCGTACGAACGGCTTCGACACCCGGGGCTGGGGGCGGAGCAGCGCGCGGCCGATGAGCGGGATGCAGTACAGCTTGTAGATCCAGTGCAGCGACCGCCCGAGCGCGGCCGGGGCGACGAGCATGAGCGCGTCCACGAGCTCACGCCGGTCCAGGGCGAGGTGCAGCGCGACGCCACCCCCGAGCGAGTGGCCGAGGAAGGCCGCGCGGTCGATCCCGAGCTCATCGCACGTCCGGCCGACATAGCGGGCGAGGTTCGCGAACTTCGCGTCCTTGGTGAGGAGCGCCGGGCGCAGGACCGACCCCGGAAGGTCGATGACGTGCACCGAGCCGTAGAGGTCGCGCAGCGTGCGGATCTGCGGCGCGAGCGAACGCGCGTCGGCGGAGAGCCCGGGGAGGACCACCGCGTGTGGCGGACCGCTGCCCCAGGTCGTGACCCGCAGACGGTAGCCGTCGCAGCGGATGACCCGGACGCGCACGCACCGTTCCAATGCAGGACGCGTGCCCCCCGGACGCGCGGGTCAGCTGCGGAGCCGCAGCTCCAGCGCGATCCAGGCGGGCTGCTTCTCGAAGCCCATCGCCTCGTTGATGGCCAGCATCGGCCGGTTCCGCTGATCGTTCCAGGTCTTGATGTGGTCGACGCCCATCTTCTGCGCGTAGGCGACGGTGCGCAGCTTGAGCGCCATGGCGATGCCACGGCCGCGTGCCTCGCGAAGCACGCCGGTCAGGCCCTGCCAGACGAAGGTCGGATCCTCGATCTGCCGCTCGAGGTTGGACATGCCCACCCACCGGCCGTCCCGGTCGATCGCCACGAAGAAGGCGTCCGCGAGGAAGGTCGGGGACTCGACCCAGTGGGTCCGCCACTCCTCGATCGTCACCGCCGTCGAGGGATCGGTGGCCGGCACGTCCGCACGGAGCACGTCGACGAGCTCGTACGCCTTGCGCTCGGCTTGCGGGTCGCGCGCGGCCTCGTCGGCGTACGTCGAGATGCGGACGCCCTCGGCGAGCATGCGCGTCTCGGCGCTGGCGAACTTCTTGAAGTCGAATCCCGCGACGGTGAGCCGTGACTCCCAGTCGCGCTTCACCTCGACCCAGCCACGCTTGCGCATGAACTCCACGCCGTCGGTCATCGACTCCTTCACGCCACCCGTAGCGGCGAGGGCGTTCCGCTCGCGCAGCACGGAGAGCGCGGCGTCGTACAGCGCCCCGCCGTGACCGCGGCGCCGCCGGTCCGGCAGCACCCACAGGTCGAACGAGTAGCGGTCGGGGTGGAACCGCGACGGGCGGTGCCCGGTCTCGATACCGCCCACGAGCGCGCCGTCCTCCTCGGCCACCAGGCGCAGCTTGAAGAAGCGCGTCCGGTCGAAGGACTCGTCCTGGTGCCGCATCTCGGTGACCGACCAGGGGTAATCCGGGTACGCGCGATTGCTCGCGGCCACCCAGGCCTCGTAGTCGGCAGGCGTGAACTCACGCACGCGGGTCGACGTCGTCATGGAGACCGCCGACTCTAGCGGAGCCCCAGCCCGGAAGGGAACGTCAATCGCGTCACGTTCGCGGATCGCCGAGCGCCAGCGACAGCTGGTGCTCCACCGCGCGCATGAGCTTCACCGTCCCGAAGTCGTGGCGATGGAGCGGCGTGAGCCCGCGGTCGCGGAGCGCGGCGCGGTGGTCGATGGTCGGATACCCGGCGTTGTGCTCCCAGCCGTAGCCGGGGAACTTCACCGACAGGCTGGACATGAGCCGGTCGCGTGTGACCTTGGCGATGATCGACGCCGCGGCGATGGCGAAGCTCTTCATGTCGCCCTTCACGATCTCGGTGTGCTTGCCCGGTGCGAAGGCGGGGTCGAGGATGCGCCGTCCGTCCACGAGCACCCAGTCGTACTCGCCGATCTGCCGGAGGGCGCGCTGCATCGCGACGTGGCTCGCGTGGTAGATGTTGAGGCGATGGATCTCGCTCACCGACGCCGCGCCGATGCCCACCCGGACCACGCGGGCGCGGATGAGCGCCACCAGCTCCTCGCGTTGCTGCCGGGTGAGCAGCTTGGAGTCCTTCACCGCGCGGATGAGCTTGGTGTCCGGCGTGACCAGGCACGCCGCGGCGACCACCGGGCCGGCGAGCGCCGCCATGCCCACCTCGTCCACGCCGACCACGCGCGCGTACCCGCGGGACCAGAGCTCTTTCTCGAAACGGAGGGTCGGCATCCCGACTAGGGTGCCACGCCGGGCTCGTCGCTAGCGACGCTTCTCCCGGAGGGTGGCCGCCTTGCCGACGCGGTCGCGGAGGAAGTAGAGCGCCGCACGGCGGGCGTGACCGTGGCGGGTGACCTCGATCTTCTCGACGCGGGGTGAGTGCACAAGGAAGGTGCGCTCGACGCCGACGCCCGAGGCGATCCGGCGCACGGTGATCTGCGCGTCAAGGCCGCCGTTCCGCATCCGCAGGACGGTGCCCTCGAACTTCTGGAGCCGTTCACGATTGCCCTCGACGACGCGTACGCTCACGGCAACGGTGTCACCAGGCCGGATCTCGGGGATCTCGGCCTTCTGTTGCTCGGAGGCAAGCGTCTTCAAGACGTCGTTCATCGGCATGGTGATAGCGCTCACGAAGAGTTCGAAGTCTAGCAGAACGGCTAGCGCTTCGCCTTCTTCAGGCGGTCGAGGATGGTCACGTGGGACACCCCGAAGTGGCGGGCGAGCTCCCGGACCGTGAGCCCCGTCGCACGCAGGCGCGTCACCTCCGCCACCGTGGGACCGCGCTGGACGCTCCGCGCGGCGCGCAGGCGCACTCCGGCGGCGCGCAGCCTGGCCCGGACGGTCGCTGGCGAGAGACCGAATCGCGCGCCGATGCGGTACGAGCCCACGCCGGAGCGGTACGCCTCGACGAGATCGGCATCGGCCACCTCGCGCCGGCCCGCCGGACGCGGCAGGCGGGCGCGCTCGGCCGGTGTGAGCTTCGCGGCGCCAAGGAGATCGGGCCGCCGCTCCGCGGTGCGCAGGATCGCCTCGGCGCGCCGCCACTTCGCCACGGCCGCGTGGTCACCCGAAAGGAGGACCGCGGGGACCGGCCGGCCCTCGAACTCCGGAGGACGCGTGTACTGCGGGCCTTCGAGCAGGCCCTCGTTGTGCGACTCGTGCTCGAGCGACGCGGGGTCGATCACGCCGGGGATGAGCCGGGCCACCGCGTCGACGACGATCATCGCCGCCAGCTCGCCGCCGGTCAGGACGAAGTCGCCCACGGAGAGCTCCTCGTCGACGTCGGAGCCGATGACGCGCTCGTCCACGCCCTCGTAGTGCCCGCACACCAGGACGAGGTGCGCCAGCGCCGCCAGGCGGCGCGCGGCCGTCTGGTCGAAGAGACGACCCTGCGCCGAGAGCAGCACGACGTGCCCGCCATCGCCGCGGACCGCCCGGATCGCGCGGGCCAGCGGCTCGGGCTTGAGCACCATCCCCGCCCCGCCACCGTACGGCGCGTCGTCGACGACGTGATGGCGGTCCGGCGCCCACGAGCGGAGATCGTGGATCGCGAGGTCGAGCGTGCCCGCGTGCCGCGCGCGCGCGACGATGCTCTCGGCGAAGGGGCTTTCGAACATCTTCGGGAAGAGCGTCACGACATCCACGCGCAGCGCGGGACTCACCGGTGCTCCTCCTGCGGGACCACGATGATCGCGCCGCCGGCCACGTCGATCTCGCGGACCACCGAGGCGAGCATCGGCAGGAGCACCTCGGCGCCACTGTCGTCGCGGACCACGAGCACGTCTGTCTCGCCGGCGCGGATCAGGTCGCGGACCACGCCGAGCGATGCCCCCTCGGGCGTGCGCACCGCGAGACCGACGAGGTCGGCCCACAGGTACGCGCCCTTCGCGGCACGCCGCGCCTCGTCGATCGGGACGCGCAGGAAGCGGTCCCGCAGGCCGTCGGCGGCCGGGCGCGTGGTGTAGCCCTGGAACAGAACGATCGGGGAGGTCCGCTCGCCCCTGAGCGACATGATCGTGAGCGGGCCGACACCCTCGCAGTCCAGCGTCACCCCCACCCGCAGGCGGTCGGCGACGTCGGTGCGGGGCTCCACGCGGACCTCGCCGCGGACGCCGTGCGGCCCGCGGATCTGGGCGACCACCAGCATCGCGGGCGCCGGAGCGTCAGTCGATCTCGAGGTTGACCTTGGTCCCATCGCGCGTCGCCATCACCTTCAGGAGCGCGCGGATCGCCTTGGCGATACGGCCACCGCGACCGATGACCTTACCCACGTCGCCCTCGGCGACGCGCAGATGCAGCTTGATGAAATCACCGTCGAGCTCCTCGGTCACGACCACCGAGGCGGGATCGTCGACGAGCTCCCTCGCCACGTGCTCGAGCATGCTGCGCATGCGGCTCCCGGCGCCGGTCTGCTCCGTCATGGCTGCCCGTTCCCGCCTGGCATCTACCGGACGGAGGGCGGGACCTCGTTGTCGGTCAGGCCGCTCCGCACGAGGATCATGCGGGCGGTCGCGGTCGGCCGCGCGCCGTTCTTGATCCAGTGACGTGCGCGATCGGCGTTGACCACCAGGTCAGCGGGCTCGGTGCGCGGGTTGTAGTGCCCGATGTTCTCGATGAATTTGCCGTTGCGCGGCGCGCGCGAGTCGGCCACGACGACGCGGTAGGTCGGCGCTTTCGTCTTGCCCACGCGGCGCAGGCGGATGTGCACAGCCAATGTGTCGAATGCCCTCCTGGAAAAACCTCACGGGGACCGGGGGTCGGACGCTCAGTCTAACAGGACCGGCTCAGCGCCCGCCTTCGGCCTTCTTGACCGCGCGGATGTAGCGGACCTGCCCGGCCTGCACGTGGACCGCCTCGGTGTTGCGCTCGAAGCGGACCCACCCGCCCGCCTGGAGCCGTGCGGCCACGGTGGCGGCCGCCTCCTCAACGATGATCGTGTCGTCCTTCGCGAACGTGATGACGGTCTCCTCGGCCATGGGTCACCTCTTCTCTCCGACCACTCTAGAGGCGAGGCATCCCCGGCAGGCGAGGCAAGCGACCGCTCTTTGCCAGCCCGCCCATCTGCTTCATGACCTTCTGCATCTCGGCGAACTGCTTGATGAGCTGGTTCACGTCGGCCACGGTGGTCCCCGAGCCCTTGGCGATCCGCCGTCTGCGCGAGCCGTTGATGATGCCGGGGTCTGCCCGCTCGGCCCTGGTCATCGAGGAGATGATCGCCTCGATGCGCTTCATCTCGGCCTCGGCGGCCGGGCCCTCCGGCAGCTGCTTCGCGAGGCCGCCCATGCCCGGGATCATCTTCAAGAGGTCGCCGATCGGGCCCATCCGCTTCACCTGCTGGAGCGTGGTGTAGAAGTCCTCGAAGGTGAAGCGCGCCTCGAGGAGCTTTTTGGTCTGCTCCTCCGCGGTCTTGCGGTCGACCTGCTCCTGCGCCTTCTCCACCAGCGTGAGGACGTCGCCCATGCCCAGGATCCGCTGCGCGAGGCGGTCGGGGTGGAAGACCTCCACCGCGTCGAGCTTCTCCCCCACACCGAGGAGCTTCACCGGCACGCCGGTGGCCGCGCGGATCGAGAGGCTCGCGCCGCCGCGCGCGTCGCTGTCCACCTTGGTCAGCACCAGGCCGGTGAGCGGCAGGCGCGCCTTGAAAGCAGATGCCGCCTCGACCGCGTCCTGACCGGTCATCGCGTCCACCACGAGCAGGACCTCGTGGGGCGACGCCGCCGCCACGACGCCCTCGACCTCGCGCATCATCGTGTCGTCGATGTGGAGCCGCCCCGCGGTGTCCACGATCACCGTGTCGCTCCCCGCGCCCGCCGCCGCGCCGATCTCGCGCGCGACATCGGCCGCGACACGCGCGGCGTCCACCGTGCTCACCGGGATGCCGAGCTGCTTCCCCAGGGCCCGCAGCTGGTCGATCGCGGCGGGCCGGTAGACGTCGGCGGCCACCAGGTGCGGACGGCGACCCTGCTTGCGCAGCAGGTTCGCGATCTTCCCCGCCGTCGTCGTCTTGCCCGAGCCCTGGAGACCGACGAGGAGGATCACCGTGGGCGGCCGTTCGGCCCGCGCGATGGGCGCCGCCTCGCCACCGAGCATCTCGACGAGCGCGTCGTGGACGATCTTCACCACCTGCTGCGCGCCGGTGATGGACTCGATGACCTTTTCCCCCAGGGCGCGCTCGCGCACCGTCGCCACGAGCTGGCGGACGACCCTCAGGTTCACATCGGCCTCGAGCAGCGCCACGCGCACGTCGCGCAGCGCCTCCTCGAGGTCAGCCTCGGTCACGCGCGCGCGGCCGCGCAGGCGCTCGAAGGTGACGGTGAGCTTGTCGGAGAGCTGCTCGAACATGCTCTTAGGCTACGGCTTCAGGATCGCGCGCCATCGACGCCGATCGCGGCGACGACCACGGGGAACGCGTCCGCCTCCACCTGGCGCGACCAGAGGTAGCCCTGCCCGATGTCGATCCCCAGACCGCGCATGCGGTCGCGCGCGGCGACGGTCTCGATCCCCTCGGCCACGGTCTCGGCGCCGATGGCGCGCGCGAACGCGACAGCCCCGGCCACGATGGCCTCGCCGAAGGCTCCCCCGTCGCGGACGAACGACACCGGCAGCTTCACCACATCGAACGGCGCGTCGCGCAGCCACGCAAAGCGAAGGTCGCCGTCCCCATAGTCATCGAGCGCGACGCGGATACCGCGGTGCCGGAACTCCTGGAGGCGCGCGCACATCGCAGGGTCGAACACCGTCTCGGGCTGGGCCTCGATCTCGAGGAGCGACGGCGCGATGCCGGCCGCGGCGCACGACCGGAGCGCGTCCTCGAGGAGCTCGGAGCCGATCGAGCCCGGCCAGACGTTCACGCTGAACCGGGGGACCATGAGCCCGGAGGCGCGCCAGCGCGCGATCTGCGCGACGGCGGTCCCGACGATGAACCGCATGAACGCCGGCGCGAGACCCGCGGGAGGCACGTCATTCACGAACGGGACCGCGTGCAGCACGCCGCGGGTGGGGTGCCGCCAGCGGATGGCGCATTCGATCCCCGCGAAGCGCCCGGTGCCCAGGTCGACCTGCGCCTGGTAGAGAAGGAAGAGCTCGTCGCGCTCGAGCGCCCGGCGCAGCTCGTCGGCCGCGAACATGGCCACGCCGGCAGCCTAAAGGACGGTCAGGATCCGCTCGGCGAGGCGGCTCGTCGGCCGCGCATCCACGATCGGCGCGCCGCGCATGAGCGCCTGTGTCCGCAGCCACCGCGTGTAGCCGGCACGCAGCGCGGCGATCGCGACGGGGTCGGCCATTCCGAGCGTCCGACCGTGCGCGGCCGCGCTCGTTTGTGGCGCCGACTGCTCGTCGAGCACGAAGACCGCGCGGCGGCGGTCCTTCGCCGCCGTGCCCGCGTAGGCGACGCGGGTGGCGAACTCCGGGGTCAGCCACATCCCCTCGATGACCACCCGATCCTCGCGCTCGAGGTGGTGCGCGACGACGAGCTCGAGCGACGACGACACGAGCTCCGCGAGCTCGCGCGCGAGCGCGACGAGCTCGGTCGCCGGCCGCGTCCACACCTCCGCCGACGCGAAGGTGTGCAGAAGGGGGCCGTCGGTCGGATCGATCCCGCGCTGGAGCGCGAGCCACACGTCATCGACCTGGAGCACGGAGGCGCCGGTGACCACGGCGATGCGCTTGGCGGCGTTGGTCTTGCCGACGGCCATCGGCCCGCCGAGGAACAGGACCGTCCAGTCGGACCCGGGGCTCACTCGGTGGCGGGCTTCGCACCGGCCGCGGCGAGCGTGCGGAGCTCGCTCGGCGACACCTCGGGACCGTAGAGGTAGCCCTGGACGATCACGCAGCCCAGCGCGACGAGCGCGTCCTCCTGCTCGGGCGACTCGACGCTGTCCGCCACGACACGCGCGCCGGTCGCATGGCCGGCCTCGACCGCTGCGGCGACGGCATCGGAGGCCGCCGATCCCGCGACGAGCAGGTCGCGCGCGATGGGGTAGCCGATCTTCAGCGTGTCGAATCCCGCGGCGGCGGAGGCGAGGCTGCGGTCGGTGAGCTCCTCCGAGGCGACGCGCACGCCGAGCGCACGCAGGCGCCCCGCGGCCTCCGACAGAGCGGCGTCGCGCACCGTCCCGCGCGGCACCTCGATCTCCACCGATGCGGTGGGGGCGCCGCTCGAGAGGATGATCTGCTCGATCATCGCGACCACCTCGGCAGACCGAAGGGTCTGGGCCCAGACGTTCGCGGCGACGATCGGCACGTCGAAGCCCTCCGTGACCCAACGCTTCATCTGACCGCAGAGCGCGGTCACGACCCAGCGGTCGAAGTCGACGTGGAAGCCACCCTGCTCGACGAGCGGGATGATGTCCCCGGGACCGATCATCCCGTACGCGGGGTGCGGCCAGCGCACGAACGCCTCGGCGCCGACGAGCGCACCGGTCGGCGCGTGGACCTGCGGCTGGAACTGGAGCGAGAGGAGGTCGCCCTCGATCGCTCGCCGGAGATCCTCTGGGCGCAGGCGGACGATGGCCATACGACGAAAGCCTAGGCCGCCCGCGGCAGGAGCGCGTCCACGAACGCGCGCGCGTCCATGGGGATGAGGTCCTCGGCCTTCTCCCCCACGCCGAGGAACTTCACCGGGAGGCCGAGCTCGTGGACGATGGCGAACACCGCGCCGCCCTTGGCGGTCCCGTCGAGCTTGGTGACGACGAGGCCCGTGACGTTCGCGTCCTTGGTGAACTGGCGCGCCTGCTGGATCGCGTTCTGGCCGGCGGTGCCGTCGAGCACGAGGAGCACCTCGTCTGGGGCGCCGGCGCGTGCGCGGCCGGTCACCTTCACGATCTTCCCGAGCTCGTCCATGAGGTGACCCTTGGTGTGGAGGCGCCCGGCCGTGTCAGCGATCACGGTGGTATGACCGCGGGCGGTCGCGGCGTTGACCGCGTCGAACACCACCGCGGCGGGGTCGCCATCGGGCCGGCCCGAGACGATCGCGATGTCCAGGCGGCTCGCCCACGTCTCGAGCTGCTCGATGGCCGCGGCGCGGAACGTGTCGGCGGCGGCGAGGAGCGGCCGCTCCCCGGCGTCCTTCAGGCGTTTGGCGAGCTTCGCCGCGGTCGTCGTCTTGCCGCTGCCATTCACTCCGACCACGAGGATGACCCGCGGCTGGCCGCCACCCGCGCGCAGCGCCGCGTCCTTTCCCGCCAGCTCGGCGACGAGCACCTCGCGCACCGCGTCCACGGTCTTGGGGACCGTCTTCAGCTCGCCGGTGGTCACGAGGTCGCGGACCTGGGCCATGAGCGGGTCGACGAGCGAGACCGAGAGATCCGCGCGGAGCAGACCCTCTTCGAGCTCATCGAGGAACGCCGGCGTGACCGGCTCCTCCGCCTTCCTGCCGAAGAGACGGCCGAGGAAGCCACCGCGGGTCTTCGCCAGCGCCTGGTCGAGGCTCATCGCCTGACACGCTAACCTCGATGCGTGGAATACGCGTTCCTCACCGTGCTCCTGAGCGTGATCTTGCCGGTCGTCGTGGGGCTCCTGCTCCTGGTCATCGCCGCACGGCTCGTCACGCGCACCGTATTGGATGAGATCCGAAAGGACCGCGCGAAGCGCGGCCCGCTGGTGTAGCTACCCGGCGCGTTCGCGGTGCTCGTCGAGTTCCGCCAGCTTCAGCGAGATCACCTTCGACACACCACCGTCGTCCATGGACACGCCGTAGAGCATGTCCGCGGCCTCGATCGTCCCGCGGTTGTGCGTGATGACGATGAACTGCGTGCGGTCGGTCAGCTCCTTGAGCGCCTGCGTGAAGCGGCCGACGTTGCGTTCATCGAGCGCCGCATCCACCTCGTCGAGCACGCAGAACGGCGTCGGCTTCACCCGGAGGATCGCCAGGAGCAGCGCCGTCGCGGTGAGCGCCCGCTCGCCACCCGAGAGCTGTGCCAACGAGCCGATGCGCTTGCCCGGCGGGCGCGCGTAGATGTCGATGCCCGGCTCGTCCGGATCCTCCGACGTCCGCAGCGACGCCTGCCCGCCGTTGAAGAGGCGCTGGAAGAACAGGCCGAACTCGCGGTCGACGGCCATGAGCGTGGTGCTGAACTGCTCCGCGATGGTCGTCGCGAGCTCGTCGGCGAGGCTGCGCAGGTCGCTCATGGCCCTGTCCAGGTCGGCCTTCTGCGTGGTGAGGAACTCGTGGCGCTGCCCGATGTCCGCGAGCTCCGTGGCCGCGAGCGGGTTCACCGGCTCGAGGGCGATGAGCCGGCGGCGCAGCCGCTGCAGCGCGTTCAGCGTGCTGGCCTTCTCCTTCTCGTCGGGCTCGTCATCGAGCTCCAGCGTGGTCGGGTCCGGGAGCGGCTCGTCGTCCGGGAGCCCCAGCTCGGCGCGGACCTGCTCCTCGAGCAGCCGCAGCGCGCCCGCCGCGCGCTCCTCTTCCACGGCAAGCTTCCCGCGCTCGCCGCGCAGCTCCGCCAGGCGCTCGCGCGCCTTCGCCAGGCGCTGCTCGGACTCGCGGCGCGAGCCTTCCGCGGCGAGCGCCCGCTGGCGCGAGAGCTCCGCGGCGCGCTCGGCCTCGTGGGTCTCGGCCGTGGCGCGTCCGAGGTCGGTCTGCGCCGCGTCCATCCGGGCGCGCGCGTCGCGCTCCTGCGACGCGAGGGTGCGGAGACGGTCTTCGTCGTCGGCGATCTGCTTCTCGGTCGCCGCGACCTGCTCGTCGAGCGTGTCGCGAAGCCGCACGAGCGACCTGCGGCGCTCCTCGCTCGTCGCGGCGTCCAGGCGCGCGGCCTCGGCGCGGCGCGTCGTCTCCGCGTGCGCGTCGTTCGCCGCGGCCTCGGCGCGCTCCGACGCCGCGAACGCCTCCGCGGCGTGCCCGCGTGCGGTCGCCGCGGTACCACGATCCGCACCGAGGCGCTCGCGGCGGCCGAGGATCTCGGCACGCTCGCGCTCGATGGAGGTGACGTGCGCCTCCGCGACGCGCACGAGATCGCGCACATCGGCGTCGGCCGTGGCCAGCCCGTCCACGACGCGCTCGGCGTCTCCGCGCGCGCGCTGCGCGGCGGCGAGCCGCTCGTCCAGCTCACGAAGGCGCGTCTCCGCACCGGTCCGCTCCTCCTGCAGCTG
>DASSPF010000175.1:0-2343 GCA_035699805.1 Candidatus Limnocylindria bacterium | reverse complement strand
GCGCATCAAGGGACGCGCGGACGGGATCGCGGTCGCCATCGACGCGCAGCCGCGCGTCGCCGCGCTCGACCCCTTCGTGGGCGCCGCGTCGGCGGTGGCCGAGGCCGTGCGCAACGTCGTGTGCGTGGGCGCGACGCCGCTCGCGCTCACCGACTGCCTCAACCTCGGGAACCCCGAGCGGCCCGAGGGCGCGTGGCAGCTCGAGCGCACCGTCGCCGGCATCCGCGCGGCGTGCGAGGCGCTCGGTGTGCCGGTGGTGTCGGGCAACGTGTCGCTGTACAACGCGACGCGCGGCGCGGACATCTGGCCGACCGCGACCATCGGTGCGGTGGGTCATCTCGTGGACGTGTCGGCGCACCTCCCCGTGACCAGCGGACGCGCGGGCGACGTGGTGCTGCTCGCGGGGAGCGCGAGCGTGGCCATCGGCGCCTCGGCCTACGGCGCGCAGGTCGGCGTGCACGAGGGACCCGTGGCGATCGACCTGGCGCTCGAGGCGCGGCTGCACGCGTTCGTCCTCGCGGCGCACGCGCGCGGCCTGCTCCGCGCGGCGCACGACCGCGCCGAAGGCGGCCTCGCCGTGGCGCTCGCGGAGCTCGCGCTCCGCGACGGCGTGGGCATGAAGGCCACGCTCCCGGCGATCCGCGGCATCGACAAGCGCGTCGCGCTCTTCGGCGAGGGGCCGTCCGGCATCGTCCTCATCGTGGATCCCGCGCACGCCGACGCGGTCCGCACGCTCGCCGCCACGCACGATGTGCCGGTGTGGACGCTCGGTGCGGTCGGCGGGGATCTCCTCGAGATCGCACCCGTGCTCGCCATGCCCATCGCCTCGCTCGCGCAGGCGCACGGCCACGGACTTGGCCGCGCGCTCGGGCGGGAGGTCTAAGATGAAACGCGAGCGACGAGCGGTTCATCCGCGAGGAGCGAGACCGCACGCCCGTGGCGTGTCTCTCCGCGCAGCGGAGAGATTGGGCTAGCCATGTGTGGGGTGTGCGGCATCTGGAGCCCGGTCGAGGAAGCACGGAAGGATCCCGCGGAGGCGGCGCGGCTCATGTTCTTCTCGCTGTACGCGCTCCAGCACCGCGGCCAGGAGTCGGCCGGCATCGCCGCGACGGACGGACGGGACCTCCGCGTCGTCCGGCGCATGGGCCTGGTGGGTCAGGTATTCAGCGAGCCCGACCTCGGCGTGCTCGGTGGCCGTGCCGCACTGGGGCACACACGCTACTCCACCACCGGCTCGTCGAAGATCCAGAACGCACAGCCCTTCGTGGTGCGCGACGAGACGCTCGGCGAGCTCGCCATCGGGCACAACGGCAACTGCATCAACGCGCGCGAGATGCGCGACGAGCTGATGGCCGCGGGTGTGCGCTTCGTGACCTCGTCCGACACGGAGGTCGTCGCGCAGGCCATCGCCAACGCCGCCGGTGCCACCTGGGACGAGCGCATCGTGAACACGCTGCCGCGCCTGGCCGGCGCGTGGTCGCTGGTGATGCTCACACCCGGCGCGCTCTACGCGGTGCGCGATCCGCTCGGCGTCCGCCCGCTCTGCCTCGGCCGGAAGGGCGATGCGTGGCTCGTCGCGAGCGAGACGTGCGCGCTCGACACGATCGGCGCCACGTTCATCCGCGAGATCGCGCCGGGCGAGGTGCTGCGCATCGACGATCACGGCGCGGTGCCCCTGGCCGATCTCGGCAGCGACCGCCGCGGGCTCTGCGTGTTCGAGCACGTGTATCTCGCGTCCGCGTCGAGCAAGCTCGGCGGCGGCTCGGTGTACGCGACGCGCGAGCGGATGGGGGAGATCCTCGCCGACGAGCATCCCGCCGACGCCGATGTGGTCATCCCGGTCCCCGACAGCGCCATCCCCGCGGCGGTCGGGTACGCGCGCCGGAGCGGCATCCCGTTCCAGGAGGGCCTCATCAAGAACCGCTACATCGGGCGCACGTTCATCCAGCCGTCCGACGAGCTGCGCCGGCACAGCGTCGCGCTGAAATACAACGCGCTCGGCGACGTCCTGGAGGGCAAGCGGATCGTCGTGGTGGACGACTCGATCGTGCGCGGGAACACCAGCGGACCCATCGTCGAGCTCCTGCGCCGCCACGGCGCGCGCGAGGTCCACATGCGCATCTGCTCGCCGCCCATCCGGCACTCCTGCTTCTTCGGCGTGGACATGGCGCGGCGCGGCGAGCTCATCGCGGCGCGCCTCTCGGTGGAGGAGATCCGCCGGCACATCGGTGCGGAGACCCTGGGGTACCTCTCGCTCGAGGGGATGATCCGCGCGACCGGCGGGACCGCCGACGAGTACTGCGCCGCATGCTTCACCGGCGAATACCTCGTGCCGGTCCAGCT
>DASSPF010000174.1:0-3631 GCA_035699805.1 Candidatus Limnocylindria bacterium | reverse complement strand
GTTCGCCATCCAGGCGGGCCGTGAGGTCCGCGTCATCGTGAAGCCGGAGCAGGTGGACGACCTCACCTCGGCGCGCCTCTCCCGGGACATCGCGCAGAAGATCCAGGAGACGATGCAGTACCCCGGGCAGATCAAGATCACCGTGATCCGCGAGACGCGCTCCGTCGAGTACGCGAAGTGACCTGTTGGTGTCAGCGCTCCCGCTCGGCTCCGACCGAAACCCTCTCTACGCGCGAAACCCCGTCGCTCGTCGCGACGGGGGCCCCTCGCGCGCGGGGGCCCTCGGTCGGAACCTCGCGGTCGCGCTGACGACCTCCTGATCCTGTCCTCCTTGTCGTCCTCTTCCGCGCGCGTCTTGCGATCAGCGTGAAGATCCTTTTCGTTGGAGATGTCGTCGGCCGCCCGGGGCGTGACGCCGTCAAGGCGCTCCTTCCGCCGCTGCGCACCGAGCTTGCCGTCGATCTGGCGATCGTGAACGGTGAGAACGCGGCGGGTGGGGCGGGGCTCACCGCGGAGATCGCGCGCGAGCTGCACGAGGCCGGCGCGGACGTCATCACCAACGGCAACCATGTCTGGGACCAGCGTCAGTTCCTGAAGGACATCGACGACCTTCCGTACTGCATCCGACCCGTGAATCTCGCGCCGGGCAATCCCGGGCGCGGGTGGACGATCGTGAACGACGTGCTCGTGATCAACGCGCTGGGCCGCACCTTCATGGCGCCGGTGGACGATCCGTTCCGCGCGGTCGACGCCGTGCTCGCCGAGGTCGGCGACGGCCCGCCCCGCGTGCGCGTCGTGGACTGGCACGCCGAGGCGACGAGCGAGAAGGTCGCCATCGGCTGGCACCTCGACGGACGGGTGAGCGCGGTCGTCGGGTCGCACACGCACGTGCCCACGGCCGACGCACGCGTGTTGCCGCAGGGGACCGCGCACGTCAGCGACACCGGCATGGTCGGTCCGCGCGACTCCGTGCTCGGCGTCCAGGCGCCGATCATCGTCGCGCGGTTCCTCGACGGATTGCCGCGTCGCTTCGAAGTGGCCGGCGGGCCGGTCCAGTTCAACAGCGTGCTCATCGACGTCGACGAGCGCACCGGTCGGGCGCGATCGATCGAGCGCGTGGACCGTCTGTGGGAGCCGTGAGCGCCGGCTACCCGATCGACCTGCACACGCATTCGCTGTGCTCGGACGGCGCCCTGTCGCCCACGGACCTCGTCCGCCGTGCGGCGGAGCGCGGTGTGCGCATCCAGGCGCTCTCCGACCACGACACCCTGGCGGGGATCGCCGAGGCCGTCCGCGTGGGGGAGGGCCTGGGTGTCCGCGTGATCGCGGCCACGGAGCTCAACACCGAATCGGAGTGGGGCGACGTCCACGTCCTCGGCTACTTCGTCGACCCGGCCGATGCCGCGTTCGAGGAGCGCATGAGATGGCTCCGCGAGAACCGTGGGCGGCGCATCGAGCTCATGGTCGAGAATCTCGTCCGCCTGGGATACCCGATCTCCATCGAGCGCGTCCGCGAGATCGCCCAGGGCGGCTCGCTCGGGCGTCCGCACCTCGCGCAGGCCCTGTTCGAGGCGGGCCACGTGCCGAGCTACGACGCCGCATTCGACACGCTCATCAGCAAGGACGCACCGGCGTACGTGTCGCGGGTGGGGCTGACCCCCCACGAGGCGGTCGAGCTCGTCCGGGCGCACCGTGGTGTGCCGTCACTCGCGCACCCGGGGACGGTCCTCGGCCTCGAGGAGCTGCTGCCGCAGCTGGTCGCTCTGGGCCTTGCGGGCATGGAGTGCTACTACGGCTCACACACACCCGCCTGGACCGCGCATCTGCTCGCGCTGGCCAATCGTCACGACCTCATCCCCACGGGCGGGTCCGACTTCCACGGTCGTGGTGACCACGGAGCCGACCTGGGTGGGGTCTTCGTGCCGCCGGAGAACATTTCCGCGCTCGAAGCGCGTCGTGGTACCGCGTAGACGTACCAAGCAGGGGGTCGAGCGATTACCATTCGCCCGCGTGGAAGGGGAGCAGTAATTGGCCGGAGCGCTACGTCCCGTCGTCCTCCTGATGTTGCTGGCGTCCCTCCTATTCGTTGCGGCGGGCGCCTTGGACGGCGTGTATCCGGGCGGATCGGCCTGGACGATCACCGATCTGGCGGTCCTTTCGTACGTCTTCGCCGTGGTGAACACGTTCGTCGCCATCCTCGTGGCGCGCGGGAGCGAACGGAGCCTCGCGCTCCGCATGGGGCTCTCGCTCTTCTTCGTCATCGAACGCCCCGCGAGCGCGTTCCTCATCGCCGACAAGTCGGCGGCGTCCATCGGTGTGCACCTGGCGACCGCGCTGGTGGAGCTGGTCATCCTCGCCACCGCCATTCGCGTCTGGCGCTTGGGCCACTCCATGGCCAGCGAGGACGTGGAGCAGCTCTTCTCCCTCGACACTCCGGCGCCGTCGCCCGCCCGTGTGGAGGAGTCGGCTGATCCGACGCCGGCCACGCGCCCCGCGGCGGCCCTCCCGGCCCGGACCGCCTGGCTCATCGGCATCACCACCCTGCTGCTCGCCGCGGTCCTGGTGGCCGACGGCGCGGTCTCGGGCTTCATCCCCGGCGGCCGGGAGTGGGGTCTCTCCGGGGAGAGCAGCGGCTGGCTCGTGTACCTCTTCGCGGTCGTCGCGCTCACCGTCGCGACGCGGGCGGTCCACGGTGGGCGGGTGGCGCTGCGTCTCCTCTGCGCCACGGCGCTCATCTTCTTCATCGAGCGGGCGTTCAGCCCGTTCGCGCTGCGCGTGCTCGATCCGGTGGTCCTCGGGCTCCACGGCCTCGCGGCGTTCGTCGCGCTGGCGGTCGCTCTCGCCTCGGCGAGCGCGATCCGCGAGACGCGCACGCGCGGGGAGAGCGACGTGGCGTCGCTCGAAGCGGCCTAGCCTCCGTCCTCGCGTAGTCTCTGCTCATGACGACGGTGCAGGAGGCGGCCGCCCGCCTGGTCGAGCAGGTCGGGCGCGTGGTGGTCGGCAAGCGCGTCGCGACCGAACAGCTCTTCGCCGCCCTGCTCGTCGAGGGCCACGTGCTCCTGGATGACGTGCCTGGTGTGGGAAAGACGACGCTCGCGCGGGCGCTGGCGCGCTCGTTCTCGCTGACGTTCCACCGCATCCAGTGCACGCCCGACCTCGTGCCGTCGGATGTGACCGGGGTGTCGATCTACGACCAGCGGACGCAGACCTTCGAGTTCCGACCCGGCCCGATCATGTCGAACATCCTCCTGGTGGACGAGATCAACCGCGCCACGCCGCGCGCGCAGTCGAGCCTCCTCGAGGCGATGCAGGAGCGGCAGATCACCGTGGACGACACGACGCGGCGGCTGCCGGAGCCGTTCTGCGTCATCGCCACCCAGAACCCCATCGAGCTCGAGGGGACCTTCCCGCTGCCGGAGGCGCAGCTCGACCGCTTTCTGTTCCTGATCCAGCTTGGCTACCCGGACGCGGATGAAGAGGACGACATCCTTCGCGTCCACGGACCGGCGAACGTCGCTACCGACACCCTCGAGCCGCTCTTCGACGCGGCCGCGCTCGCGGGACTCCGCGACGAGGTGCGCCGCGTCCGCGTGAGCGACGCGGTGCGCCGCTACATCGTGGACGTCGTGCG
>DASSPF010000173.1:0-6513 GCA_035699805.1 Candidatus Limnocylindria bacterium | reverse complement strand
TCCGCCACAGACCTGGGCGTCATCGCGGCGAAGGCGGCGCTCGAGCGCTCCCGGGTGGATCCAAAGCAGATCGACCAGGTGATCTTCGGCAACGTGCTCCAGACCTCCGGTGACGCGGTGTACCTCGCCCGCCACATCGGCCTGAAGGCCGGGGTCCCCAAGGAGGCCCCCGCGCTCACCATCAACCGCCTGTGCGGCTCCGGTCTCCAGGCCATCCTGCTCGCGGCGCAGGAGATCCAGCTCGGCCAGGCGGAGTTCGTCCTTGCGGGCGGCACCGAGAACATGAGCATGGCCCCGCACCAGATCCGCGGCGCGCGCTGGGGACTGCCGCTCGGCGAGCAGAAGCTCGAGGACTACCTGTGGGTCGCGCTGGTCGACTCCTACAACGGTCTCGGTATGGCGAACACCGCCGAGAACCTCGGCCGCAAGTACGGCATCACGCGCCAGGCGGCCGACGAGTTCGCGTATCGCAGTCACATGGCGGCAGCCAAGGCGCGGGAGGCCTGCCGTTTCAGCAAGGAGATCGTGCCGGTCGAGGTGAAGCAGAAGAAGGGCACGATCACGATGGACAAGGACGAGCACATCCGCCCCGATACCTCCATGGAGATCCTCGGCAAGCTCGTCGCGCGGTTCGAGAAGGACGGCACGGTGACGCCGGGCAACGCGTCGGGCATCAACGACGGCGCAGCGGCCGTCATCGTTGCGTCGGCGGACGCAGCGCAGAAGGCCGGGCTCGCGCCCATCGCGCGCATCGTCTCCGGTGGGGTGTGCGGCGTGGATCCCGACATCATGG
Source organism: Candidatus Limnocylindria bacterium (assembly GCA_035699805.1). Classification (GTDB taxonomy): domain Bacteria; phylum Chloroflexota; class Limnocylindria; order P2-11E; family P2-11E; genus CF-39. The sequence goes on along the minus strand of DASSPF010000173.1, from coordinate 5,720 downwards.
GCATCGGCCCCGCCCCGTCCTCGCGCCAGGCGCTCGCCCGCGCCGGCCTGAAGGTGGAGGACATGGATCTGGTCGAGATCAACGAGGCCTTCGCGACGCAGTACCTCGCGGTGGAGAAGGATCTGGGCCTCGACCGCGCGAAGACCAACGTCAACGGCGGCGCGATAGCCCTCGGCCACCCGCTCGGTGCGTCAGGTGCGCGTCTGGCGCTGACCCTCGCCTACGAGCTGCGCGAGCGCGGCGGCACGTATGGGCTCGCGAGCCTGTGCATCGGCGGCGGTCAGGGCATCGCTGCGATCATCGAGCGTACCGCGTAGCGTCGGCACGATCAGGTCGCGGGCCGAGCCCACGACGAAGGCGCTGCTACAGCACGCCGACCAGGCCGAGCAGACCCGCACCGAGCACGATGACCGCCGGGCTGGTACGCACCATCAGCGCTGCGGTGGTCGCGAGCACGAGACCCAGCACGGTCATCGGGTCGCCCAGGAGCGGCGTCCCGAGCGTGTGCACCGATCCGCCGATGAGGCCGAGGCTGAGCGGGACCAGCGTGCGGTTGATGGCGCGCACCCAGCCGGCACGCGACAGCTGCTCCCACCGCTGGGCGACAAGGATCTGGAAGAGGAGCGGCGGCACAAGGAACGAGAGGAGCGCGGCGGCCGCACCCGGGACACCGCCGATGCGGAATCCCAGCGGGATGAGATAGAGGATGCCCGGCCCGGGTGTCGCCTGGCCCAGGGCGAACGCCGTGGCGAACTCCCGCTCGCTCATGATCGCCCGGTCCTCCACCAGCTCGCGCTGCAGCTCGGCGAGCACCGAGAGGCCACCACCGAAGCTGAGCGCGCCCATGCGCGCGAAGAGCGCGACGATCTCGAGGAGGCTCACGGATCACCCTGCGGCGTGGCGCGGTAGCGCCACGCGCCGAGCGCGCCGATCGCGACGACCACCACGAACAGCGGGACACGCGCCACCACGAGGACCAGGGCCGCGGTGGTGAGAAAGATGTCGAAGCGGGCGCGGACACGCACGGCCGAAAGACGCACGAACGATGCGGTGAGCACGCCGACCGCACCCACGAGGATGCCGTGGAAGAAACGCGCCACCCAGGCCTCGTCGGTCGAGAGGTACGCCATGGCGGCGACGATCGCGAGGAGACCAGGCAGGAGCACCAACGCGAGCCCGGCCACCGCCAGCCGCACACCGCCAAGACGCATCCCGCAGAGCGCGGTGAGGTTCACGAACCCGGGCCCCGGCAGCGTTTGGGAGATCGCGAGGTCGCGCACGAATTTGTCCTCACTGATGAGGCGGCTCTCCACGAACGCCGCGTGCAGGTTCGTCCAGCGCGCGGCGCCGAACGAGGTCAGGCCGACCCAGAGGAAACGACGGAGCAGAGAGCGGACGGGCACCTGATGAGGCTACCCTGAGCGGTCTGATCCGTTCCTCGGCCCGCCCATGCTGACCCTCTTCGTCAACGTCGTCCTGCCCGTCTTCATCGTGGCGGGTATCGGCTTCGTGCTGGAGCGCACGTTGCGACCGCCGATCGCGCCGTTCAACCAGCTCGCGCTGTACGTGCTCATGCCCAGTCTCATCTTCACCTCGCTGCTGAAGGTGGACTTCCAGAGCGAGCTACCGCTCAAGATCACCCTCTTCGCACTCCTGCTCGCCGTGGTGATGCTCGCGCTCGCCTTCGTCATCATCCGGCTCGGGCGTCTGGATCGCGCGACGGGGAGCGCGTTCATGCTCACTGCAGCTTTCCCCAACCTGGGGAACTACGGTCTGCCGGTCGCCCTCCTCGCCTTCGGCACGGACGGCCTGGCGTTCGCGCTCGTCCTGCTGGCGATGCAGACGGTGTATGGGCTCACCCTGTCGATCTTCATCGCCTCGAGCAGCAATGCATCCCTGGGCCGCTCGTTCGCGCAGGTCTTCCGCCAACCGATGATCTACGCCGTGGCAGCGGCGCTCGCACTCAATCTCGCGCAGATCCCGCTGCCGGCATTCCTCGACGCGGCGCTCGCGCTGCCGTCGCAGGCCGCGATCCCCGTCATGCTCACGGTGCTCGGCATGCAGGTGGCGTCCTCAGCGCGTATCGAGCGCCCGGGGCTGGTCGCCGTGGCCGTGGTGAACCGCCTCGTCGTGGGCACGCTCGTGGGCTGGGGCCTCACGGCGCTGCTTGGCATCGAGGGACTCGCGCGCGACGTGATGATCGTCGGCTCCGCCATGCCTACGGCGGTCTTCACCACGCTCACCGCGACGCAGTTCGACGCGCAGCCGCGCTTCGTGAGCAACGTCGTGGTCGCGGGTACGCTCGCGAGCATCGTCACCGTGACCGCGGTGCTCGCGATCCTGTCGGGCCGGCTCAGCCTGGTGTGAGGTCCGCGTACGTCTCCCGACGGTTCACCACGCGCGCCGCGCCACCCTCGACCACGAGCACGGCCGGCCGCGGCGCCATGTTGTAGTTGCTCGCCATCGCGAGGTGGTACGCGCCCGAGACCGGCACGGCGATGAGGTCGCCCACCCTGGGGAGCGGCAGCGCCACCTTCTGGATGAGGATGTCGCCCGTCTCGCAGTACTTCCCCGCGATCGCCACCTCGGCGAGGCCACCATCGTCGACACGCGATGCGAGAGCCGCGGTGTACTCGGCGCCGTAGGCGGTCGGGCGGATGTTGTCGGCCATCCCGCCATCGACGGCGACGTAGGTGCGCGCACCGCGCTTCACCGATCCCACCCGGTACACGGCGACCCCGGCCGGCGCGATGATCGAGCGGCCGGGCTCGATCGTGAGCTCGGGCAGCTCGAACGCATGCTGCCTCGCCGCAGTCACGACCGCCGCCGCGACCTCCTTGATCATGTCCGCGACCCGCACATCGGGATCGCCGGGAACGTAGCGCACGGGATAGCCGCCGCCGGGGCTGATCTCGGTCGCCACGAAGCCGTGGCGGTCGCGCATCTGGGCGGCAAAGGCGAACAGACGGTCCACGCAGGCACGGTATGGCGAGACGTCTCGGATCTGCGAACCGATGTGCGCATGGAAGCCGCGCAGGTCCAGCGCTCGCTGCGCGAGGATCGCACGCACACCGGTCTCCGCCGCGCCGCTCTGGATGTCGAGGCCGAACTTCGTATCGGGCGCGCCCGTGGTGAGGTGCGCATGGGTGTGCACATCGACGCCGGGACCGACCCGCAGGAGCACCGGTTGCGGCTCCGCGCGGCCGTCCGCGAGACGCCCGAGCAGCTCGATCTCGTCGAGGTTGTCGACGACGATGCGGCCCACGGACTCCGCGAGCGCCTGTCGGAGCTCCTCCTCGCTCTTGTTGTTCCCGTGGAAGTACACGCGCTCCCGCGGGTACCGAGCGACCGCGGCGACGTGCAGCTCGCCGCCGGAGACGACGTCCAGGCCGAGGCCCTGCCTTGCGAGGAGCTCGAGCAGCCAGGGGGCGATGTACGCCTTCGCCGCATAGCAGACGGTGGCGCGTCCCGGGTACGCCGAGCGCAGCGCGTCGCTGTACGCGGCCGCGCGCGCCTCGACCGTGGCTGCGTCATAGACGTAGAGCGGCGTGCCGTGCTCCGCAGCGAGCGCGACGAGGTCGCAGTCGCCGATCGACAGGTGGCCGTCGTCGGTGACGCGTGTGGTGTCGGGGAAGAGGTCGGCCGCGAAGCTCACGATGCCAGCGATGCTATGACTCGCGCGGCGAGCGCGAGCGGCTGACGTCCCCGGCGCAGCTCGACCGGTGCCGCGGCCAGACCGGCGTGCGCGAAAGGCCCAGGCTGGGCCACAAATGACCTGATACCGAGCGTTGAGAAGACGTGAAGGATCCCGAGCGGCGATGATTCCATGCGTGGCGCACTACGTGAAATCGCACGGCCTCGGCAACGACTACATCGTCATCGATCCAGCGAACGTCCCGTTCACGGTCACACCCGAGGCGGTGCGCCTCATCTGCGACCGGCATCACGGCGTCGGATCCGATGGCGTGCTCCTGGTGGACGAGCCGCGTGGCTCCGACTTCGGCATGCGCATCTACAACCCCGACGGGACCGATGCGGAGAAGAGCGGCAACGGGGTACGCATCTTCGCGAAGTATCTGCGCGAGCACGGGTACACGACGAGCGACCGCTTCCGCGTGCGGACTGCCGGCGGTCCGGTCGGGGTGGAGTGCGTCGTCCGCGATGGCCGGGTGCTCGAAGTCACCGCCGAGATGGGGACCGTGTCATTCGAGCCGCTGGAGACCATCGAGATCCCGGGCCGTCGGCTCGACGTGGCCAGCCTGTCGATCGGCAATCCACACTGCGTCGTCTTCGTGGGCGATCTTGCCGAGATCGACGCACACACGCTCGGACCAAAGGTCGAGCGGCATCCGGCCTTCCCCGCGCGCACCAATGTCCAGTTCGCCGAAGTGCTCTCCCGTGCGCACATCGCGATCGAGATCTGGGAGCGAGGCGCGGGGTACACGCTCGCGTCGGGAACGTCGAGCTGTGCCGCCGTCGCGGCCTGTCACCGCCGAGGGCTGGTGGACCGTGCGGTGACCGTGACGATGCCGGGCGGCGACCTCGAGGTGAGCGTCGGCGAGGGCTACGCGATGCGGCTGCGCGGTCCGGTGGAGGAGGTCACGGTCGGGACGTTCAGCCCCGACCTGCTGCGTCACCTCGCGGTGTAGCCCGCTCGGCGCGCGTGGAAAGGGGGCCGACCGTCACGCCAGCGAACCAACGTGGGCTGTCGACGTCCTCGAGTCGCGTGAGGTAGTCCGTCGTCGTGACGTAGTGGGGATTCTCGCAGAGCGTGGCCCCCACGACGGTGTAGGGATGCGTCGCGACACCGCCCGTCATGAGGATAGGACCGGGAAGCTCGACGACGTTGTACGCGCAGACTACGATGACCGGGAACTTCGCGGCGGCGCCGTTCACCGCCGCCTCGAACTTCAAGAGCTCGATGTCGCTCGGCCAGGATGGATCGCCCCAGCCGATGAAACCCATGAACCGGATGAGCTTCGTGCCGCGTTTGGCGAGCCGGTCCAGCGCGGAGCCGATCCCGCCGAGAAGCACGTCCGGATCGCGATCGCCGCCGACGAACACGAGCTTCCCTGAGTCGTGGTCGGCTGCCAGGTCGCGTCCGAGGTCGCTCGCGAGATATGCCTTGACCTGGTCAAGCCGCTCCGCCCGCCCGAAGAGCACCACTGCCTCGTCGGGAGCTTCGAGTCCGATCTTCAGGAACCCGAACCGCGAGCGAAGCTCAGTGTCGTCGTAGTAGAAGAGACAGACGTGGCTTGGCACGGGGATGGTGCGATCGCCGAATCCGAGTGGCGCCTTCAAGTTGCTCTCCTTCGCGCGCATCTACATGCTCGCAGGGAGACCGAGTCGAGGGCTCGCTTGGCTGAGCGACGCACTCTTCGCCAGGCCATGTCGTCACTGATGAGGCCTACGTTAGAGGCGGGACGCGACCTCGCTGGCGTAGCGCTCGAGATCGGCGATCGCGCCCTCGTCGTACCGTCGGAGCACGACCAGCAGGTCGGCGCCCGCGTCCCGCAAGTCGCGCGAGGCCTCCAGCCAGCGGCCCTCGACGCGCGCGAGGGGCAGCGAGGCGCCGAGTTGTGACGTCGCGCTCCGCGCCCGCAGCTTGCGCCGGTAGCCGTCGAGATCGGTGGGAGAGCGCGGAAGCCACACGAACAGACCGGCATCGTGCTCGGCTGCAACGCGCACCGCCTCGTCACCGTGACCGCCGATCCAGAGGG
>DASSPF010000172.1:0-2631 GCA_035699805.1 Candidatus Limnocylindria bacterium | reverse complement strand
GTGCCGCGCAGCCACGAGGCGATGTACTGGATGCCCACGCTCACGTTCGTGCGCAGCCCGGCGTCGGTGATCGTCGCGCCGGGGATCGCCACGTCGAGGAGCTGCGCCTCGGTGGTGCGCACCTCGGGCCGCTGGCGTTCGAGCTGGTTCTTCCGGCTGCCGAGGACCTTGTCGAACTCGGTCATCGCGGTCTGCACCAGATCGGGGTGCGCGACCCAGGTGCCGTCGAAGCCGTCGGTCGCCTCGCGCCGCTTGTCGTCGGTGACCTTCGCGAGCGCGGCCTCGGTCACCGCCGCGTCGCGCCGGTTGGGGATGAACGCGGCCATGCCGCCGAGCGCGAACGCGCCGCGGCGGTGGCAGGTCTGCACGAGCAGCTCGGTGTACGCGCGCATGAACGGCACGGTCATGGTGACCTGCGCGCGGTCGGGCAGGACGAACTCCTTGCGACCGGCGAACTTCTTGATGAGGCTGAACATGTAGTCCCAGCGGCCGGCGTTCAGTCCGCCCGAGTAGTCGCGCAGCTCGTACAGGACCTCGTCCATCTCGAACGCGAGCGTGATGACCTCCACCAGCACCGTCGCGCGGATCGAGCCGCGCGGGATCTTCAGCTCGTCCTCGGTCCACTGGAAGATCTCGTTCCAGAGGCGGGCCTCACGGTGGCTCTCCAGCTTGGGCAGGTAGAAGTACGGCCCGCTGCCGCGCTCGAGCAGGCGCTGCGCGTTATGGAACATGTACAGGCCGAAGTCGAAGATCGCGCCGGTCATCGGCTTCCCGTTCAGCAGCACGTGCCGCTCGTCGAGGTGCCACCCGCGCGGGCGGACGATGAGCGTGGCGGTCTGGTCGTTGAGCTTGTACGTCTTTCCGTCGGGGTTGCGGAACTCGATGGTGCGATCGATCGCGTCCATGAGGTTGCGCTGCCCCTCGATGAGATTGCGCCAGGTGGGGGTGTTCGCATCCTCGAAGTCGGCCATGAACGTGGACGCGCCCGAGTTGAGCGCGTTGATGACCATCTTGCGGTCGGTCGGGCCGGTGATCTCGACCTTGCGGACACGCAGGTCCTCGGGTGCCTCCGCGACGCGCCACTCCGCGGCACGCTGCACGGCGGTCTCCTCGGGGAAGCGCAGCGTCCCGCCCTCGCGGAGCTCACGCCAGCGCTGCTGACGCGTCTCGAGCAGCCCGATGCGCGTTGGCGCGACCTCCTGCTCGAGCCGGCCGATGAACGCGCGCGCCTCGGCGCTGAGGAGCTGTTCGCTGAGGGTCTTCGTGTCGCTGGCGGCGGCCGGGATCCGGACCTCCACCGCGTCCTTCACCATCGCCCGTATGCTCGCACAGCGCGGTGATGAGTTCGTTCCGCCTGGAGGGAAAGCGAGCGCTCGTGACGGGCGGCTCGCGCGGTATCGGCCGCGCGATCGCCCTCGCTCTGGCCGACGCCGGCGCGGATGTCTCTGTCACATCGCGAAATGGCGAGGACGGCGAGCCGGTCGCCCGCGAGATCCGCGCCAAGGGCCGCCGCTCGGTCGCCCTGCTGCTCGAGGTGCGCCATCACGGGTCGATCCGGGTGTGCTTCGAGCGGCACGACCGCGAGATGGGCGGCCTCGACATCCTGGTGAACAACGCCGGCACGAACATCGCGCAGGATCTGCGGACCCTCGACGAGGACGCCTGGGACACCGTCGTGGACTCCGACCTCAAGGGCCTGGTCTTCGTCACCCAGGCGGCGGCCGAGCGGATGATCGCCGCCGGGCAGGGTGGGCGGATCGTCAGCGTGGCCTCGATCTACGGGGTGGTCGGTCGCCGCGAGCGGGTGGCGTACAGCGCGGCGAAGGGCGGTCTGGTGAACCTCACGCGCTCGCTCGCCCTGGAGCTCGCGCCGCACGGCATCACCGTGAACGCCGTGGGTCCGAGCGCGGTGGAGACCGATCTCACCCGCGAGCGGTTCCGGACCATCCCCGGCTTCCGCGAGGAGGAGATCGCGCGCACGCCGCTCGGGCGTCTGGGGACGCCGGAGGACGTCGCCGCCGCCGTGGTGTTCCTGGCCTCGCCGGCGGCGGGTTTCATCACCGGACAGACGCTCATGGTGGACGGCGGCACCTCCGCGCACTGAGGTGGGTCACCCATCCGTACTCCCCCGTATTGGACCTCCCCCGCCAGCGGCTCACTGCGGCATGCTTCCGCAGGGTAGAACTGACGTCTGGGCCGCGGCCCGCTGTGGGAGGACGCTGAGCAGTTGTCGATCGCACGACCGATGAGCGGGGAGGAGCCCGGCCGCACGCCGTCGTTCAACGTGGTGCCGATCACGCCGCCGGTCGAGGCGACGCTGCGCATCCTGTTGAACAGCGTGCCCTTCCTCATGGGCGCGGCGGTCGTCCGCCAGCCCCCGGGAAGCGACGGCGTGGTCGCATCGGTGGGCCGCATGCCCTGGCTGCACGACCGCCGGCTCACCACGCTCCAGCTCCCCGATGACGCACTGCCCTCCAACCGCGCGGTCGCGCTCGACTGGCCGGTCCCGTTCCAGGCGGAGTGGGTGGGCGCGCCGCCGCGGCTGCTCATCTCGCGCCTGGTCTTCCAGGGCCGCACCGTCGGTGTGCTCCTGGGGACGCTCATCACGCGCGAGCAGGTGAGCCAGCAGAC
>DASSPF010000171.1:0-5747 GCA_035699805.1 Candidatus Limnocylindria bacterium | reverse complement strand
ACGTACCGCGCCTTCCGGCTCGCGGAGATGGCGGGCGGCATCCCGCTCTACATCGTCCATCTCTCCGCGGCGCAGGCGCTGGAGCAGGTGCGTCTCTTCCGCGACCGCGGGCTGCCGGCGTACGCCGAGACGTGCCCCCAGTACCTGTTCCTCTCCATCGACAACTACGACGAGCCGGGGTTCGATGGCGCGAAGTACGTCATGAGCCCGCCGCTGCGCGAGAAGTGGCACCAGGAGGAGCTCTGGAAGGGTCTGGTGCGCAACGACCTCCAGGTGGTCTCCACAGACCACTGCCCGTTCTGCATGAAGGAGGGGTTCAAGGGGCTGCCCAAGCAGAAGGAGCTCGGGAAGGGCGACTTCTCCAAGATCCCCAACGGCGCCCCCGGTGTCGAGACGCGCATGGTGCTGCTGTACGACGGCGGAGTGGTGGGGAAGCGCATCACGGTGAATCGCTGGGTCGAGCTCACCTCCACCACGCCGGCGAAGATCATGGGGATGTTCCCGCGCAAGGGGACCATCGCGGTGGGGAGCGATGCGGACATCGTGGTGTGGGATCCCAAGGCCACGCAGACCCTCTCCGCGAAGACGCACCACATGCGCGTCGACTACAACCCCTACGAGGGGCGCAAGGTGAAGGGCAAGGCCGCCGTGGTGCTGTCGCGCGGCGAGGTCATCGTCGAGAAGGATCGGTTCCTTGGGAAGAAGGGGCGCGGGAAGTTCATCAAGCGCGGCAGTCCGATCCTCCAGACCTGATGGGCGCACTACGATGGTCGCCATGACGGATTACGAGAAGCTCGGGCAGTTCTACCTCGGTCGTGAGTACGACCTCGAGGCGAAGAAGTCGACCGACCGACCGGCCCTGTACGACTCCAAGGATCTCGTGACGCATGCCGCGGTCGTCGGGATGACCGGCAGCGGCAAGACCGGTCTCTGCATCGACCTGCTGGAGGAGGCCGTCATCGACGGCGTCCCGGCCATCGTCATCGATCCCAAGGGCGACCTCACCAATCTGCTCCTCGCGTTCCCCGAGCTCCGTCCGGAGGACTTCCGCCCGTGGATCAACGAAGAGGACGCCGCCCGGAAGGGCGTCACGCCCGACGAGCACGCGAAACAGCAGGCCGATCTCTGGCGCAACGGTCTCGCCGCGTGGGACCAGAGCGGTGAGCGTATCCGCACCTTCCGCGAGTCCGCCGACTTCGCCATCTACACGCCCGGCTCGACCGCGGGAATCCCGGTGTCGATCGTGCGCTCGTTCAGCGCGCCGCCTCCGGCGCTCCGTGAGGACAGCGAGCTGTTCCGCGAGCGGATCGCGACCACCGCGACGAGCCTGCTCACCCTGGTCGGGATCGATGCCGATCCCATCAAGAGCCGCGAGCACATCCTCCTGTCCACCCTTCTCGCGACGGCATGGGGCGAGGGGCGCGACCTGGACCTCGCCGCGCTCGTTGGCCAGGTCCAGCGCCCCCCGGTCAAGCGGATCGGCGCGCTCGAGCTCGATACCTTCTATCCGGCCAAGGACCGCGAGGAGCTCGCCCTGCGCATCAATGGCCTGCTGGCCTCGCCGGGCTTCGCCGGCTGGCTCGACGGCGAGCCGCTCGACATCGGTGCGATGTTCCGGACCGCCCACGGGAAGCCGCGCGTGTCGATCTTCTCGATCGCGCACCTGGGCGATGCCGAGCGGATGTTCTTCGTCGCGCTCCTGCTGAACGAGATCCTCGGCTGGGTCCGTACGCAGAGCGGGACCACCAGTCTGCGCGCGATCCTCTACATGGACGAGATCTTCGGCTTCTTCCCACCGGTGGCCGAGCCGCCGTCGAAGCGGCCCCTGCTGACGCTGCTGAAGCAGGCCCGGGCCTACGGGCTGGGCGTCGTGCTCGCCACGCAGAACCCGGTCGACCTCGATTACAAGGGGCTTGCGAACATCGGCACGTGGCTCATCGGCCGGCTTCAGACGGACCGGGACAAGATGCGCGTGCTCGATGGGCTCGAGGGCGCATCGGCCGCCGCGTCGGCCACGTTCGACCGGAAGGGGATGGAAGAGCTGCTCGCCGGGCTGGGCACCCGCGTCTTCCTCATGAACAACGTCCACGAGGATGGCCCGGTCGTCATCGAGTCGCGGTGGGCGATGTCGTACCTGCGGGGGCCGCTGACGCGCGACCAGATCAAGCTGCTCATGCGCGACCGGCGCCCGGCCGCCGTGCCGGTGGCCGCCGCGAGCGCGCGAGACTCGCGCGCGGACGAGGACCAGCACGCGCGAGAGGAGCGCGACGCGGCGGTCGAGGCGCTCCGCGCCAAGTACTCGGCCAAGATCCGTCGGGCAGAGGAGAAGGCGCGCCGTGCGACGCAGGTGGTCGAGCGGGAGGAGGGTCAGGTGAAGGCCGCCGGCATGCAGACCGCCGTGTCCGCGGGTGCCACCATCCTCACGGCGATCCTCGGACGGAAGACCACCAGCTACTCCACCATCGGCCGTGGCACGACCGCGGCGCGTGGTGCGGCGCGCACGATGCGCGAGCGTGAGGATGTGAAGCGCGCAAAGGAGAACCTCGCCGTCGCGCAGCAGGAGCTCGCCGACCTTCAGGCCGAGCTCGAGGAGAAGGTGGCGGAGCTCGCGGCGGGTGCCGGCCGATGACCGCCGATGCCGTGCTCATCCGCGCGGTCCGGCACAACACGTGGGCCAACCTCGAGCTCCTGGCGTTCTGCGCCGCGCTCACCGCCGAGCAGCTCGCCTGGACCACGCCCGGGACGTACGGCACCCTCCACAGCACGCTCCATCACATCGTCGGTGCGGAGCACGGCTACCTCCATGGCCTCACCGGCCTGCGGCCGCCCATCGAGACCGAGCGCGGTGGCCGCGCGATGACGCCCGACTGGCAGGCGCCCATCACCGAGCTCATCGAGCGCGCGCGCTCCAACGGCGAGCGCCTCGTGGCGGTGCTCGACGGTGAGCTCGATCCGGCCCGCATGATCAAGCGCCCGTCCGGCGCGATCGCCGCCGCCGCGATCATCGTCGCGCAGTACCTGCATCACGGGAGCGACCACCGTGCACACGTCGGCACGATCCTCGGGGCGCACGGCGTCGCCGGTCCGAACCTCGACGTGTGGGCCTATGGGCGCTCGACCGGCGAGGTGATCCCGCCGCCCGCGTCCTAGGCGATCGCCGCCGGTGCGACGCCGCGCAGGGCCGGGATGATGTCCCGCCCGTAGATGCGGATCTGGTCCTCCTCGTCGCCGTTCATGAGGTACACGTTGAACTGGCGCACGCCCGCGGCCGCGAGCGCCTTCAGCTTGGCGATGTGGTCCCGCGCGTCACCCACCACGCAGAAGCGCTCGACCGACTCGTCGTCCACGAAGGCGGCGTTCGATGATCCGACCTCGGCGTGGTGCTGGTAGTCGTAGCCCTTGCGGTCCTTCACGTACGCGGTGAGATCCGTCGGCAGCCCCGACTCGCCGTAGCGCTTCACCAGATCCACGACGTGGTTCGAGACGAGGGCCGGGAACCAGCGAACGCGCTCGAGCGCGATCTCGCGCGGGCCGACGTACGCGGCCGCCGCCGCCATGACCGCGATCTCGTTCGGGTCGCGCCCGGCCTTCGTCGCGCCGTCGCGGAGGAGCCCCACGCACCAGCCGACCAGGCTCGGATCGGCGAGCTGGATGATCGCGCCGTCCGCGATGCGTGCGGTGACCTCGAGCGCCTTCGGCCCGTAGCCCGCGACCCACACCGGCAGCCGGTGCTTCGGCGCCCACTCCAGGCGGATGCTCGCGTCCTCGTAGCGCACCTCGCGTCCCTCGGCGAGCTCCTTGATGACCCGCGTGGCCTGCTCGAGCACCGCGAGCGTCGTTGGCGGCTTGCCGAGGACGCGGCGCGCGGAGTCGCCGCGGCCGATGCCGAGGTCGAAGCGTCCGCCCGAGAGGAGCTGGAGCGTCGCGAGCGTGCTCGCGGTCACCGACGGCTCGCGCGTCGCCGGATTGGTGACGCAGGTGCCCAGGCGCATGGTCTTCGTCGCCTGGGCCATGAGCGTGAGCGGGACGTACGGCTCCTTCCACAGCACGTGGCTGTCGAAGATCCAGCCGTAGGTGAAGCCGTTCTCCTCGGCGAGCCGCGCGAGCGCTGCCGCGCGGTCGAGCGCGACGTCGGGCTTGAGCGTGAATCCGAATTCCATGAGTGCGCGAGTCTAGAACGGGCCGCCGGAGCTACGGCGTGTCCGCGCCGGATGCCCTCCAGCTCACCGTCCGCTCCACGACGACGCGCACCACCGGCCGGCCGTCGAGGCCGCCGCCCGCGTACTGCGGGTACTTGCGCGCGAGCGCCGCCGCGGCGCGGTCGCGCTCCGCGCCGGTCTCGACGATCGTCGCGACGCCCTCGAGCAGCACCCAGGCCAGCCGCGACCAGTCCTCGTCGTAGCGATCGATCACGATGGACACACGGCCGTTCGTCTCGATGTTCCGCACGCGCCGCAGCATGTGCCAGTCGTCCTCGCGCTTCGGCTTGCGGTCCAGCGGGAAGAAGAGGTGCGCGCCATCGACGACGAAGACGATGGGCACGACATGCGGGCGCGAGTACTGGTCGGCGGTCGCGAGGTGCGCGACGCGCGCCGACGCGATGAGCTCGCTCGCGTGCGCGTCGAGCTCGTTCACCGCAGGCGCGGGAGGATGTCGCGCGCGTAGAGGCGCATGGCCCGCTCCTGGTCCTGGCCGGGGAAGTGGAAGATGAGGTGCGTGAAGCCCCACGCCACGTACTCGCGGATCTTCGCGACGTGCTCCTCCGGGTCGGTGGAGACGATGAAGCGCGTGTGCGCCTTCGCCATGGCGCCGCGTGCCCGCTTCTCCATCTCGCGCGGATCATCCACGCCGGTCTTCTCCTCGGCCGGCAGAGCCAGTGCTGCCCACTCCGTCGTGTCCGCCAGCGCTCGCTCCCGATCGGTGTCGTACGAGACCTTCATCTCGATGGTCCGCTCGATCGCGCTCGCCTCGCGCCCCGCCTCGGTCGCGCCCTTGGCGAGGGCGGGCAGGAGCGTGTCGCGGTAGAGCTCGGCGCCCTTGCCCGAGGTGCAGATGAAGCCCTCGGACTCTCTGCCGGCGAACTCGGCCACCTGCGGCCCGGCGCCGGCGACGTACAGCGGCACGCCGCCAGCGGGCTTGTCGAAGATCTTCGCCTCGCGCGTCGTGTAGTACTTGCCGTCGAACGTCACGTAGTCCTCGGACCACAGGCGCTTCATCAGGCGCACCGCCTCACGCAGCCGTCGGACACGCTCGCCGGGCTCGGGCCACTCCGACGCGGTCACCGGTGTCTCGTTCATCGACTCACCCGAGCCCACGCCCAGGAAGAAGCGGCCGGGGAAGAGCAGCGCGAGCGTGGCGGCGGCCTGCGCGACGATCGCGGGGTGGTAGCGGAAGGTCGGCGTGACCACGCTCGTCCCCATGCGGATGCGCGTGGTGCTCGCACCGAGCGCGCCGAGCCAGGCGAACGAGAACGGCGCGTGCCCGCCGGTGTCGCGCCAAGGGTGGAAGTGGTCGCTCACGACGGCGCTCTCGAAGCCGAGCTCCTCGGCGAGGACGCCGTACCGGAGGAGGTCCTGCGGTCCGAACTGCTCGGCTGACGCCTTCCAGCCAAGTGTCAACATGTACCCCATCGTACGTTCATTGACCGTCACATCGGTCGACGGTCTCCCCGAGATCCGCCCGGGCGACGACCTCGCCGCGCTCATCGCCGACGCGGTGCGCGCGCAGGGCGAGGCGCTGCGCGACGG
>DASSPF010000170.1:0-2019 GCA_035699805.1 Candidatus Limnocylindria bacterium | reverse complement strand
TCACCGTGGGGATCGTCGGCTTCCTTGCCGATCCAGATCACATCGAGACCTCCGAGCTGCGGGCGAACTCGCTGCTCATGCGCGCGCGTCCGATCTTCCGAACGGTCGCGCCCGGCGACGAGCTCCGTGTCGCGCTCGGCGACAGCGCCATCCTCCTCGGTGCAGCGGTCCTCGGCGCCCTCCTGTTCGCGGTCCCGGCAGCGATCGCCTACTCGGCCTCGCGCGACGGTCCCGCGAAGGCCGCGGTCTGGGCGCTCGGAACGCTCGCCGCGTCTCTTCCGGCGTTCTTCTGGGCGATCGTGCTGGGTCTCGCCTCCGTCCTCGTCTCGCTGCAGACCGGCCTTCCGTTCCTGCCGGTCGCCGGGTTCGGGATCGATGAACACCTGATCCTTCCCGCGGTCGCTCTCGGGCTGCGGCCGGCCGCGTACATCTTCCGCTTCAGCGCGATCTCGATCGAAGAGGTCCGTCATGCCGACTTCGTACGCACGGGGATCGCGAAGGGCCTGCGCGACCGAGAGGTGCTCGTTCACCACATCCTTCCGAACGCGGCGCCGGGCATCGTCGCGGCGATCCTCCTCGCCACGCGAATGGCGCTCTCGAGCCTCGTCATCGTCGAGTACGTGTACATCTGGGGCGGCGCGGGAACGCTGTTCCTGCAGGCGCTGGGGCTGCGCCGCCTCGAGCTCGCGACCGGGCTCGCGCTCTCGTTCGCTGTCGGCAGCGCGCTCCTCGCCTCCATCGCGAGCGCCGCACGATCCAGTGGACCGCTCGGACACCGATGATCGATCTGAAGCGGGTCCTCGGTAATCCGCCGCTCGTCGCCGGCCTTGTTGCGGTGGGCATGCTCATCGCGATCGGTGCGTTCGGTGTGGCCTATGCGCCCTACGACCCGAACGCGACGAACAACGTCATCTGGCGAACGCTCCCCGACGGATCGCGTGTCTACGACCTGCCGCCGACGATGCCCTCGGCCGAGCACCTCCTCGGCACGGATGCTCTCGGACGCGATCAGTGGTCGCGGATCCTCGCCGGCGCATGGCTCACGATCTCGATCGTCATCGCATCCACGGTCGTCCGGCTCGGTCTCGGCGTGTCCGTCGGCATGACGTCGGGCTGGTACGGCGGCATCGCGGCGCGCGTCGTCGGCGTGCTCATCCGCGGGGTCACCGCGCTGCCGCAGCTGCTGCTCGCGATCCTCCTCGTGCTCGTCATGAGGCCGCTCGGGGTGCTCGGCTTCATCGGCGCGCTCGCGCTGGTCGGCTGGGCGGAGGTCGCGGAGCTCGTCGAGGGCGAAGCACGGCATGCGCGGTCGCGACCGTACATGGAGGCGGCGCGCTCGGTCGGCGCGTCGGATGCGCGGCTGGTGCGCTCGCATCTGCTCCGCGCGCTCACCCCGCAGCTCCTCACTCTGGGCGCGCTGGAGACCGGTGCCGTCCTGCTCCTGCTCGCGGAGCTGGGCATCGTCGGGCTCTTCGTCGGGCGCGCGACGTTCCTCATATCCCAGGGGCTCGGCGGCGGTGACTATCGCGTCACGCCCCTCATGGGCCGAACGCCCGAGTGGGGGGCGATGCTCGGTGCGATCCAGTTCTACGCCATCGGCGAGCAGCTCGCCACACTGCTGCCGGCCGTGTTCATCGTGCTGGCCGCGTCGTCGTTCGCGCTCCTCGCGGACGGGCTGCGAGCCGCGAGCGATCCATTCAGCGCGTCCGCGCTGCGACCGGCGACGTTCGGTGTCCTTGCGAAGGTGCTCGTCGGCGCCCTCTGCTTCAGCGCGATCGGCCTGGTCGGGCGGAACGCGGCGCTGCCGCCGCTCACGATGCGGCAGGGGATCGTCGAGGCGTCCGCGGTCGCGGCTCGGACGTGGCCGGGAAGCGTGCTCGTCGCGGCGGTCGCCCGCTTCGAGTCACCGACCGAGTTCGATCGACCGCTGCGCCTCACGTACTACTACCGGAGCGAGCGGAACGAGGTGTTGCGAATCAGCTACGTGAACGCGGACCGCCTCGCGGCCGAGGTGCGGCC
>DASSPF010000169.1:0-4098 GCA_035699805.1 Candidatus Limnocylindria bacterium | reverse complement strand
GATCTCCAGAACGCGTGTGAGCCGCGGGAGCGCCGTTTGGGGCGCCCGCGGCTCACGTATGCTCGCGGCGCGATGAGGAAGGGTTGAGCTCGTGATCGATCTCGCGGTGATCGGCGCGGTCGCGCTCGGCGCGTTCGCCGGATGGCGCCGCGGGTTCGTCATGCCGCTCGTCGCCGTGGGCACCTCGCTCGTCGGTCTCTACGCGCTGTACGCCGGTCCGGGTGCGGGCACGGTACCCGCGGGCACCGCTGGGATCGGCCTGGGGGTGCTCCTCATCACGATCGCCGGCAGCCTGGTCGGCCGTCTCGGCGGCGCGCTGGCGTCGCTGGTCGCGCGTGTCGGCGTCCTGAAGGCCGCCGACCACACGTTGGGATTGCCGCTCGGCGCCGCCACGGCCCTCGTTGGCGTCTATGTGGCGCTGGCGGCGCTCGTGAGCTTTGACAACGTCCTCGCGCCGCTGCACGGGAGAGCGACCGTGGATCAGGCCGCGGTCGCGGCACTGCGCGCGACACTCGCTGCCAACCCGCAGTTCGCGGTGATGATCGATCCGAACATGCTCGACGCGATGGCGTCGGAGGTCGCGACCGCGGCGATGCCCGCCGACCAGATCGCGAAGTTCGACGCCGCGCTGGGCTTCTATGTGACGACCGTGCGTCCAGCGCTCGTGGGCAGCGCGATCGCGCCGATCCTCCTCGCAGTGGGGGAGCGCGCGCCGTTCGTCGGTCGGCACGTGGAGTTTCCCGCGAAATAGCGCAGGCCCGCGGCGCGAGCTACAGCGACGCCTTGATGCCCACGATCCGCGCGCCAGCGCGCAGCGCGGTGGTCGCGACGAGGCGGCCGACGCCCCGACCCATCCACGAGCGCTCGAAGAGCACCTTCCCCACATGCCACAGCGCATTCGGCGCCCGCAGCCGGATCTCGGGCGACGGCGTGGCGTAGAAGTCGCCCTCGGCGAAGGCCGCGCGCCCGTCGCCCAGCTCCACCCAGCAGTAGCCCTTCCCGTCGAACGCGCGGCGCGGCCGTTCCGCGAACGATGCGGCGATCTCGTGCGCGACCGAGAGCGCCTGGGCGTGCGCGAACACGCCGGCCTTGGGCAGGGGCTTCCCGTTGGCGAGCGTGATCGTGGCCCCGTCGCCGATGGCGTAGACGTCCGGGAAGCGCGTGCGCAGCGTGCGGGCATCGACGGGGATCCACCCGCTCTCGTTCGCCAGCGCCGAGCGTCGCACGGGTTCGGGCGCGCGATGCGGCGGGACGGCGGCGAGCAGGTCGAACGGCTCGCGCGCGCCGTCGGTGAAGACGAGCGCCTTCCCGACGGGGTCGATCGCCGCGAGGGTGCGGCCGGTGTTCAGCACGATGCGCCGCTCGGCGAGGAGCTGGCTCACCGCGCCGCCGAGGACCGGACCCGCGACGGGCATCGGCTGCGGCTCCGGCGTGAAGATGGCCACCTCGGAGCGGTCGCGGACCCCCCGCCGTCGCAGAGCTGCCTCGATGAGCAGCGCCGCCTCGTATGGCGCCGCCGGGCACTTGTACGGGAGCGCGCTCACCGCCACGACCACCTTGCCGCCAGCGAAGGCGCGCAGCGCCTCGTCCAGACGGGCCGCCCCGTCCAGGTCGAAGAAGTTGTGCGCGGCCTCCGCATAGCCGGGCATGGTGTCGGGCGCGAGCTCCGCACCGAGCGCGACGACGAGCGCGTCGTAGGGAAGCTCGCGGTCGCCCGCGCGCACGATCCGGCGCTCGGGGTCGAGCGCGGTGACCTCGGCCTGGACGAGCTCGATGCCCGGCCGGAGCATCCCCGCGAGGTCGCGGGTGAGCTGCCCGCGGCGGCGGTCGCCGACCATGAGCCATAGCAGCGACGGCGCGAAGAGATGGTCGGGACGCCGCTCGACGAGCACGACGCGGTGCTCGGGGCCGACGAGGTCGCGCAGCGTGTGCGCCGCGGTCAATCCGCCGACGCCGCCGCCCAGGACGAGGGTCGTCTTTCCGGGTGCCATCCCATGTGTCTCCTTGACTATTCCAGCGAGTACTGGAATATACTCGGCCGGTGACCCGTACACCAGCCGACCCGCGGAGCGACCTCCACGAGCAGTTCGCGCGCATCGGCAAGGCGGTGGCGTCGCCGAAGCGGATCGAGCTCCTCGAGCTGCTCTGCCAGGGTGAGCGGCCGGTGGACGCGCTCGCGCAGGCCACGGGCATGTCGGTCACGAACGTGTCGCAGCACCTGCAGGCGCTGAAGGCGGCGCGGCTCGTAGAGGCGCGCCGCGAGGGAACGCGCATCCACTACCGCGCGGCCGACGAGCACGTCTGCCGCTTCACATCGGAGCTCGGGGCGGTCGCGCGCGCCAGGCTGGTGGAGGTCGAGCGCATCGCGCAGGAGTACCTCGAGGGCGGTGGCGACACGCTCGAGCCCATCGCGCGCGAGGAGCTCTTGCGGCGGCTCGCGCGGCGGGACGCCGTGGTCATCGACGTGCGGCCGGGGGACGAGTACCGCTCCGGACACATCCGCGGCGCGATCTCCATCCCGCTCGACGACCTCGCGCGGAGGCTGCGCGAGCTGCCGAAGACCAAGCTCATCGTCGCCTACTGCCGCGGGCCGTATTGCGTGCTCGCGCCGCAGGCGCTCGCGCTCCTGCGCGCCCGCGGCTTCCGCGCACGCCGTCTCGAAGACGGGCTTCCCGAGTGGCGGGCGGCGGGTCTGCCCATCGCATCCGGATCGTGAGGTGACCAGGTGAAGACGCTCTTCGTCCTGAACGACGCGCCGTACGGCTCCGAGCGCTCGTACAACGGGTTTCGCCTGGCCATGTCGCTCCTGAAGCGCGAGGGCCAGGAGATCCGCGTCTTCCTCATGGGCGACGCGGTCGGCTGCGCGGTGCGCGGGCAGAAGACGCCGGACGGCTACTACAACATCGAGCGGATGGTGCGCGCCGTCGCGCAGGGCGGGGGGAAGGTCGGCTGCTGCGGCACCTGCTCCGACACGCGCGCGCTCACCGACGCGAACCGCACCGACGGCGCGCACCGCTCGTCGATGGACGAGCTCACCGACTGGACGCTCTGGGCCGACCGCGTCATCACCTTCTAGCCCCGGCTCGATCCATGCCGCGGAGCCGCGATCAGCTCGAGCGTCATCGGCCCTGCTCCTCGAGCGTGGCGCGCCGTGGTCGGAACTCCTCGATGTCGATCTCGCCGCGAGCGAGCCGCTCCTCGAGGATCCGGCGCGCCGAGCCTGTGCCCTCACCGGTGCGAGCCTGCGAGCGGGTGAGCGTGAGGACCAGCCACACGATCCCCGCGACGAGGAAGACCCAGAAGAGCAGCATCACCAGTCCACCGAAGCCGAACCAGTAGCCATCGCCCATGCCGCCCGACGCTCGCCGAGATAATGGTCCAGCGAGACATCGTCTCTGGCTCGCGGAAGATGCCGTCTGTCCACACGGCTGCGGTCATTCCGCGACGATGCGTTCCGACCGCAAGCGCGGTTGAACAAAGTGGAGGTGGCGACATGAACCTGAATAGCGTGCTCATCGGCTCCGAGGATCCGAAGCGACTCACCGAGTACTACACGAAGGTGTTCGGCAAGCCGGCCATGGAAGAGAGCGGGTACGCCGGCTGGAAGATCGGCGATGGCTGGATCACCGTCGGCCCTCACAGCGAGATCAAGGGACGGAACCCTCAACCTGGGCGGATCCTTCTCAACATCGAGAGCTCGGACGTGAAGGGCGACTTCGCCAAGCTGACCGCGGCGGGGGCCAGGGTCGTGCGCGAGCCCTACCGGATGGATGGATGGCCGGAGAACACCTGGGTCGCGACGCTCGCCGACCCGGACGACAACTACTTCCAGCTCGTCAGCCCGATGTAGGTCTACGGAAAGCGGCGTCGAGGTGGTGGTTCGAGCAGAAGTTGGTCACGACCGACGACGCTAGAATGAGGTTCCCGCCGAGGTAGCTCAGTCGGTAGAGCAATGGTCTGAAGAACCATGTGTCGCCAGTTCGATCCTGGCCCTCGGCACAGCTCAGCGCCCGCAGAGCGTGTCTTCGCGGTCGCCGCCCGGGTTGCCTCCGGGGTCGTGGTGGGTCAGGTCGCGCAGCTTCTGGAAGAAGGCAGCAG
>DASSPF010000168.1:0-4704 GCA_035699805.1 Candidatus Limnocylindria bacterium | reverse complement strand
AGCGGGCCGTCGTGCCGCAGCAGGCGGGCGCAGAACGCGTGGAAGGTGCCCACGGTGAGCTCGGCCAGGCGCTCGTGGCCCACCAGGCGCTCGAGGCGCTCGCGCATCTCCCGGGCGGCCTTGTTGGTGAAGGTCACCGCCAGGATGGATCGCGCCGGCACGCCCTCGCGGATGAGCCAGGCGATGCGGTGCGTGAGCACGCGAGTCTTACCCGAGCCCGCGCCGGCCAGGATGAGCAGCGGGCCGTCCTTGTGGGTCACGGCGGCGCGCTGCTCTGGGTTGAGGGGGTCGAGGATGGGATCCGCGGTCACTCCCATCAATTGTGGACGCGTTTGTGGATAAAGGCCTTCCCCGCCGGGGTGCCGAGAGGCACTCTTCGCGGCCTATCCCGAGAGGCTGTCGTGGGGCGAGTGATCGGCCCACGCCGGAATCTCGGGATTCGTTTTTCCGACGCAGGGGCTGTCGCCCCTTCCACCCCTCGTGCGACGTCGCAGAGGCAGGGCCCCCGCGGCGCGAAGCGCCCCGCTTGTACCCCGGGCGCGACGCAGGGGAACGACGCCTGGCGCACGGGCTCACCCGAAGGAGCTCCAGCCTCCCGAGTACGTCTGCCAGGACCGCATGTTCCGTCCCGCCCGCTCTGATTCAGCGAGCAGCATGAGGTAGCGACGGTCCGTCGCCTGCTCGATCACGATCACCAGCGCCTCCCAGCCCAGCTTCCTGAGGCGCCACCGTCCCCAGGCGACCGGACCCGCTGCGCCGCGATCGATGAGGGTCGCGCCCTGCGACGCGAGCTGCGGGACGAAGTGGTCCATCAGCTCGGCGGCGGTCATCTCAGTGAGGGCGGTCCCGCTGGTGTGCCAGCTGTCGCTGCTGCCGCCTCCGCCACCTGCGTGGATCGGCACGCCCGCTGGACCCTCGAGCGTCGGGACGTGCTCGGGATACTCCATCCCGCGTTGGGGGAATGGCTCCTTCGAGCATGGATGCGGCATCCCGGCCATGCCGCCGTTGTACGTAACGACGGCCAGAGGCGGGTCGCCCGCTCTGATCTCGACGCGGTAGAACGGCCCGTCCTCGCCTTTGCAGTACACGCGCATGCGCAGTTGGCCCGCGAACGGCGCTGAGGCCACGAAGCCGCGGCCGCCGTGGGGGCGCGGCAGGTTCGGCTCCTGCCCGTGCCAGCCGCGCGCCTCGTATTCCCGGTCGTAGAAGGCGAAGATGTCGTCCATCGGCCCGCTGGTCTCGAAGTACGAGTTCACCGTGGACTGGGGGCGGAACGTGACCGAGCCGATGAGCCTTCCGTTGGGCGGCACCGGGATCTCGAGCTGTGGCTCCGCGGGCAACGCGCCGACGTGCACTTCGGTATACGGCCCCAGATGCGCGCGGATCAGCCGCAGTGCGTCATCCATGGGTCACGAGAATGCCACTGGCGAGGGCGTAAGACCTGGGGGGCTTGCAACCTCCTCGTGGATGGGCGGTGGAAAACTCGCTCGCTTTGTGGACGAACGGACCGCTCGGTCGTGGATAAGGTGATTGCCGCGCTCTCGGGTGGGCTCTATGTTTCCTCTCGTCCCGAGGGGACTGTCAAAGGGATCGGGCCTTAGATTCCATCAAGGGCATCGGTCCCCGGGAGCGCAACCGGAGATAGCATCAAAGGCGGTCCGAGAGGAAATCGAGGATCGGCTCCACGGCCAGGCCGCTAGGCATCGATGTAGCGGTCGGGCACGGAGGCAGTTCGCTCGGGACGCTTCTTTTCCCCCGTCCGCCGCCGCACCGCGCCGGCCCTGGTGGTCGCGGACCCCCCACCGATCCAGTTCTGGACGCCGTCCGTACAGTCGTCAGGATGACCGACGAGGCCGGCCCGTCTGACGACGCGCTCATGGCGGCCCTTGCCGCGCGCGACCTGACCGCGCTGGCCACGCTGTACGACCGCTACGGGCGGATCGCGTACGCCCTCGCCTACCGCATCCTGGGCGAGCCTGAGGCCGCCGAGGACGTCGTCCACGACGGCTTCATCAGGGCCTGGCGCGGAGCGGCGTCGTTCCGCAGCGAGCGCGGCAACGTGCGCGGCTGGCTCCTCTCCATCGTCCACCACCGCGCCGTCGACGTGCTCCGCCGCAAGACCACCTTCCGGCCTGCACCGCTGGAGGCCGCGGAGGGGCGCCCCGCCGACGACGACACCGCGGAGGCCGCCGCGCGCAACGTCGAGCATGCGTCGGTACGGGCGGCGCTGGAGGCGCTCCCCGCCGCGCAGCGCCGCACCATCGAGCTCGCGTACTTCGGCGGATACACCCACGTCGAGCTCGCGGCGCTCATGGGTGTCCCGCTGGGCACCGTGAAGGGCCGCATGCGCATCGGCCTGCAGAAGCTGCGGCGAGCCCTGGAGCTGCAGCATGCGTCGGACGTGAGCCGATGACCCACGTGAGCGACGAGCTGGAGCTCTACGCGCTCGACGCGCTACCCGCCGCCGACCGAGCGCGCGTCACATCGCACCTGGGCGCATGCGCCACCTGCCGCGAGCAGGCGCGACGCCTCGAGGAGGTGGCGTTCGCGCTGCCGGAGACGCTTCCCGCGGTGGACGTCCCGCCGCGTCTGCGCGAGCGCATCCTCGCCTCGGCCCGCGCCGAGGTCCGCGCGCCGTCACGGCAGCGCGGCACCGCCTGGACCAGCTGGGCGGCGTGGCCGCGGCCGGGCCGCGTCGCGATCGCCGGCCTCGCCGCCGCGGTGCTGGTGCTCGCCGCGGTGGATGTCTCGCTCATGCGGCAGCGGGACGCCGCGCAGGCCGAGCGCAACGAATACGCGGAGCTCGCGCTGCGCGCGTCGCACGGCGGGAAGAACTGGTACATGTTCGGCGTCGACAACTGGGCCGGCGCGGGCGGCACGCTCTACGCGCCCGGCAAGCCCGATGCGAGCGCCTACGTCGTGTTCCACGATCTCCAGCCCATCGAGAGCGGGCGGGTGTACGCGCTGTGGCTCGTCGATGCCGAAGGCCGCTGGGTGCGTGCCGCGTCCTTCACGCCGAACGGTCGGGTGACGCAGGCGGTGGTCCTCGACACCAACGTCGAGGCCTTCTACCAGTGCGCGCTGACGATCGAGACGTCCCGCGAGGGCAAGCGCGCCGGCCCCCTGGTCATGCAGTCGCGGATCGCACCGCCTTCGCAGTAGGTCGGGCGGCTACCTGTCCGGCAGGACGATGTAGTCGAGCGCGACGTCCGTGCGCACGACCGGCTGGTACCGGCTCGGCTGGCAGGGCACGACCTTCACCGTGAAGCCGGTCGCGGTCTTGTTCACCGCGCTGAGGATCGCGCAGCCACTGCCACCGAAGTCGGGCGCTTCGCTCGCCACCGTGAGGCTCACGCGGTAGCTCGCGCTCTCGAGCGGTGTGGTGAAGACCACGTTCGCGGAGTTGGTGCCGGTCCGGATCGTCACCCCGCCGGCCCGGTAGCCGACCGGACCTGCGGGTCCCTGCGGGCCGGTCGGGC
The DNA here is from genome assembly GCA_035699805.1 of Candidatus Limnocylindria bacterium. GTDB lineage: Bacteria > Chloroflexota > Limnocylindria > P2-11E > P2-11E > CF-39. Next base: position 1,225 of record DASSPF010000168.1, on the reverse strand, counting down.
CAGCGGCGCCGGTGTCGCCCTGCGGTCCGGTCGGGCCGGTCGGTCCCTGCGGCCCGGTGGGACCCTGCGGACCGATCGGGCCCATCGCGCCGGCCGGTCCCTGTGGTCCGGTGGGGCCTGCGGCCCCAGTGTCACCCTGCGGTCCGGTCGGACCGGTCGCGCCGGTGTCGCCCTGCGGCCCGGTCGGGCCGATGGGGCCGGTGTCGCCCTGGGGCCCGGTCGGGCCGATGGGGCCCGCAGGACCGGTGGGCCCGACGGGTCCGGTGGGTCCAGCGGGACCCATTGGTCCGATCGGACCCACGGGACCGGTCGGTCCGGTAGGGCCGGTAGGGCCGGTCGGGCCGACCAGACCGGTCGGCGTCGGCGTCGGCGTGGGCGTCGGCGTCGGGGCGGGCGCGCCGAGCACGATCACGACCCCGGAGCGCGTCGCGCCGCTCGTCACGACGACCGCGGTCGCCGTGCTCGCGGTCGGCTGATCCTCGTACCACTCCAGCGGATGGCCGCCGCAGGCGTTCACCTGGACGCGGTACGAGCCGGGAGCGGCGTTGTCGAAGAGGAACGTGCCGTCCACGCCGGAGCTGAAGCGGCTGCCGGCGAGCGCGAATTCATCCCAGAAGTTCACCTGGCAGGAGTAGAACGCGCCGGCGCTGTCGCGCACGACCCCGGAGATCGCACCGGGCGTCGCTGCCTCGAGCACACCGTTGATGCCTGCGGTCGTCGTTGCCGACGTCACCGTCACCGGATCGGCGGACGCGCGGTCGGCCCGGCCGTCATAGAACTCGGCACCGTACAAGGTGCCACCGGTCAGGCACGCGCGGAAGCGCACCTGGTACGCGCCGGGCGCGAGCGGTGTGATCACATACGTCCCGTCGGGCCGGCTGAAGAGCGAGGTCTGACTGGTGCGGACATCGCCGGTCGCGATGCTCACCGCGTCGACGACGCAGCCGTCGAGCGGCGTCTCCGATCCGTTCGTGACCGTGCCGCGGATGGCGCCGATGCTGCCGTCGCCGAAGGCGATGTCGATCCCCGTCCGCGTCACGCCGGCGGTGACCGCCACGGGATCGGCGGTCGCAGCGGTGGCCCGGTCCTGATACCACTCGCTGAACGATCCGGCGCAGCCGAGTCCGGCCACCACCTCGACCCGGTAGTTCCCGGCGGGGAGGTCGTCCTTCAGGTACGCGCCATCCGCGACCGCCGAGTACACGCTGCCGGTGAAGGTGCTGAG
>DASSPF010000167.1:0-3083 GCA_035699805.1 Candidatus Limnocylindria bacterium | reverse complement strand
CGGTCGAGCGCGGCGCGCGCCTCGTCGGCGCTCGCGAACGACTCCCAGCGCGCGGTCGCCACACCGGCCTCCTCCATGAGGCGCTTGGCGAACGTCTTGCTCCACTCGATCTTCGACGCCTCGCGCGACGGACCCACCGTGGCGACGCTGGCGCGGCGCAGCGTGTCGGCCACACCGTCGGCGATGAGCTCGTCCGGTCCCACGATCGCGAGGTCGATGTGCGACGCCGCGAGATGCTGCTGCAGACGTCCCGCGTCGCGCGCGTCGAAGTCCACCAGGCGCGCGAAGAGACCCATGCCGGGGTTGCCCGGCACGACGTCGATCGTCGCGACGCTGTCGCAGCGCGCGAGCCGCCAGGCGATGGCGTACTCGCGCCCGCCGCCGCCGAGCACGATGCAGTTCAGCCCCGGCGCGCCCGCCGCCCGACCCGGGCTCCGCGTCGCCTGCTGCTCGCGGATGATCCGCCGGATCCGCGCGCCGTCGTTGAAGAACTCCTTCAGCGCGCGCATGTCACTCCCACTCGATCGTGGCAGGCGGCTTCGAGGACACGTCGTACACGACGCGATTCACCTCGGGCACCTCGTTCACGATGCGCGCCGAGATGCGCGCGAGGACGTCGTACGGGATGCGCGCCCAGTCGGCGGTCATGAAGTCCTCGGTGGTCACGGCGCGCAGGGCGACGAGCGAGCCGTACGTGCGGTAGTCGCCCATGACGCCCACGCTGCGGATGGGCGTGAGCACGGCGAACGCCTGCGCGATGCCGCGGTACAGATCGGCGGCGCGCAGCTCCTCGAGGAAGATCGCGTCGGCGCGCTGGAGCACGTCCACCGAGGTGCGATCGACCGGGCCGATGATGCGCACCGCCAGCCCCGGACCGGGGAAGGGGTGCCGCCAGAGGATGTCCTCGGGGATGCCGAGCTCAGCGCCGACCCGGCGCACCTCGTCCTTGAAGAGGCGGCGCAGCGGCTCGACCACGTCGAGGTCCATCACCTCGGGCAGGCCGCCGACGTTGTGGTGCGTCTTGATGCGCGCGCTGGTCTTGGAGTCGCGGCTCTTCGACTCGATGACGTCGGGGTAGATGGTGCCCTGCACCAGGAGCGCGCGCTCGGCCGGCCTGCTGCCGACGAGGCCGAGCGTGCGCGCCTGCTCCTCGAAGCAGCGGATGAACTCCTCACCGATGACCGCGCGCTTCTGCTCGGGGTCGCTCACGTGCGCGAGGCGCGCGAGGAAGCGATCCGACGCGTCGACATGGACCAGCCGCATGCGGGAGCCGAACGTGGCGACGACCTGCTCGGCCTCGCCCGCGCGGAGCAGGCCGTGGTCGATGAACACGCAGGTGAGACGGTCGCCGATCGCGCGCGCGACCAGCGCCGCGGCGACGGCCGAGTCCACGCCGCCGGAGAGGGCGCAGATGGCCTTGCGGTCGCCGATGGTCCGCTCGAGCTCGGCGACGGCCTCCTCGACGAAGGCGGCGGGCGTCCAGTCGCCGCTGCAGCCGCACACGCGATAGAGGAAGTTGCGCAGCACCTCGGCACCGCGCGGCGTGTGCATCACCTCGGGGTGGAACTGCACCGCGAACCGCCGCTGCCCATCGCTCATCGCGGCGTGCGGGAGCCGATCGGTCGTCGCGATGCCGTGGAATCCCGGCGGAAGGCGCCGCACCGTATCGCCGTGGCTCATCCAGGCGCGCTCGCTCGCACCGAGGCCCTCGAAGAGGCCGGAGGCGTCGCTGATCTCGACCATCGCGGGCCCGAACTCGCGCTTGCCCTCGGGCGCCACCTCGCCGCCGAGGACGTGGGCCATGAGGTGCATGCCGTAGCAGATACCGAGCACCGGGAGCCGGCCGTCGAGGATGGCGCGATCGATGCCGGGCGCGTCCGGCTCGTACACGCTCGCGGGTCCGCCGGAGAGGATCACGCCCACCACGCCGCGCGCGGCGAGCTCCGCCGCGGTCACATCGTGGGGGAAGATCTCGCAGTACACGCGCGACTCGCGCACGCGACGCGCGATGAGCTGGGTGTACTGGGAGCCGTAGTCGAGGATCGCGATCGTGGCGCGGGTCGCCTGGGCGGACTCCCCCTCCTTCTTCTTGAGGCGGGCGTCCGGCGTGCTCACGGCGTGGTCATCCGCCGGTCCGTACGCGGTAATTGGGAGCGTCCACGGTGATCTGCACGTCGTGCGGGTGCGACTCGCGCAGACCCGCGCCGGAGATGCGCACGAAGCGCGCCTTGGTGCGCAGGTCCTCGATGGTCGCCGCACCGACGTACTTCATGCCGGCGCGCAGACCGCCCACGAGCTGGTGGACGAACGGCTCGAGCGGCCCGACGGCGCGCACCCGCCCCTCGACCCCTTCGGGGACGATCTTCGAGAACTCGCTCACCTCGCCCTGGCCGTAGCGGTCGCCGGCCTTGCGCACCGCCATCGCGCCGAGCGAACCCATCCCGCGGTAGGTCTTGAAGCGGCCCTCGGCCGTGGCGACGACCTCACCGGGCGCCTCATCGACGCCGGCGAGCAGGCCACCCAGCATCACCGTGTGCGCGCCGGCGCCGATCGCCTTGGCGATGTCACCGGACTCCTGGATCCCGCCGTCCGCGCACACCGGGATCCCGTGGCGCGCCGCCGCGGTCGCGCAGTCGAAGATCGCCGTGACCTGCGGCATGCCGGCACCGGCCACGACACGCGTGGTGCAGATCGCGCCCGGACCCACACCCACCTTGACGCCGTCGGCGCCGGCGGCGATGAGCTCCTCGGTGCCCTCCGTGGTGACGACGTTGCCCGCGATCACCTGCACGCGGTGGCGGGTCTTGATCTTCTCCACCATGCGGATGACGCCACCGGAGTGGCCGTGGGCGACATCGATGACCAGGACGTCGACGCCGGCCGCCACCAGAGCCGACACGCGCTCGTCGGCGTCGCCCGACACGCCCACGGCCGCGCCCACGCGCACGCCGGCCGCCTTGCACTCCTTCACCTGTTCCGTCTGACGGTCGACGCTCAGATTGCGATGCAGCACGCCCAGTCCACCCAGACGCCCGAGCGCGATCGCCATGCGGGCCTCGGTGACGGTGTCCATGGCGGCGGAG
>DASSPF010000166.1:0-2947 GCA_035699805.1 Candidatus Limnocylindria bacterium | reverse complement strand
CGTACGCCTCGTTCAGCAGCGCGAGCTCGCGCAGCGTCCGCGCGTCCGCCGCGGCGCCCTGCTCGGCGCGCGACCGCTCCGAGAGCGTGGCCGCGTCCGCGCCGATGCGGGGATGCGCGTTCAGGATCTCGATCTGCGCCGGCTCGTCGAGCCGGCCGATGACCCGCCGGGCCTCGGCGATGATCCGGTCGGGCGGCGCGTCGCGCAGCGCCGCGAGCCGCTCGACGAGCACCGGGGCTCGCTCGAACGCGACGGCGATGCGGTCGCCCACGCCCTAACTCCCTCGATAGGAGGTGACGCCGAAGCGCGACAAGAGGAGCGGGACGTGGGTGTGACCCGTGCCGAGCTCGATGTCGAGCGCGACGCGGCCGAAGAACGCGTCAGCCGAGTACGTGCGCGTCTCGAACACCAGGCGGTAGCGGCCAGTCGCCAGATCGTTCCCCAGCTCACGGATGCGGCCGTCGGCATCGGTGACCGCGCGCGCGATGGCGGCACCGTCGCGCTCGAGCACCACCGTCACTCCGGCCGCGGGTCTGCCGGTCGTCGTGTCGAGCACGTGCGTGGAGAGCGATGCGTCGGCCATCGGCGGCGTATCGTACCGCTGCGATGCGCCTGGTCCGGATCACCGCGGGGAAGCACACCTTCACGGCGCGGCTCGAAGAGGAGCTCGCGCCGCAGACCTGCGCGGCCATCCGCAGATGGCTGCCCATCCGGAGCAAGCTCGTCCACTGCCGCTGGAGCGGCGAGTCCACCTGGGTGCCCATGGGTGAGAAGCGCCTGGGCGTGGACTACGAGAACCACACCAGCCATCCCGCCCCGGGGCAGGTGCTCGTCTATCCCGGCGGCATCTCGGAGATGGAGATCCTCTTCCCGTATGGCTCGACCCTCTTCGCGAGCAAGGTCGGCCAGCTCGCCGGCAATCACTTCGCAACCGTGATCGAGGGGAACGAGCACCTCGCCGAGGTGGGACGTCTCACGTTGTGGGAGGGCGCGCTCGACTTCGCGATCGAAGAGATCGGCTAGGTGGCGGACCTCGCCGTCCGTGGTGGACGCGTCGTGCTGGCGACCGAGCTCCGCGAGGCCGATGTCCTGATCGCTGACGGGGTCATCACCGAGATCGTCGCGCCGGGCTCCGGCACGGCCGCGACGGAGCTCGACGCGCGCGGCGCGCTCGTGCTCCCGGGCGTCGTCGACGCGCACGTGCACGTGAACGAGCCGGGGCGCGCGGAGTGGGAGGGCTGGCTCGCGGCGACGCGCGGCGCGGCCGCCGGCGGCGTCACGACGATCGCGGACATGCCGCTCAACTCGCTTCCGCCCACGCTCAACGCGGCCGCCTTCGATATCAAGCGCGGCGCGGCCGAGCGTTTGGCCGTCGTGGACTTCGCCCTGTGGGGCGGCCTGGTGCGCGCCGATGACGCCACGCTGCGCGGCCTCGCCGCGCGGGGCGTGGTCGGCGTGAAGGCGTTCCTCTGCCCGAGCGGCGTGGACGAGTTCGCGCATCTCGACGCGGACGAGCTCGTCCCCGCGCTCCGGAGCGCGGCGGCCGCCGGGCTCCTGGTGGCGGCGCACTGCGAGGACGACGGCACGATCGCGCGTGCGACCGCCGAGATCGGCGACCGGCGCGACCGGCGCGCCTGGCTCGATTCACGCCCGGTGATCGCGGAGCGCATCGCCATCGAGCGCCTGGCGGCGGCGGCGCGCGAGACCGGCGCGCGCGTGCACGTCGTGCACGTGTCCCATCCCGACGGGTTCGAGAGCGCCGCGCATGAGCGCCGCTCCGGCGCTGATCTCACGGCCGAGACGTGCCCGCACTATCTGGCGTTCGATGCCGCCGACGCCGTGCGCCTCGGTCCGCTGCTGAAGTGCGCACCGCCCATCCGGGAAGGCGTTCGCGCCAAGCTGTGGGAGCGCGTCACGTCGGGCCGCGTCGATCTCATCGCCTCGGACCACTCGCCCTGCACCGCGGAGCTGAAGGCGCGCGGTGAGGAAGACATCTTCCTGGCCTGGGGCGGGGTCTCGGGCCTCCAGTCCACACTTCCCCTGATGCTCACCGAGGGCCTGCATCAGCGCCGGATGTCCCCGGTCGCGATCGCGCAGCTCCTCGCCACGCGCCCGGCGCGGCGTCTGGGTCTGTGGCCCCGCAAGGGGGAGATCCGCGTGGGCGGTGACGCGGACCTCGCGATCGTGGATCCCGCTCGCGAGTGGACGCTCACCGCGGACGCGCTGCAGACGCGCAGCGGGCTCTCGCCCTACCTCGGACGCCGGTTCCGCGGCGCGGTGACGCACACGCTCGTACGGGGACGGGTGGTCTACCGCGGCGAGGTCGTCGGTCTGCCGGGGGACGGCCGGTTCGTGGCGCGGGTGAGCGAGTGACCGCGCAGGAGCTGGTCGAGGTCGACGAGCGTCGTCTGCTCCGCCGGCTCGACGAGCTCGCGCAGCGCGGCGCGCTCCCCGCCGGCGGCATCTACCGCGCGCTGTACACGCCGTCCTGGGTCGCGGCGACCGAGCTCGTCCAGGGGTGGATGAAGGACGCCAACCTCCTTGCCCGTCGCGACGCCGTGGGCAACGTGTGGGGCCGGATGGAGGGCGCGCGCGGCGGACGGGCCATCGTCACCGGGTCGCACATCGACACCGTCCGCGGCGGCGGCGCGCTCGATGGCGCGCTCGGCGTGGTCGCCGGCATCGAGGCCGTCGCCTCGCTCGTCGCGCGCTTCGGCCGCCCGGCGCGCATCCTTGAGTGCGTGGCGATCTGCGAGGAGGAGGGCAGCCGGTTCGACACGAACTTCTGGGGAGCGCGCGCCATCGCGGACCGTCTCGAGCCCGACGAGGCGACGCGCGTGCGTGACGCCGATGGGGTGACCCTCGCCGACGCGATGCGCGGTGTGGGGCTCGATCCGCTGAAGGCGCCGCAGGCGGTCCGCCGCGACATCGACACGTTCGTCGAGCT
>DASSPF010000165.1:0-4716 GCA_035699805.1 Candidatus Limnocylindria bacterium | reverse complement strand
CCCGCCGGACCGATGGGCCGGCGGCAGCTGGGGCAGCGGGCCTCGTCGCGCTCGAACGCGGCGCGCGTCGTGGTCACATCGCCGAAGCCGTCCCTCTTCTTGCGTGGCATCAGCGCTCGTTCGCCACCTTCCGGCGGACCTGCTGGTGCGGCATATAGGCCTTCTGGTCGGGGAGGCTCACGTGGTGGTAGCTGTGGTCAGCGACCTCGTGAACGCTGCGCGCGGCGCTCGCTGTCTTGAGCGAATCCATCGATTTCTGGTCGATGACCTGGAACGTCCGATCGCATCCGACGAGCCGACACGGGAATCCTCCTGTACGCATGGCCCTTCCTTCCCCGGCCTCGCGGCCGGCCCTCCCTGGCTGCGTGACGAAGATGTCGTGATGTGCTCGCGCGTGAACGGCACCCGCGCCTTGCGCCGCAGGTCCTGGAACTCCTTGCCCTCGGTCTCCGTGACGAACGTGACCGCCTTGCCGCGCTCGCCGGCGCGACCGGTCCGCCCGACGCGGTGCACGAAGGTCTCGGGATCCTCCGGCAGGTCGAAGTTCACCACATGATCGATGCCCTCGACGTGGATGCCGCGCGCCGCGAGATTCGTCGCGACGAGCGTCGAGACGGTCCCGCGCTTGAAGCCCTCGAGCACGCGCTCACGCGCGCGCTGCGGGATATCGCCGTGCAGCGCGCCGGCGTCGTGGCCGAGGCGGATGAGGTCCCGCGCGAGCTTGTCCACGCCGCGCTTGGTGCGGCGGAAGACGAGCACGCGGTTCGCCTCGTCGCGCGCCAGCACGGAGCGGAGCGCGTCGAGCTTGTCGGCATGGCGCACCTCGACGTACGCCTGATCGATGGTGTCGATGGTCGGCTCATCCGCCTTCACCGAGACGCGGACCGGGTCGATGGTGAGGCTGCGGGCGATCTCATTGACCTCCGGCGTGAACGTCGCGGAGAAGAGCGCGGTCTGGCGGCCCTTTGGCAGCATCGCGCTGATCTTACGGACGTCGTTGATGAAGCCGAGATCGAGGAGGCGGTCGGCCTCATCGAGGACCAGCACCTTGATGGCGCCCAGGTCGAGCGAGCGGCGCGTGACGAGGTCGAGCAGCCGTCCGGGCGTGCCCACGACGATGTGGACGCCGAGGCGCAGCTCGCGCTCCTGTGCGCCGTACCCGTTGCCGCCGTAGACGGCGGCGACGCGGACGCGGCGGTACTTGCCCAGCGTCGCGAACTCCGTCGCCACCTGGAGGCAGAGCTCGCGGGTCGGGACGATGACGAGGACGAACGGGCGGCGCGCCGGTCCGCTGACCCGCTCGAGGAGCGGGAGCGCGAACGCGCCGGTCTTGCCGGTGCCGGTCTGGGCCTGTCCGATGACGTCGCGGCCCGAGCGCAGCAGCGGGATGACCTGGTCCTGGATGGGTCTGAGCTCGGTCCAGCCAAGCGCCTTGGTGGCACGGTCGAGCTCCGGATGCAGAGCGATCAAGCGGTGTGTTTCCTTCTCGCGGGCGAGGTACAAAAAAAGGCCGGGAAGCGCACTCGCTCCCAGGCCATCTCTCTTCGCTGACCCCGAATGTACTTAGTGACCTAAGTGTACGGCACGCGCATCCGGGCGTCACGACTTGCCCGGCCAGCGGAGAATCAGCCCTCATGACCACGGTGGAGGCCGAGCAGCCGCGCGACGCCGCGCAGCGCGCCTTCGCGCGCCACGCCTGGCGCGAGGCCCTGGAGCGCTTCGCCGAGGCCGACGCCCGGAGCCCGCTGACCCCGTCCGATCTGGAGGCCTACGCCGAGGCGGCGTGGTGGTGCGGCACGCCCGACGACGCGATCCACCTCCGGGAGCGCGCGTACGCGGGGTTCCTCGACGCCGGCGACCGACGCAGAGCGGTGAAGATGGCGGTCCTCCTCTCCGACGATCACGCCGCACGGCGGTCCCTCGCGGTGGCGATGGCCTGGCTCCAGCGCGCGGAGCGACTGGTCGGTGACGATCGGGATTCCGTCGAGTACGGCTATGTGCGCCTGCATCACGCGTTCATCGCGATGGACACCCACGACGCGGCCGCGGCGACCGCCGCGGCGCGCGAGGCACTCGCACTCGGCGAGCGCTTCCGCGACCGGGATCTTCAGGCGCTCGCGCTCGCGATCACGGGCCGGGTGCTCATCGACACGGGCGACGTGCGCGAGGGGATGGCGCGCATGGACGAGGCAAGCGTCGCGGCGGTGAGCGGCGAGCTCTCGCTCCAGATCACCGGCATCGTCTACTGCATCACCATCAGCGCGTGCCGCGATCTGGGTGACTACCGTCGGGCGGGTGAGTGGACCGAGGCGGCGCACCGGTGGTGCGAGCGGCAATCGGTCAACGGCTTCCCCGGTGTGTGCCGCGTGCATCGCGCGGAGCTGATGGCGCTCCGCGGCGCGCTGGCCAAGGCCGAGCAGGAGGCGCGTCAGGCCTGCGAGGAGATCATGCGCTACGAGATCCCGGTGGTCGCCGAGGCCTTCTACGAGATCGGGTCGATCCGGCTGCGCATGGGCGACCTCCCGGCCGCCGAGGAGGCCTTTCGCCAGGCGCACGAGGCCGGCCAGCTGCCCGAGCCCGGGCTCGCGCTCATCCGTCTGGCCGAGGGCAAGGCCGACGCGGCGAATGCCGCGCTGCGGCGCGCGCTCGCCGAGGCGACCGCGCGTCCGATGCGCGCGCGGCTCCTGCCGGCGCAGGTGGAGGTCGCGATCGCCGCGGGCGACCTCGACACGGCGCGTGCCGCGGCCGCGGAGATGGAGACGATCGCGGTGTCGTTCGGAACGCTCGCGCTGCGCGCGGCCGCCGAGCGCGCGCGTGGCGCGGTCTCCCTCGCGCAGGGTGCCACCGCGGAGGCGCTGCGCCAGCTGCGCCAGGCGCTCGCCTCGTGGCAGGAGCTCGAGGCGCCCTATGAAGCGGCGCAGACGCGCATGCTCATCGCCCAGGCCTGCCGCGCGTCGGGTGACGGCGACGCCGCGTCGCTCGAGCTCGCCGCGGCGAAGGCGACCTTCGAGCGCATCGGCGCGCGGCGCGACGCGCGTCTTGCGGCGGAGGAGCTGGGCACGAGCGACGTGGCCGCTCCGGCCGGACCACGCGTGCGGCGCACGTTCCTCTTCACCGACATCGTCGGCTCCACCACGCTCGTGGCCGCGATCGGGGACGCGGCGTGGCAGGACCTCATCCGCTGGCACGACGACGCAATGCGGCGCGTCATCGCCGAACACGGTGGCGAGGAGATCCGGCATCAGGGCGACGGCTTCGTCGTCGCGTTCGCGGCGCCGGCGTCCGCGATCGATTGCGCGATCGCGATCCAGCGGCGTCTTGCGGAGCACCGGCGCGCGAACGGATTCGCCCCCGCGGTGCGTATCGGCGTCCACAGCGCCGAGGCGACGCAGCGTGGGCTCGACTACGCGGGGGTGGGCGTCCACGAGGCCGCGCGCGTCGGAGCACTCGCGGACGGTGGTGAGATCCTCGTGACGCGGACGACGCTCGAGGCCACCGGTCGCGAGCTGGCGACGGGACCGGCGCGCACCGTGGAGCTCAAGGGCATCGCGACGCCGGTCGAGGTCCTCCCGGTCGTCTGGCGGTAGGGCGGGCGCGGGACCACGCGTTCGGTGCGTACCATCGACTGATGACCGGTCTCGAGGTGGCGCGTGGCTTCATCACCGCGGTGCAGGAGCGTGACGCCGATGCCGCGGCGGCCCTGTGCACCGAGGACGTCGAGGTCCTCCTCCCCGGCGCGGACGAGCCGCTCCGCGGCAGGGAGGGCGTTCGCCAGATGATCCGCATGGCGCCGCAGTTCCTCCAGAGCCTGCGCGACGAAGAGGAGCGCGCGGGCGGGGAGGTCCGCATCACCACGCTGACGCGAGCGCCCGGCGTGTTCGCGAACTACACGACGTGGCGCTTCATCACCGCCGACGCGCAGGTGCGGCGTCTCTCCTTCGAGCTGCGCGGCGCCAACTAGATCGGGAATGCCGATGCCGCGCCGCCTGTTGCACCCGATGTGAGCGATCGCACCCCCGCCCTCTACCTCGGCCACGGCGCGCCGCCGCTCATCGACGATCCAGTGTGGCCCGGTGAGCTCGCGAGCTGGGCGGCCGACCTGCCACGTCCGAAGGCCATCCTGGTGGTCTCCGCGCACTGGGAGGAGTCGCCGCTCACCATCGGCGCGACGCGGCCGGTCCCCCTGGTCTACGACTTCTACGGCTTCCCGCAGAAGTACTACGAGGTCACGTATCCCGCGCCCGGCGCGCCGTGGCTCGCCGAGCGCGTGCGGCAGCTCATCGGCCCGGCCACGCCCACAGCGGAAGAGCCGCTGCGCGGTCTCGATCACGGCGCGTACGTCCCGCTGACCGTCATGTATCCCGACGCGGACGTGCCGGTGCTCCAGATCAGCATGCCCAGCCTCGACGCGCGCGAGCTGCTCGAGCTCGGCAAGAAGCTCGCGCCGCTGCGCGATGAGGGCGTGCTCATCATGGGCAGCGGCTTCATGACGCACGGCCTGCCGTTCCTGCGCGACTTCCGCCCCGACGCACCAGCGCCGTCGTGGTCGAAGGAGTTCGACGCGTGGGCCGCGGAGACGCTGGCGAAGGGCGACCTCGACACCCTGGTCGACTACAAGCGGCGCGCACCCGGTCTCCCGTACGCGCATCCCACCGTCGATCACTTCGTGCCGCTCTTCGTCGCCATCGGCGCGAGCCTCGAGACGGCCGAGCAGGG
>DASSPF010000164.1:0-3942 GCA_035699805.1 Candidatus Limnocylindria bacterium | reverse complement strand
CGCGGCGCTGACGTTCGCGGAACTCGCGGACCTTGTTGCGGCTGCCGCACGTGTTCATGTCACACCAGCGGCGGCTGTGGTTCTTGGTGCGATCCACGAAGAGCCACGCGCAGGAGTCGTCGGCGCACTCCCGGAGGCGCGGGCGATCGTCGTCGCTCGTGAGCACGTCCGAGGCAGCGCGCGCGATCGGCCAGAGCGGGCGCGCGAGGTCGTCGGTCTCCGGCCACTGCCAGGTGAAGCCGGCGGCCGTGCGCGCGACACGGGCGTGCGCCATGGCGTCGGCCGCCTCGGCGCCGACGAGCTCCACGTCGGCGGCCGGCGGTCGGTCGCCCCTCGCCAGCGCGACGAACACGCGCCAGATCGCCTCACGCAGGGCGACCGCGCGGCGTTGTACCTGTATGGCCTGGTCCGACCTTCGGGTCGCCTCGGCGATCAGCCGCTTCGCGGTCGCGGGCGTGATGGCGCCGGCCTGGCGCGTGAACTCCACTAGGTCGGCGTAGCACTGGATGTGGTCGTGACCGGCATCGTCATAGCGGCCGCTCCGCGTGTTGGTGAAGTCGGTGGACAGGTCCCCACCGATGAACTCGAAGCCGTGATCGAGGACCGTGGGAATGTGCTGCATGCGACCTTCGAAACCACCTATTTGTTCTTGACAGGTTTCAGGCTACGCCGTAGCGTCGTCGCTGTCAATAACCGTCTATCGGTGTGATAGCCGGTGACAGTTCGGAGGAACGACAGATGGAGCTGCTCCTAGCGCTCGGTGCGATCGTCCTGGTGGACATCCTCGCCGCCCGCTTCGGCTTCGACAGCCGCGACACGTCCGCGCGAACGGGGCGCTGACCGGTGGCGTCCCTGCTCGGACGCTGGCTAGGCGGGGAGCTCGCCGGTGGCGGCGAAGCGGTCGGCGATGTCGAGCGCCTCGTCGATGGCCTTCACCCCGAAGGCGATCTCGTCCTCGCTGACCGTGAGCGGCGGGGCGATGAACAGCATGTTCCAGCGGTTGAGGATGTAGACGTCGCGTGACATGAGCGCGTTCTTCAGCGCGTTCTGGAGCTTCGCTGACGGACCGTTCCAGCGCTCGAGCATCTCCTTGGTGCCACGGTCCTTCACCAGCTCGATGCCGATGAAGAGGCCCTTGCCGCGCACGTCGCCCACCGACGGGTGGCGGGCCGCGACCGTGCGCAGCTCCTTCATGAGGCGCTCCCCCATCGCCGCGCCGCGCTCGATGATCCGCTCGTCGCGGTAGGCCTTCACCGTCGCCACGCCCGCGGCGCACGCGAGCGGATGGCCCGCGTAGGTGAGGCCGGCCCAGAGCACGTTCGCGTCGAAGTGCCTCGCGATCGGCTCGTCCACGATCACGCCGCCGAGCGGGACATATCCGGAGTTCACGCCCTTCGCGAAGGTGATCATGTCCGGCACCACGTTCTCGTGCTCCGCGGCGAACCACTTCCCCGTCCGCCCGAAGCCGGTCATGACCTCGTCGAGGATGAGCAGGATGCCGTGCTGGTCGCAGAGCGCACGCAGGCCGCGCAGGAATCCGTCGGGCGGGACGATGAGACCGGAGCTGCCCACGATCGGCTCGAGGAAGATCGCCGCCACGTACTGCGGCCCCTCGTACCAGAGGACCTCCTCCACGTGGGCGAGCGCCTTCTGCGCGTCGTTCCCGAACATGGAGCGGTACGGATCCGGATTGAGGAAGCGCACGATGCCGGTGATGCCCGGCTCGTTCGCCCAGCGGCGGTTGTCGCCGCCGAGCGACATGGCGCCCTGCGTCTGCCCGTGGAACGACCGCCACTGCGTGAGGACCTTGTGGCGGCCGGTGTACATGCGCGCGATGCGCAGGGCGTGCTCGTTCGCCTCGCTCCCACCGGTGGTGAAGAGGGTCTTGGTGAGGTCACCCGGCGTGACGTCGGCGAGCAGCCCGGCGAGCTCGGCGCGTGTCTCCTCGCCGAAGGAGGGCGTGACGTAGCAGAGGCGCTCGGCCTGCTGCTGGATCGCCTTCACGACCTTGGGATGGCCGTGCCCAAGGTTCACGTTGATGAGCCCGGAGGAGAAGTCGAGGATCCGCCTTTCGCCGGCGTGGAGCCACGAGCCCTGCGCGCCGGTGATCACCAGCGGTGCGAGCGCACCCTGCGCGGACCACGAGACGAGGACGTGCTCTTTGGTCTCCCGGGCGACCCCCGCGGTGTCGACCGAGCGCTTCGTTTCGACGGCCATGGCGGCAGTCTATTCCGCACGTCACGCGCGATGGCGATACGCTCGACTCGTGAAGCTCGGTGTGAACCTGTGGCCGCAGAACACCACCTGGCCGGCCATGCGCGAGGCCTCGCAGCTCGCGGACCGGCTCGGCATCGACACCCTGTGGACCTGGGATCACTTCTACGCGTTGCAGGGGAAGGACGAGCGGCCCAACTTCGAGTCCGCCACCGTCCTCGCGGCCATGGCGACGGTGACCGAGCGCATCCGCATCGGCTCGCTCGTGCAGGGCATCACCTACCGGCATCCGGCGGTGGTGGCGAACATCGCCGCCACGCACGACCAGGTGTCGAACGGCCGCGCCATCTGCGGCATCGGCGCGGCCTGGAACACCACCGAGCACACCGCCTACGGCATCCACCTCGGCACGCCCGCAGAGCGGTCGCGCCGCTTCGCCGAGGGCGCGAAGATCGTCCGCGCGCTGCTCGACGGCGAGCGCGTGACGTACAGCGGGAAGTACTACCAGCTCAAGGACGCGGTGCTGAACACGCGCCCGGTGCAGCAGCGCCTCCCGATCATGATCGGCGGCGGCGGTGAGCAGAAAACGCTCCGCACCACGGCGAAGTACGCCGACATGTGGCACGGCTTCGGGACGCCCGAGCAGATGAAGCACAAGATCGAGGTCCTCCACGGGCACTGCAAGGACGTCGGCCGCGATCCCGCCGCGATCGAGCCATGGGGCGGCCAGTGGATCTGCGTGCGCGACGACCCTGAGGACGCGCGCCAGGTGCTGGACGACATCCGCGCGCATCACCATGGGATGAACCCGCCGAACGCCATCACCGGCGGCCCGGACGTGGTGGCGAAGCGCCTGAAGGAGTTCCACGACGCCGGCGTGCGCGGCTTCGTCGTCGGGTTCGCCTACCCCTACGACCTCGAGACGATCGAACGGCTCGCGAACGAGGTCCGCCCGCGTCTACGGGAGCTCATCGCGGCGCGCTGACCCGGCGCGCGGGTCCGCGCGGAAACTGCTAGCGTTTGTCTCGCCCAATGAAGATCGGTGTTCCGAGGGAGACCATGCCCGGCGAGACCCGGGTGGGCCTCGTCCCCGAGACCGCCGGACGCCTCGCCAAGGCCGGGAACACGGTCGTGGTGGAGCGCGGGGCCGGCGTCGCGTCGTCGTTCCCCGACGAAGCGTATGAGAAGGCGGGCGCCCAGATCGTGGACGACGCGTACGACGCCGAGCTCGTCGCCAAGGTGCAGCGGCCGACGGACGCCGAGATCGCGAAGATGAAGTCCGGCACCACGCTCATCGCCTTCCTCCAGCCGCTCACCAACCACGACCTGGTGCGCGCGCTCGCGTCGCGCGGCGTGACCGCGCTCTCCATGGACGCCATCCCGCGCATCACCCGGGCGCAGCCCATGGACGCGCTCTCGTCGCAGGCGACGGTCGCCGGATACAAGGCGGTGCTCCTCGCCGCAGCGGCGCTCCCGAAGTTCTTCCCAATGCTCACCACCGCCGCGGGCACGATCGCGCCCGCGAAGGCGCTCGTCATCGGCGCCGGCGTCGCCGGCCTCCAGGCCATCGCGACCGCGCGTCGCCTGGGCGCGGTGGTCGAGGCCTTCGACACGCGTCCGGTGGTGAAGGAGCAGGTGCAGTCGCTGGGCGCGAAGTTCCTCGAGATCGACCTCGGCGAATCCGGCGCGGGCCAGGGCGGCTACGCGAAGGAGCTCTCCGAGGAGGCG
>DASSPF010000163.1:0-7042 GCA_035699805.1 Candidatus Limnocylindria bacterium | reverse complement strand
GTGACGTCGCGCTCCGCGCCCGCAGCTTGCGCCGGTAGCCGTCGAGATCGGTGGGAGAGCGCGGAAGCCACACGAACAGACCGGCATCGTGCTCGGCTGCAACGCGCACCGCCTCGTCACCGTGACCGCCGATCCAGAGGGGCAGGGCCGCACCCTGGGCGGGCTTGGGGTTCACCCCGAGCTCGGGGAACGACCAGAAGCGACCCTGGTGGGTGAACGTCGGCGCTGTCCAGGCGGCGCGCAGGATATCGATCGCCTCCTCCAGGCGGGCAGTGCGATGGTCGGTGGGGTTGCCTACTGCCCGGCCCTCTTCAGTGAGCCAGCCAGCGCCGATGCCGAGCTCGAAGCGTCCACCCGAGAGGACGTCGATCGTCGCGGTCTGCTTGGCGAGCGTGATCGGATCGGTGGTGATGAGCGGAACGACCGCGACACCGAGGCGTATCCGCTCCGTCGCAGCGGCGACGAACGCCAGCGTCGTCAGCGCGTCGAGCCATGGCGTGGTGGCGTTCCACGGCGGCCGGCCGTCGTCGCTGTACGGGTAGCGCGGCGCGAACTCCGCAGGGATCGCGGTGTGAGAGTTCGTCCATAGCGAATCGAATCCGAGCCGCTCCGCTGCGCGTGCGAATTCAAGGATCGCCTCGCGGCGTGGTGCGCTCAGGATCGGGAGCTGCAGGCCGACGCGCACTCGCCGCAGTCTATGACGGCGCGGGATCGACCCCGGCGCCGACCACGGCGTCACAGGCTTGTTAGGCTCCGCGTATGGACTTCGACCTCACCGCCGAACAGGCGGAGATCCGCAAGCTCGCGCATGAGTTCGCCGACCGCGAGATCGCGCCCGGCGCGCGCGAGCGCGACCGCGCGGAGCGCTTCCCCGCGGACGTGCTGAAGAAGATGGCGCCGATCGGCTTCCTCGGCGGCCCCGTGCCCGAGGAGTACGGCGGCATGGGGGTCGACTACATCGGCCACGCCATCATCACCGAGGAGATCGGGCGCGCCGACTCATCGGTCCGTACGACCCTGAGCGTCCAGATCTCCCTGGTCGAGCTGACGATCCTCCGGTGGGGGACCGAGGAGCAGAAGCGCGCCTGGCTTCCGCGCCTGTGCTCGGGCGAGATCATCGGCTGCTTCGGGCTGACCGAGCCCGCCGTGGGTAGCGACGCGACGCGGCTGCAGGCCACCGCGAAGCGCGATGGCACGGACTGGATCATCAACGGGCGCAAGATGTGGATCTCGAATGGCTCGGTGTCCAAGCTCGCGCTCGTGTTCGCGAACGCGGATCCCAGCAAGGGTCACAAGGGCATCACCGCGTTCCTCATCGACCGCGAGAAGAGCCCCTACGGGTCGCAGGGACTCCACGGGAAGCTCGGCCTGCGATCGTCGGACTCGAGCGAGCTCATCCTCGAGAACGTGCGGGTGCCCGACAGCATGCGTCTTGGCGAGGTCGGCGAGGGATTCAAGATCGCGATGTCCGCGCTCGATTCGGGCCGGTACTCCGTCGCCGCGGGCGCCGTCGGTACGGCTCAGGCGGCGATCGACGCAGCGGTCACGTACGCGACGCAGCGGCAAGCCTTCGGCAAACCGATCGCCGGCCATCAGCTGGTCCAGGAGCTCATCGCGGACATGGTCGTGGAGACCGAAGCGGCGCGGCTCTTGGTCTGGCGCGCCGGCGACCTGAAGAACAAGGGCCGTCCGAACACACGGGAGACGAGCATCGCGAAGCTCTACGCCAGCGAGATCGCGCAGCACGTCACCGACAGCGCGATCCAGATCCACGGTGGCTACGGCTTCTCCGATGAGTTCCCCGTCGAGCGCCTCTGGCGCGACGCGCGAGTGAACCGTCTCTACGAGGGCACGACGCAGATCCAGAAGCTGATCATCGGCCGCTTCACCACAGGCATCGACGCGATCGGCTGACCTGTCGCGCGGTTACTCTCTGGGGACATGAACTGGGCCGATGGCGCGAACGACCTCCTCACCGCACTCGCGAAGATGGTCCCCGAGACGGTCCGCGAGCTCGCGATGATGTCGGCGCGTGATGAGTCGGAGGCGATCGCCTCGGAGCGCGGTGGCGACGAGGTGGGCGTGGATGACGCGATGCGTGGCTGGATCCGGACGACACCACCCGATCAGCGCAACGGCCTCATCGCGGTGATCGAGAGTCTCGGCCTCGAGCCTGAGCGCTACGCCGAGGATCTCGAGGACGCCACCGGCTGGGAAGAGGACGCGGAGGACGACGAGCTCGAGGGGCCACCCGACTCGGGGATGTAGCCCTAAGACCGCCTTCTCGCCGAGCTTCTCGTCGAACTACGGGGCGGTGTCCACCGCGGGAAGGTGGCTTCGCTCACGACGGGCGAGCGCGCCGCCGATGGACTCGGGCGCCGCGTCCAGAGCCATCGTCCAGGTGGCACGCGCGTCCTCGGGCGCGCCGACCTCGCGCAGCGCGATCCCACCGAGGTAGCCGATGAACGCGCGGTCGTGGGGTGGAAGCTCGGCGCTCCGAGCCTGCGCGCGGTCGAGCTGCTCCTTCATGCGCGGTGCGTCGCCACCCTGCGCCGCAGCGATCGCGCCGAGCGCGGCGAGCATCGCGTCGCCCGACGGGGTGCCGCGCAGATCCTCGCTCGCTCCGAGCTCCGCGACGAGCGCCCTGCCGCGCGCACGATCGCCACCGATCGCCGCGAGCTCGCACCATGCGAGCGTGACGCGAGCGAGCGTGTCGTCGGGCACGAGCGCCGCGACGCGGCGGGCGTCACCAGGTCGGTTGAGCGCGGTGTACGCCGCGACCAGACGCGGCGCGACGCGCGCGGCGCCGAGCTTCTTCATCGCGCGCTCCCAGAGCGAGGCCGCCGAGAGTGGATCACCGCCGGCGTAGAGCACGTCGGCGGCGACCTCCTGCACGACGGCGAGCCCGGGAAAGCGGCCGAGCAGCGGCGCCGTCACCTGGCGTGCGGTCTCGAGGTCGCCCCGATCCAGCGCCTCCTCGGCATCGATGAGCGCCTCGGTCGCGACGCCCAGCTGGCGCTGGTAGCGCAGGAACCAACCCGCGACAGCAAGGACGGCGATCGCCGCTCCGAGCGCGATCAGCGTGCCGGGGTTGTCCACAGTCCCCCTCCTGTCCACGCTCGGCACTCGCGGTTATCCACCGAAAATGGCCGCTTATCCACAGGACCGCTAGGTCTCACGGCCGCTCAGTCGCCCTCCAGGAGCGCGCCGGCGATGACCATGCGCTGCACCTCGCTGGTGCCCTCGTAGATCCGCGTGATGCGCGCGTCGCGGTAGGCCCGCTCGATCCAGAGCTCGCGCATGAATCCCATCCCGCCATGGATCTGCACCGCGGCATCGGCGACGCGCCCGAGCATCTCGGTCGCGAAGAGCTTGGTCATCGCCGCGCGCTGCGTGATCCGCTCGCCACGGTCGGCCCGCGCCGCCGCGTCGTACACCATCAGACGCGCCGCGTGTATCTCGGTGGCGGCGTCGGCGAGCATCCACTGGATGGCCTGGTTCGCGGAGATCGGCTTGCCGAACTGGACCCGCGACTTCGCGTACTGGGTGCTCGCCTCGAGGAGCCGCTGTGCGATCCCCACCGAGTGCGCCGCGAGGCCAAGGCGTCCGGTATCCAACGTGGCGAGCGCGATCCTGAACCCCTGCCCCTCTTCACCGACACGGTTCGCCGCGGGGACACGCATGTTGCTGAAGAAGAGCTGCGCGGTCGTCGATCCATGCAGGCCCATCTTCGCGTCGTTCGTGCCGATCTCGAGGCCCGGAGTGTCGCGTTCGACGACGAACGCCGTGATGCCCTTGCTGCCCCGGTCCGGCGCGACGTTCGCGAAGATGACGAACACGTCCGCGATCGGTGCGTTCGTGATGAATGTCTTGAAGCCGTCGATGACGTATTCGTCCCCCCGCCGCACCGCGGCGGTCTTCAGCGATCCAGCATCGCTTCCCGCGCCCGGCTCGCTCAGGCCGTAGGCGCCGATCTTCTCGCCGGCGAAGATCTGGGGGAGATAGCGCTCGCGCACCGCGTCCGGTCCACCGATCTCGATGGCGGTACCGCACAGACCCGCGGACCCGCCGACGACGTTCCAGAGACTCGCATTCACCCGGCCGGCCTGCTCGATGGCGACGCAGTACCCGAGCTTGCCGAAACCCTGGCCACCCCAGCGCTCGTCGTGCCCGATGCCGAAGAGCCCGGCATCCCCCATGGCGCGGATGAGGTCGCCCGATATCTCGTCCTTCTCCTCGATCTCGCGCTCATGCGGAGCGAGCGTCTCGTCGACGAACCTGCGCACGGACTGCTGGAGGAGCCGCAACTCCTCGGGAAGCTCGAGATCCACTAGGACGCCTCCACGCTCGGCAGGTTACCGGCTTGGCACGGTCCCTGCTTGCTCTCCGGGCATGGCGATACGACACGACGACCACCCCACGGAGCGCGTGGAACGAGTGGAACGCATCGAGCATGTGCACGACCAGCCGTCAATGACGACGGCCCCGACGGGGCCGAACGTCAATGTCGGCAGCGCGGCGTCGCCGACGCCCGTCTGGACCGTGACCAGCGTCGTGACTCTGCTTTTCACGGTGCTCGAAGTCCTGCTCCTCCTGCGCTTCATCTTCAAGATCGCGGGCGCGAACGCCAATCAGGCGCTGGTGGCGGCGCTCTATGGGGTCACCGACCCACTGACGCGGCCATTCCAGGGCATCTTCCCGGAGCCGCAGGGCCCGCCCGTCCTGGACGTGGCAGCGCTCTTGGCGATCGTCTTCCTGTTCCTCATCGGCGCGCTGATCGTCGCGCTCGTGCGCGCCATCACGACGCCGCGGAGCGTCTAGCGGCACGCCACGTGCGTGGCATCCGATCCGGCGCAATGTGAGCGGACGGGGCGGCCTCTTCGGGGCCGCCCCGTCGCCGTTCTCGCCGGCTGCGGCGTTATCGTCGCCCCGTGAGCTCGGTATCCGTGGACCTCGGGGGAAGATCCGCCCTCGTCACCGGTGCCGCGAGCGGGATCGGGCGGGCCATCGCCGAGGACCTCACCGGTCGCGGCGCCCGGGTACTGCTCGCGGACATCGATGCCGCTGGGCTCGCGGCGGTCGCGGGGCCGCTTCGCGGCGCGATCCCGATGCGGGCGGACATCGCGTCGCGCGAGGACTGTCGCGCGCTCGTGGATCGGGCGCAGCGTGACCTTGGTGGCGTCGACATCCTCGTGAACAACGCCGGTCTCCAGCACGTGTCCCCAGTGGAGGACTTCCCCGAGGAGCGCTTCGACCACATCGTGCGGGTCATGCTCGTCGGCGCGTTCCTCCTGACGAAGTACGCCATCGCCGACATGTACCGAAAGGGCTGGGGCCGCATCGTGAACATCTCATCGCTACACGGCCTCGTGGCGTCGCCATACAAGTCGGCATACGTCTCGGCGAAGCACGGCCTCATGGGGCTCACCAAGACGGTCGCCCTCGAGGCCGCCGGCAAGGGCGTGACCGTGAACGCCATCTGCCCGAGCTACGTGCGCACGCCGCTGGTGGAGAAGCAGATCGCCGACCAGGCGAAGGTGAACGGCATCAGCGAGGCCGAGGTGATCGAGAAGATCATGCTCGCGCCCGCGGCGATCAAGCGCCTCCTCGAGCCGAGCGAGATCGCCGCATACGTCGCCTACCTCTGCTCGGACGACGCGTCCGGGATCACCGGCTCCGCCCAGCTCATCGACGTGGGCTGGACGGCGCGCTGATCCGCGAGGTCAGTTCCACCAAGCGTCGGCGGTGCTCGTCGGGCAGAGCGGTAGTGGGTTCGCATAGGCCAGCCGGACGCGTCCGGCGAGCGGACCGGTGTAGACCCAGACCGCAGTGAACTCGAGGGTCTGGATCATGTAGGCCAGCTCGGTGCCGCACGTCACCGCGGTGGGGAGTGCGCCGCCCGTCGGATCGCCCGAGTCCGCCGCCGCGAAGGCCATCGATACCGTGTATGTCGCCGGGTTGCCCGGCGTGCCCAGCGGAGCGCTGTGCCCATAAGTCCCACCGATGCCGTTGCTGTGGATGATGAGTGGCACAAGGCCACTGCCACTGAGCTCCGCGCTCACGCTTCCGCCAGGCACTGCGCTCACGTCCAGGGTCGCGGTGACGCCACCACCGGTCGTCGGAGCGAACCCGACGCTGATGGGGCACGTCGCGCCCGGCATAAGGGGGCTGGCACAGCCGTTTCCGACGATCGACATGCCATTGCCCAGACCAGGGACGAGCAGGACGGCGGGCACGCCGGAGACGCCGCCACCGGTGTTCCGCACGGTGAATGAAATCACCGCCTGCGTTCCGACGTTGACGGTACCGAAGGGCGCGACGGTCGGCGCGATCTCCAGCGTCGCAGGAGAGATGCCGACACCCGTCAGCGTGGCCACCACGCCGGTGCCAATACCTGAGACGGTGAGCGTCGCGCTGGCGGCGCCGATGACCTGCGGCCTGAACGTGACTTCGATCGTGCAGGCGGCTCCCGGCGCGAGCGACGACCCGCAGGTGTTGGCCCCGAGAACGAAGGACGAGGCCGAGACACCTGAGATCAAGACCGAGAGACCGCTCGCCGGGAACGGGCTCACATTGGTCACGGTGAGCCGCTGCGGGGCGCTGGTCGTGTCAACGAGCGTGTTGCCGAAGACGACCGTACTCGGAGCGATGGTAAGGACCGGATTCCCCACGGGGGTCGACGTGGGTGTCGGGGTCGGCGTCGCGCCGGGCACGCAGCGCACGGTGACGGCGTAGTCGGGAGCGCCGCCGTAGCTGAGCGTCACGGTCCCCGCGGCCGCGTCGGTGTTGCACGGCTTGCCCACGAGGTCGTTGAGTCCGGCGATGGTGCCCGCGGGTCCGGTCGCGCCGGGCTCGCCCTGCGGGCCGGTCGGCCCGGTGGGCCCCACGGCACCGGGTGCGCCGTCGCTCCCCGCAGCGCCGGGCTCGCCCTGCGGGCCGGTGGGGCCTGTGGCGCCCTGCGGGCCGGTCGGACCGGCCGGTCCCTGCGCGCCGGCGGGGCCCTGCTCGTTCCACTGGATCAGCGTCCAGTTCGCAGGACAGG
>DASSPF010000162.1:0-2144 GCA_035699805.1 Candidatus Limnocylindria bacterium | reverse complement strand
GGCATGCGCTGCGTCACCGCGGCCAGCCCGATGAGGATGGCCAGCATGAGCAGGTCCACGCCCTCCAGGCGCACTCCGCGGGCCGCCTGGGTCACCACCGCGACGCCACAGCCGGCGACGGTGAGGACGAACAGCCTCAGGTTCATTTGATGCTCACCATTTCCCATGCGACACCCTCCCAGGTCACGCTCTCCCAGCTGACGCTCTCCCAGCTGACGGTCTCCCATGTCACGGATTCCCATGTGATCGTTTCCCAGGTCACGCCTTCCCAGGTGACGCCTTCCCACGTGACGCCTTCCCAGGTGACGCCATGACCCTTGAGCTTCACGCCCGACTCGACGAGGAAGTTGAGCAGCAGGGCCGACGGCTCGAGGCCGACGTTCACCGCGCGCATCGCGCTGAGCGACTGCGCGGCGTCCACGGCCGGGGTCTCCGAGCCGCGCACGGCGCGCGCGCCGCCGACGATCGCGCCCTTGATCTTGGTCGGCGTGTAGGTCATGTGCTCCGACGCGACGAGCGCGGCGACGCCGCTCACGAAGCCCGCCGAGGCCGAGGTGCCGGTCATCCGGACGTAGCGGTCCTCGTCGCTGTACGCGGCGCGCAGCGACCGCACGTGACGGCCAGGCGCGAGGACGTCGGGCTTGATGGCGCGGTCCAGCGTCGGACCACGGCTCGAGAAGCTCGAGCGGCGGTCGTCACTGAAGGTTGCCGTGCCCTGGTCGTCGAAGGAGCCGACGGTGATGACGAACGGGTCACTGCCCGGCGTGGTGATCGTGCCGGGCGCACCGCCGTTGCCGGCGGCGGCGACGACGGTGATGCCGCGGAACCACACGCTCTCGACCATCGCGGAGAGGAGGTCGGCGTGGTACGAAGTCGCCTGCGGCGCGCCCCACGAGAGGTTCAGGACCTTGACGTTGTTCCGGCTGCCGTACTTCAGGACCCAGTCGAAGGCGCGCACGACGCCACGCAGGTCGCCGCGTCCGTTCGCGTCGAGCATGCGCAGCGAGACGAGCTTGGCATCGGGTGCGACGCCCTTGAAGCGCTTCCCGTTCGCGGCGATGAGACCGGCGATGTGCGTGCCGTGACCGGCGGGATCGAGGGAGGTGGCGCCGTCACCCACGAAGTCGACCCGCGCCACGACCGTCGTCCGCGCGAGGTCGGGGTGCTGCGCGATGCCGCTGTCCATGACCGCGACGGCCACACCCTTGCCGGTCGAGCGGGTCCACGCGCGCGGCGCGCTGATCGCATCGATGCCCGCGCTGTCCGGCGCGTTCGCGCCGCCTTCCTCGCTCTCGAGGTCGCGCCCGCCCTCGAGGGCTGCCACGCCGATGTTGCGTGCGGCCACGACGACGGTGCGGTCCGTCGCCAGCGACTCGAGCGCGTCGTTCGAGAGCCGCGCGATGACGGTGTCGGCGCCGGCTGCCGTCTCGACATCCGTCGCACCAAGACCCGCGAGCTTCATGGAGAGCGCGCCGGCGTGGCCAGCCGTCGTGCGAACGAGGGCGACCTCGCCGGCGCGCAGGGAGGGGTCGATCGAGGCGCTGAAGGAGATCGACGGAGTCGCGCCCGCCGCGCCCAGCGAGGACACGACGAACGCCAGGGCGAGGGCCGTGGCCCGGAACCGCCTGAGACTCCCCAACCCCTTCATGTGCCTAGGTGTGTTGTGCGCCCTGGGGGAGATGCGAGCATCCCCCGCTCGGGTGGAGTGGGGGATGGGGTGAGACGGCGCCGATACCCCGGTCATCTGTCTTGAGGATCCCGCCTACCGCGCCTGCGCTATTCCCAGGTGACGCCGAGGGAGTGGAGCGCGCCGGACGGTGCCGGGGCGGTGCCCGCGGAGGCCTGCTGGACCGGGCCGCCCTTGCCCTTCGCGTACGCCTCGCTCGAGGTGGCCGTCAGGGAGAGCGCCAGCACCAGCGTGAACGCGATCCCGGTGAGGATCCTCCGTACGTTCTTCATCCCGATGTCCCCTTTCTCCGGATGCCTACGAGCGCGCCCGGACCGCTGCGAGTGCCTGCTGGAAGATCTGGGTGGTGTGGGTCTTCGCGCTCGGGACCTTCGCGCCCTCGAGCGTGGCGATGAAGGCCTCCACGACGACCGGGTTGAACTGGGTGCCCTCGTTGGCGCGCAGCTCGGCGAGGGCC
>DASSPF010000161.1:0-3414 GCA_035699805.1 Candidatus Limnocylindria bacterium | reverse complement strand
GAAGGCGCGGAACTCCGCCCCGCCCTTGAGGGACAGGGTCTTGGTGATGGCCGCGGTGAGCGTGGTCTTGCCGTGGTCGATGTGACCGATGGTCCCCACGTTCACGTGCGGCTTGGTGCGCTCGAACTTCTTCTTCGCCATGTCTCTCTCCTAGCCCTCCCCGAGCCCTTACTTGTTCTTCGTGATCTGGTCCGCGAGGTTCTGTGGAAGCATCTCGTAGTGCGACGGCTCCATGGAGTACGAGCCGCGGCCCTGGGTCTTCGACCGCAGGTCCGTCGCGTAGCCGAACATCGTCGCGAGCGGCACGTTCGCGGCGATGACGCGCGCGTTGGCGCGCTCTTCCATCCCGCTCACGTGCCCGCGCCGGCTGTTCAGGTCGCCGATCACGTCGCCCATGAACTCCTCGGGCACCGTGACCTCCACCTTCATGATCGGCTCGACGATCACCGGCGCGGCGCGCTTCACCGCGTCCTGGAGCGCCATCGAGCCCGCGATCTTGAAGGCCATCTCGTTCGAGTCGACGTCGTGCTGCGATCCGTCGACGATGGTGGCGCGCACGTCCACCACCGGGAAGCCGGCGATGACACCGTTCTGCATCGCCTCGCGCATGCCCTGCTCGATCGCCTTGGCCCACTCCTTTGAGAGCGAGCTGCCCTTGATGCCCCAGACGAACTCGAACCCGCCGCCGCGCTCGAGCGGCTCGAACTCGGCGGTGACGTCGCCGTACTGGCCCTTGCCGCCGGACTGCTTCACGTAGCGGCCCTGTGCCTTCACCGCCTTGGTGATGGCCTCGCGGTAGGCGACCTGCGGGCGGCCCACGTTCGCCGCGACCTTGAACTCGCGGAACATGCGGTCGACGATGACCTCGAGGTGCAGCTCGCCCATGCCGGCGATGATCGTCTGCGCGCTCTCCGGGTCGGTGTGCACGCGGAAGGTCGGGTCCTCCTCGGCGAGACGCGCGAGCGCGAGCGACATCTTCTCCTCGTCGGCCTTCGTCTTGGGCTCGACGGCGATCTGGATGACCGGCTCGGGGAACTTGATGGTCTCGAGCACGATGGGCTTGTCGGGGTCGCAGAGCGTGTCGCCGGTGAAGGTCTGCTTCAGACCCTGCGCCGCGGCGATGTCGCCGGCGGCCACCTGCTCCACGTCCTCGCGGTGGTTGGCGTGCATGAGCAGGATGCGGCCGATGCGCTCACGGCGGTCCTTCGACGGGTTGATGATGGTGTCGCCGGCGCGCAGCACGCCCGAATAGACGCGGAAGAACGCGAGCTTGCCCACGAACGGGTCGCTCATGATCTTGAACGCGAGCGCGCTGAACGGCTCGTCGTCCTGGGGGCGGCGGACCAGCGCCTCGCCGGTCTTGGGCTCCACGCCATCCACCGGCGGGACGTCGAGCGGGGACGGCAGGTAGTGGACGACCGCGTCGAGCATGGGCTGGACGCCCTTGTTGCGCAGCGCGGCGCCGCAGAGCACCGGCACGACGGTGCCGGCGATGGTCGCCTTGCGCAGTGCGGCGCGGAGCTCGTCGGCGCTGATGGTGTGCTCCTCGAGGTAGCGGTGCAGGAGCGCGTCGTCGGTCTCGACGACCTTCTCCACCATCGTCTCGCGGGCGGCCTTGGCCTCCTCGAGCATGTCGGCCGGGATCTCCTCGACGATCGGCTCGGCCGGCGTGTCCAGCGGCCAGAGCAGCGCCTTCATCTCGATGAGGTCGATGACGCCCTTGAAGCGGTCCTCGCTGCCGATGGGGAGCTGGATGACCACGGGGTTCGCGCCGAGGCGGTCCACGATCATGCCGACGCAGCGCTTGAAGTCGGCGCCCAGGCGGTCCTGCTTGTTGATGTAGCAGATGCGCGGGACGCGGTACTTGTCGGCCTGGCGCCACACCGTCTCGGACTGCGGCTCCACGCCGGCGACGCCGTCGAACACCACGACCGCGCCGTCCAGGACGCGCAGCGAGCGCTCCACCTCTACGGTGAAGTCCACGTGTCCGGGCGTGTCAATGATGTTGATGCGGTGATCGTTCCAGAAGCACGTGGTGGCGGCCGCGGTGATGGTGATGCCGCGCTCCTGCTCCTGGGGCATCCAGTCCATCGTCGCGGCGCCCTCGTGGACCTCGCCGATCTTGTAGATCTTCTTCGTGTAGAAGAGGATCCGCTCGGTCACGGTGGTCTTCCCCGCGTCGATGTGCGCGATGATGCCGATGTTGCGGTAGCGCTCGAGCGGATACTCGCGCGCCACACGCTGACCCTTGGCGGGCTTCTGTTCGATCGCCATTACCACTTGTAGTGGGAGAACGCCTTGTTGGCTTCGGCCATCTTGTGCGTCTCCTCCTTGCGGCGAACGGCGCCGCCGGCGTTGTTCATGGCGTCCACGAGCTCACCGGCGAGCCGGTCGGCCATGGACTTGCCGGGGCGCTTGCGCGCGGCCTCGATGAGCCAGCGCATGGCGAGCGAGCCGCGCCGGTCGGCGCGGATCTCCACCGGGACCTGGTAGGTCGCGCCGCCCACGCGGCGCGGCTTGACCTCGATGAGCGGCGACGCGTTGCGCAGCGCCTGCTCGAAGACTTCGTTGCCCGGCTTGCGCGTGGTCGTCTCGGCGAGCGCGAGCGCGCCGTAGAGGATGCGCTCGGCGGTCGAGCGCTTCCCGCGCTGCATGAGCTTGTTGTTGAACTCCTGGATCTGGACGCTGCCGTACTTGGGATCCGGTGCGGTCTTGCGCTCCTGGGGTCGCGCTCGGCGTGGCATCTACGAAGCCTTCTTCTTCTTGGGATTGGGGTCCTTCGCGCCGTAGAGCGAGCGGCCGCGCTTGCGGTCCTTCACCCCGGCGGTGTCGAGCGTGCCGCGGACGATGTGGTACTTCACCGACGGCAGGTCCGGCACCGCGCCACCGCGGACGAGGACCACCGAGTGCTCCTGGAGGTTGTGGCCGATGCCCGGGATGTACGCCGTGACCTCCATGCCGTTCGAAAGACGGACACGGGCGATCTTGCGCAGGGCCGAGTTCGGCTTCTTGGGGGTCATGGTGCGGACGACCGTGCAGACACCGCGCTTCTGGGGAGCGCCCTTGGGGAGCTTGGTGTGGCGCCCCGTCAGCGAGTTCCAGGTGGTCCGGAGGGCCGGTGTGTCCACCTTCTTCTTCTGGAGCTTTCGCCCCTTGCGCACGAGCTGCGAGATCGTCGGCACGGTTACCCCTTTGCTGCCCTATTTCTGAGCCGCCCGCGCGAGCGCACGCGAACGCACTCGTCTGGGCGCGGTCTGCGATTGGACTCCCCCCGACCGAGGAGCCGCCCCTCGCGGGGACAGTCCTCGGGCGCAGCGCGGCCGCAGTCACAAGATCGCGACTGGGTCGATGCGCGAAATGACCGCCCTTTGGGGGCGGTCACCGTCTCGAAAGACGCCGAATGAGAAGTCTATG
>DASSPF010000160.1:0-22125 GCA_035699805.1 Candidatus Limnocylindria bacterium | reverse complement strand
GGAAGTGGCGCCGTGAGCGCCGTCTCGAGCGGGAAGTTCAGCGAGCTTCCGGTCTCGTGGGTGGCGCGCACCGAGGCGCCCGGCGGCAAGACGAGCCCGGAGGAGCTGCTCGCGGCAGCGCATGCCAGCTGCTTCGCGATGGCGCTTTCCGGCGGTCTGGGCAAGAAGGGCACACCGCCCGAGCGCCTCGAGGTGAGCGCGACGGTCACGTTCGACAAGGTCGGCGACGCGTGGACGGTGGTCTCCTCGGCGCTCGATCTGCGCGGCACGGTACCGGGGATCGACCAGGCGGCGTTCGCCGCCGCGGCCGAGGACGCGAAGGACAACTGCCCGATCAGTCGGGCGCTGCGGGGGAACGTGAAGCTGAGCGTGACGGCGACGCTGGCCCCGGCGAGGACGACCGCGTAGCGCCGGCGGTCCGGCTCACGATGAACGCGACGGCGGCCAGGATGAGCGCCGCCCCCGCGATCATCGTCGGTGTGATCGGCTCGGCGAGGAACAGCGTGCCGAGGAACACGGCCACCACCGGGTTCACGTACGCGTAGGTCGCGACGAGCGAGACCGGCGCGTTCTGCAGCAGCCAGGTGTACGCCGAGAATGCGACGAGCGAACCGAAGATGATGAGGAACACCCAGGCCGCGATCGAGCTCGTCGAGAAGGTCGCCGGATCGGCCCTCTGGTGCTCACCGAGGATCAGCGACACGATCACCATGACCCCACCGCCCGCGAGCATCTGAAATGCGGTCGAGGCGAGGGCGAGCCTGGGCATCCGGATGCGCGGCGAGAGGAACGTGCCCAGCGCCCAGCTGAGCGTCGCGGCGACGAGCATCACCAGTCCGATCGGCTCGATCTCGCCGGACGCGCCGCCGGGCACCACCAGCACGCCCACGCCGATGATGCCGACCGTGACACCGAGGATCACGTCGCGGCGCACCCGGTCACCCGCGGCGAGGCGCATGAGCACGATCCAGAGGGGGACCGAGGCGACGATGAGCGCCGCGAGGCCCGAGGGGACGGTGCGCTCGCCGAGCGACACCAGGCCGTTCCCGCCGCTGAGGAGCAGCGTGCCGACGATCGCCGAGCCGACGAGCTGCGGACGCGTCAGGCGGAGCGCGGAACGGTCACGCGCGGCGATCCAGAGCGTGAGGATCGTGCCCGCGAGGACCCAGCGCAGCCCGGCGGTGAGCAGCACGGGCAGCGTCTGGACGACGATCGCGATCGCGAAGTACGTCGCACCCCAGACGAGATAGACGGTGGCGAGAGCGATCCAGACGATTACTTGACTGTAACGACCCAGAAGACGCCGTAGTCCTCCATCCATGTCGCGCCCTCGATGAGCGGTCGCAGATAGAGGCGATAGGTGCCGGGGACGGCCGGCGCCTGGATGGTGAACTGGAACCAGGCCACCTGATTGGGTCCGACGTACGTCGCCGGCTGGATGGCGATGCGGTCGTAGCGCGGCCACGCCGTGTTCGGCGAGCCCATCGTCCCGTCACCGCCGAGGGGTGAGGGCATGTCCTGACCGGGCTCCGGCCGCCAGGTGCCCAGGTACGCGACCTCGCCCATCCGGCCCAGGACCCAGCCGCGCGATCCCGAGTTGTAGTAGGCCACGACCGCGGTCGAGCGCTCACCCGCGCACAGGGTCGGATACCCGCTCTGTCCGTACCACGACGCATGGAAGCCGGGGATGCCCGAGGGCACCGCGGCCGGCGCGGGGATGCCCGGGCCGACGCTCGACGTGCAGGTGCCGGTCTGCGCGCTGATGGCGGAGAGCTGCCCGGCGATGACCTGCGTCGTGCCGAGGAGCACGCCGTTCGCGCGCACCCGGTAGGCGCCGGGCACGACGTCCACGAAGGCGAACCAGCCTCTGCCGTCGCTCGTCTGCGTGCTCACTGTCGCACCGGTCGTGGTCGACACCAGCTCCACACGCGCGGCCGCCGTCGTGGTACCGCGCACATGACCGGTGGTCGGCTGCGTCTTCCACGGCATCGAGGACACCGGGACGGTCGACGTGAACACCGGCTGCAGTGCCGCGGTGAGCGCCGCGCGCGATTCCGCTCCGCTTCGGGTGCCGGCATTGGTGAGCTCGTCCGGGGTGCGGTAGGAGTAGCCAGCCCAGCCGGCGCCGCTGTTGCCCGCGGGGCTGGGGTCGATCGCGACGCGCGCCTGTGCGGCGCTCGAGGGAACGTCGTTGAGGTACAGGCCCGTGCCGATGACGCTGGAGCGGCGGTGCTGATTGTCCTTCGCGTAGTCGCTCCACTCGCGGTACATCACCGCCTGGCTCGCCAGGGCGTCGCGCTTGTAGTTCATGAGGATGTTCAGATCGACGATGCCCTCGCGCATCCAGGCATCCCAGTCCTGGAGGACCTCGGCGTACGTGCGTGTCCCGGTGAAGCCGCTGCCGTGCTGCGGCCCGTAGCCGTAGGTGATCGTGTCCACCGACACGCGGACGCTCGGCCGGATCGCGAACGATTCGACGTACACCTTGCGGACGAGCGCGGTGATCTGGTCGCGTCGCCACTGCGTCCACTGTGGATCGGTGTTCGCGGGCATGTCCGTCCGTCCGGTCGCGGACTGGAACCGCGCGACCGCGGTGGCGTTGTAGCCCCACGACGGAACGTTCGTGCCGAGGTTGTTGTCGGGGTAGCGGATCCGGTCGAGATTGATCCCGTCGACGGCGTAGTTGCGCACGATGCTCATGGCGTTGTCCACCACCCACTGGGCCGCGTCGGGGTGACCCGGGTCGAGCAGCCAGTCGGTGCTGGGCATCTGCACCAGCCCGTCCGAGCGCTTCGTCAGCCAGTTCGCGCTGCCCGAGGCCGAGGGGCCGTGGCTGTTGAAGACGTGGCGCGGATCGGCAGGCGGGGTGTCCCCGCGCCAGATCGCCGTCGCGATGACCCAGGCGTGGACCTCGATGCCCTGGGCGTGCGCCTTGTCGATGAGGGTCTGGAGTGGGTCGAAGGGCGCCGGGTCGACGCCCGCTTGCTCGGTCCGCGGCGCGAGCGCCCGGTTGCAGAAGCAGTCCCCGCGGCGGCCGATCTGCGCGACGATGGCGTTCGCCCGGATGGCCTTCGTCGCCGCGATGACCTCGTCGATCTGCGCCGCGGTGTACAGGCCCTCGCCGAAGGCGTCCACCCAGTACGCGCGGAACTGTCCGGTCACGGCCGTCGCGGCGGCGGTCTGGCTTGCGCCCGCCCCAACAGAGGCGGCCGCGGCCGCGCTCGGCACCGGGAGCGCTGCGATGAGCAGCAGGGCGACGAGCGCGACCGCGGCCTTCCTCATATGCGGTGCAACGTGGGGATGCGGCGCCCGGTGTGTGCGTCCGCGCGCGGAGCGAGCGAGCGTGCCACCTAGACTCGGCCCGATGCGGCCATTCCGGTTCGCGGTGACCGCGCGGTGGGCGAGTGGCGGCAGGCGCTGGCGTGACTTCGCCCGTCGCGCCGAGGCGCAGGGCTACGACGTGCTCCTGGTCACCGACCACCTGGGACAGCAGCTCGCCCCGATCCCCGCGATGATGGCGGCCGCCGATGCGACCGAGCGCCTGCGCGTCGGGTCGTTCGTGTTCGCGAACGACTACCGCAACCCGGTGATGCTCGCGAAGGAGATCGCGACCATCCAGGCGATCAGCGGTGGGCGCGTGGAGCTGGGGATCGGGGCCGGCTGGAGCGTTCCCGACTACCGGCAGCTCGGGATCGCGTACGAGCCGCCCGCGGTCCGTGTCGCGCGGCTCGAGGAGGCGGTGCTGCTCCTCAAGCGCCTGCTCACCGAGGAGGTCGTGACCCACGAGGGAACCCACTACTCGGTCCGCGACGTGCGCATCCTGCCGCGTCCCGCCACGCGCCCGCCGTTCATGATCGGTGGCGGTGGTGCGCGCGTGCTCCGGCTCGCCGCGCGCGAGGCGGAGATCGTGGGCTTCGCGCCGTCGGTCGATGCCCATGGACGCCCGCGGCCACGGAGCGTGCGCGTGGGCGGGCTGCGCGAGCGGGTCGCGCGCTTCGACCGGTACGCGGGCGATCGCGACGTCGAGAAGAACATCTGGTTGTACGACGCCGGTGTCTCGGACCACGCGCGCTCGTTCTCGCGCGCGGCGGCGACCGTCGTGAAGCGGAGCGCGAACGCGCTCGTGCGGAGCCCATTCTTCCTCTACGGCACGCGCGCGTCGCTGCGCGGGCTCCTGCGCGAGATGCGCGATGAGCTGGGGATCAGCTACATCGCGGTGCCGGGTCAGGCGATGGACGAGTTCGCGCCCATCGTTCAGGAGCTGCGCGGGACCTGACCGTGCGGGGCGTGCTCGCTACGGCGTCCGCGATGGCGCGGGTGGCGCGGTCGTGGGTGGCGCCGTGGTCGCCGCCGGCGTCGGCGGGGCGGTCGTCGGTGGCGCGGTCGCCGGCGCCGCGCTGGTGGGTGCCGGCGTCGTCGGTGCGACGGTCGTGATCCGGATGCTGATGCTGGGGGACGGCGACAGCGATGGGGCGGCGCCGAGCGATGGCGATGGCGACGCGTTCGCCGGAGCGAGCACCGGCCGCCCGAAGAGGAGCACGCCGATCACCAGCAGCGTGAGCAGGCTCCCCGCCACACCGGCGAGCGCGAGATCGATCCAGCGCGGCCCGCGGCGCGGCGGCGGGATGATCTTGGTGGTGTCTCCGGCCACGGCCGGTCGCACGGCAAGCGGCGTGCTAGACGAAACGCTCCGCGCGCCACTCCAGACCCAATTCGCTCGGCGGGCCCATGTAGCCCAGGAGCGCGGATGCCGCGACGACCGCGGGCGATGCGAGGTAGCCCAGACCGCCCACGCCCATGCGGTTCGCCCAGTTCCTGTTGAACGACGTGATCGCGGTCTCGCCCTTGGCGAGGGCGTCCGGGCCCTGGCCGAAGCACGGCCCGCACCATGACTCGCGGATCTCGGCGCCCACCGAGCGGAACACGTCAGCGATCGACTCGCCGTCCAGGCGCGGGTCCCCGCGCTCGATGTCCTTCTTCACGCTCCCCGAGCCCGGGAACACCACGAGATCCCGCGCCGCCTTCGTTGCCCCCTTTCGCTTCGCTGCGGTGATGACCAGCGCGGCCTCGAGCAGGTCGCTGTATCCGCCGTTGGTGCACGACCCGATGTACGCCTTGTCGAACGTGATCCGCTCCCGTGCGACGTCGCTCGCCGGGAACGCGTTCGCCGGGCTGAATGGCTTGGCGATGAGTGGCTCGACGGCGGAGAGGTCGAGCTCCTCGTCAATCTCCCAATCGACCTCGTCGCCCGGCGCGAAGGCCGGATAGGGGAGCGCGATGCCCTTCTCGGCGAACCACGCGAGCGTGGTCTCGTCCGGGGCAAAGATGCCGTTCGTGGCCTCGCCCTCGGCCATCATGTTCGCGATCGTGTTGCGGTAGCTCATCGGCAGCTGACGGTCCGCGTCCACGAACTCCACGCTCATGCCCTGCGACTGCTTCGCGCCCCAGCGGGCGAGGAGCGCGAGCACGACATCCTTGCCGCTCACCCACGGATTCAGCTTCCCGGTGAAGCGCACCCGTCGCTGCTTCGCGCAGGTGAAGTACACGTAGC
The DNA here is from genome assembly GCA_035699805.1 of Candidatus Limnocylindria bacterium. Taxonomy (GTDB): domain Bacteria; phylum Chloroflexota; class Limnocylindria; order P2-11E; family P2-11E; genus CF-39. Next base: position 16,574 of record DASSPF010000160.1, on the reverse strand, counting down.
CGGTGGCCCAGCCGAAGCCGAGCGTCGTCGATCCCACCCCGTAGCCGAGCGCACCGTACGCGCCATAGGCGCGGCTGTGCGAGTCGGCGCCGGGGATGAGCGCGCCGGGGACGACCAGCCCCTGCTCGGGGAAGTAGAAGTGGAAGATGCCATCGCCGGGTGTCGCGTAACGCGGCTTTCCGATCTGGTAGCGGTCGGCGAACTGCCGGCCGATGTCGGTCTGCTTGTCGTCGGTCTCGCGGCCGGTGAACACGAAGTGGTCGTTCGCGTACGCGACCTGGCGCGGATAGATCGTGTCGCCCCCGCTGATCTGATTGAAGGTGTGGATCGCGAACGGTCCGGTGCCGTCCGAAGCCGGCAGCAGGTCCGCGTACACGCGGATGGTGGCGCCGGGGCGGACCTCCGCATCCTTGTCGACGCGGTGGGACCACAGGATCTGCTCGGTCGACGACAGGCGCCTCGCGATCGCCGCGCCGGGCCATTCGATCTGCGGTTCGCGGCGCACCGACTCGGCGAACTCCCGGCGGCCGAGCCGGATGATGCCGCCCGACCGGCGGATCTCGTCCTCCTGCGGTGAGAGCGGCGTGGGCTCATACGTCCTGCCACGGGTCTCGTTCGTCAGACGGCGCGTCGCCGGATCGAACGAGAACGTGTCGCCCTCCTGCGCGTCGTCAACGGCAGTGCGGCTCTGGACGACGTGCAGGCCGAGATTGAGCGCGTTGCGGCGGAAGATGTCGCCCATGCCCGCGCCGCAGACGATGACGATCTCGTGACCGGCCTCATCGCCCACGCCCTTGATGCCGGCGGGGCTCATCTCGCGCGACGATCCGATGGCGAACCGGTCGCCCGCGACGATGAAGCTGTCACCGCGCGCGACGCGCTCGCGGAAGTCGGGCATGAGGAAACGGAACGAGCCGGCCTTCCAGCGCGCATCGAGCGTCTCGAGGCTCTCCGACACGCAGTCGTTCGACGGCGTGATCTGGTCGGTGTCGATCGCGTCGAGCTTCTTCCCCGGCACCTTGGGATCCCAGAAGATGAGCGCCCGGCCGCGGATCGCCGGGCTGGCCAGGACCGGCGCGTCTGTCTCGCCCTGGTGCTCGATCCGCGCGCCGGGGAGCAGCCGTGCCGCGGTGATGACGCTCACGCCCTCATGGTCGCACGCCGTCGCCCGACGCGGTCGCCGTCGCGGCCCAGCGATAGCGGTGCTCGGGTCGCCCCGTACCGCCGTAGCGCATGGTCACGTTGACGATCCCCGAGCGGGCCAGGTGGTCGAGATAGCGGCGGGATGTCACACGGCTCATCCCGGTCGTCTCGGCAAGCTCATGAGCGGAGAGATCGCGCTCCGCGTCGCGCAGCGTCCGGGCGACGAGGGCGAGCGTCGTGGGAGACAGGCCCTTCGGGAGCTCGGGTGCGGTGCCGCCAGAGCGGAGCGCCGCGTAGAGCGCGTCGATCTCGTCCTGATCGACCTGTTGCGCGCGGCCGAGCCGTGAGCGCATGGCGGCGTAGCTTTCGAGCTTCTCGCGGAACGCGTTGAACTGGAACGGCTTGATGAGGTAGTGGACCACTCCACCGTGGAGCGCTGAGCGGAGCGTGTCGACGTCGTTCGCCGCGGTCACCGCGATGACATCGACCGGCGGCCGCCCGGCGGCGCGCAGCTCGCGAAGCACCTCGAGCCCCGAGCGATCGGGCAGGTAGATGTCGAGCAGCACCAGATCCGGGCGCTCCCTGGCCGCCAGCTCGAGCGCCTCAGCCGCGCTGTGAGCGACGCCCACGAGGCTGAACGACGGCAGCCGCGCGAGGAAGCCGGCGTGCAGCTCGGCGACACGGAAGTCGTCGTCCACGACGATGGTGCGGATCGGCGACGGCGCGCTCATCGCGTCGCAACCGGGACGAGCGCGGTGAACACCGCGCCGCCGTCGTTCGTCACGCGCACCCAGCCGCCGTGGCGCTGCGTGACCTGACGGACGAGCGCGAGGCCGATCCCGTGATGCGATCCGGCACGCTTCGTGGTGAATCCCTCGCGGAAGATCTCCTCCGCCAGCTCGACGTCGATGCCACCGCCGGAATCGCGCACGCGCACGCCGATGCCCTGCGGCTCGACGTGCACGCTCACCTCGACCCAGCCGTGCGGTGTGGCAGCCACCGCATCGATGGCGTTGTCGACGAGATTTCCCACCACCGTGATGAGGTCGCGCACGTCGGGCACCTCGCCCGGAAGCCGCGCGTCGTCAGCGAGCCGGAACTCCACGTGCCGCTCCGACGCGACCGCCGCCTTCGCGAGCAGGAGCGCCGCGAGCGCCGGGTCGGCGATCCGCTGCTGCACCAGATCGACGAGCTCCTGCTGGACCAGGGAGGTCTCGGCGATGAAGCGCAGCGCCTCATCGAGGCGACCGAGCTCGATCAGCCCCCCGACGGTGTGCAGCTTGTTGGAGAACTCGTGCGCCTGGGCGCGCAGCGCCTGGGCCAGGCCGCGCACCGTGTCGAGCTCGCGCAGGACGCCTTCGAGCTCGGTCCGGTCGCGCAGCGTCACGACCGCCCCCACCTCGCGACCCCGGATGGCGACCGGCATCCGGTTCACCACCAGGACACGGTCGCCTGCCAGCACGATCTGATCGACGCCGCCCTCCGCGCCGCCCAGGACGTCGCGGACGCGCCCCTCGGGCACGATGTCCTCCAAGGAGCGGCCGCGTGACTGGGCGTCGAGGGCCAGCAGTCGCCGGGCCTCATCGTTGGCGAGGGTGACCCGTCCGCCCGCGTCCAGCGCGAGGACCCCTTCGCGGATCCCGTGCAGCATGGCGTCGCGCTGCTCCAGGAGCCCGGCGATCTCGCGTGCGTCGAGCCCGAACGTCTGCTGCTCGACGCGTCTGGCGAGGACCAGCGACCCGCCGATCCCGAGCGCCAGGGCGAGCAGGACCGTGAGCGTCATGATCGGGAGCGCCTGCGCGAGCTTCTGCGCCAGCTGCTCCTCGAGGAAGCCGACCGAGACCAGCCCGATGACCCTTCCCCCGCCGTCGACGATCGGCACCTTCGCGCGCAGCGAGCGTCCCAGCGTGCCCTCCTGCATGCCGACGTAGACCTCGCCGGCGAGCGCCACGCTGGGATCGGTCGACACGCGCTCCCCGATCCGCTCGGGATTCGGGTGCGAGTACCGGATGCCCTCCTCGTTCGCAACCACCACGAAGTCGGCCCCGACCGACCGCCGGATCGCCTCAGCGATCGGCTGGATCGTGCGCGCCGGATCGCGATCGTCCATGGCATCGAGCACATCGGGCGTCGCGGCGACCGCGTAGGCGATGGTCAGCGCGCGCTGCTTGTACTGCTCATCGATCTGGGACGAGACGAGCGCGTACGACAGGAGCCCACCCACGACGACGATGCCGCCGACGAGCGCGACCTGCAGCACCAGGAGCTCCGACGAGAGCGAGAGCCGTCGCAGCCGCCGGAGCGGCGCCGCAAGCGCCGCCCACGCCGATGCCGGTGCAGCGGCGAGTCGCATCAGGGTCGGCCGGCGTCGCCGCGCGCGCCGCGCTGCCGCTGTCGAGCGCCCATGGCGCAGGCGAGCTCGAACGCCAGCCGCATCGCGGCCGGGTCGGCCCGACCCGTCCCCGCGATGTCGTATGCGGTGCCGTGAGCGGGGGTCGTCACGGGTACGGGTAGTCCCCCCTGGAGGCTGACCGCCCGACCCGACGTCATGAGCTTGAGCGCGATCTGTCCCTGGTCGTGGAACATCGTGACGACGCCGTCGTAGTCGCCATCGCGGACCCGCAGGAACAGCCGGTCCGCCGGAAAGGGTCCCACCACCCCCGGCACGATGGCGGCCGCGCGCTCGATGGCCGGACCGATGACATCGATCTCCTCGCGACCGACGAGTCCACCGTCCCCGAGGTGAGGGTTGAGCCCGCAGACGGCGATGCGCGGTCGAGCGATCCCTGCGTCGCGCATCGTGCGGTCGATCAGAACGATCGCGTCGACGATCCGATCCACCGTGAGCAGCCGGCCCACATCCCTGAGCGGGACGTGCGATGTCACACGCGACGACCACACGCCATCCGCGACGTTGATCTCGCAGACGTACGACGACACACCGAGCCGGTCGGCGAGCCAGTGCAGCTCGTCGTCGAACGGGTTGCCGCCGTCGTGCAGCGCCTTTTTGTTCAGTGGCGCGAAGCACACGGCGTCCGCGCCGCCCGCCGCGGCGATGTCGACGGCGATGCCGAGGGTGCGCAGGGCGTGCGCACCGGCGGCGGCGCTCGCTGCTCCGTGCGGGAACCCTCCGCGGATGCCCGCGACGTGCTGGAGCACGGGCCGGCCGCGCGTGAAGTCGGCCTCGGCGATCGACGCCGCCTCGCCGACCTCGCTGGCGACGCCCGCGATCCGCTGTCCGCGCAGGAGCTCGTCGCGGTCGCCGACGAGGTACACCTCGGCCGCCTGCATCAACGGCTGGTCAGCGAGGAGCCGAGCGACCAGCTCCGGACCGATGCCGGAGGGGTCGCCGAGCGTCAGCGCGACGCGTGGCCGGCTGCCGCTCCGGCCCGGGCCTGGGGCGGTCACGACCGAAACGACCACAACGCGCTCAACGAACGTATCCTCACGCCGACCACCGGTATCCGTAGGGTAGCCGTGCCCGGCGGGAGGCTCACCGGGCAAGTACGACATGGAGGTACGTTCATGCGGCTCGCACGTCTTGTCTCCCTCGTGGCCGCGGTCGCGCTCGTTGCCGCTGCGTGCGGCGGAGGGGCGGCGACCCCCTCGCCGACCAGCGCCGCCCCGGCGGCGACCGCGACCCAGGCCGCGTTCAAGCTCGCGAAGGCCATGACCATCATCGCCCCGGCGGGTGCCGGTGGTGGGTACGACACCACCGCGCGACTCATCGCGAAGATCCTCACCGACTCCAAGCTCTACGACCAGTCGGTGACCGTGGTGAACCAGCCCGGCAACGGCGGCCTCACCGCCACCGCCGACCTGGTGAACAACAAGAAGGGCGATCCGTACACGACGATGGTCATCGGGCGCGTCGCGCTGGGCGCGCAGATCACCAGCAAGTCGGCGGTGAAGATCTCGCAGCTCACGCCGATCGCGCGACTCATGGGCGAGCCCGAGATCATCACCGCTCCGGCGAACTCGCCGTTCAACGACGTGAACGATGTCATCGCCGCGCTCAAGAAGGACCCGAACAGCATCAAGATCGCCGGCGGCTCGGCCGGTGGCATCGACCAGGAGCTCGCGTCCCGCCTCGTCGAGCTCGCCGGGGGCGACGTGAAGACCTGGAAGGGCTACGTCGCGTATCCCGGTGGCGGCGAGGCCGCGGCCTCGATCATCGGCGGGCAGGTGCAGCTGGGCATCTCCGGCGGCGCAGAGTGGTACCCGCACGTCCAGTCCGGAAAGATGAAGGCGCTTGGGATCTCCGCTGCGGTGGCGCCCAAGAGCGAGGTCGGAAGCAAGATCAAGACGCTCAAGTCACAGGGCATCGACATCGTCCTGCTGAACTGGCGTTACCTGACCGCTCCTCCGAGCCTCAAGGCTGAGGAGGTCAAGGCACTGCAGGACCTCATGAAGAAGGTCCACGAGACCCAGGCGTGGAAGGACTTCGTGGCGAAGAACGACTGGGAGGACAACTTCACGACGGAGGGGCTTCCCGCCTTCACCGAGTCGGAGGAGAAGGCTCTTACCAAGATCCTGACGGACCTCGGCCTGGTGAAGTAGTGCGGCACCCCGATCTCATCGGGGCGGTCGTCATCTTCTTCTTCGGGCTTCTGGCGATCGCCGCGGCTCTGACGACCCCGGACCCCGGGTTCGGGGTCGTCGGGCCCGGCGTCCTCGCAGCGTGGCTCGGCGGCCTCGTCCTCCTGACAGCCGTCTGGCTCGGGGCGACGGCGCTGCGGGCCACGGGAAGGCCCGACGTCGCGACGGTGGAGATGAGGCCGCTCCTGTTCTCGTTCATCGCTATCGCCGTGTACTTCGCTCTGTTCGTCCGTCTCGGATTCATGCTGACCAGCGCCGCGTACCTCATCGTCGAGTGCCGCATCCTCGGCAGCAGCCGGCACAGGCGTGACGCCATCGCGGCCGTGCTGTTCGTCGCGGCGATGTATGTGGTGTTCGTGCGATTCCTGGGCGTACAGCTCCCGCGCGGGATCCTGCCGTTCTGATGGACATCCTCGGATCGCTCCTCACTGGCTTCGGCGTGGTCCTGCAGCCGCAGAACCTCGTCTACGCCTTCGTCGGTGTGATCGTTGGCACCGCGATCGGGGTCCTCCCCGGCATCGGACCCGCGCTCACGATCTCGCTGCTGCTCCCACTCACATTCAGCCTCGAATCCGTGCCCGCGTTCATCATGTTCGGAGGCATCTACTACGGCGCGATGTACGGCGGCTCAACGACGTCGATCCTCGTGAACACACCAGGGGAATCGGCATCCGTCGTGACCGCGATCGACGGGTACCAGATGGCCAAGAAAGGACGGGCCGGCGCGGCGCTCGCGACGAGCGCCATCGGCTCGTTCGTCGCCGGGACGTTCGCCACGATCGGCCTCATGGTCCTCGCCACGACCCTGGCTGACGTCGCGGTCATGCTCGGTCCGGCGGAGTACTTCGCGCTCATGCTCGTCGCGCTCGCCGCGGTGTCGAGCCTGTCGGGGACGTCGCTCCCGAAATCGGTCTTCGCCACGCTCTTCGGTCTCCTCGTCGGGCTCGTCGGCAGCGACGTCCAGACCGGGACGGTACGCCTGTCATTCGGCATCCAGGAGCTCGAGAACGGCATCGACGTGGTCCTCGGCGCCATCGCGCTCTTCGCGATCGGGGAGGTGCTCTGGATCGCGGCGACGTCTGGCAGCGAGGGCTCCCAGGAGCGTCAGACGCTGAAGGGCTCGGCGTGGATGACGCGCTCCGAGTTCCGCCGCTCGATCCCAGCCTGGCTTCGCGGGAGCGCCATCGGTTTCTTCATCGGCTCGCTGCCCGGTGCCGGCGCGACGATCGCGTCGTTCGTGAGCTACGGAGTGGAGAAGCTCAGCTCGAAGCGACCGCAGGAGTTCGGCAAGGGCGCGATCGAAGGCGTCGCCGGTCCCGAGGCCGCGAACAACGCCTCCGCGGGCGGCGCGCTCGTCCCGCTGCTCGGCCTCGGGATCCCGGGGTCGGGCACCACGGCGGTCATGCTGGCGGCATTCACCATCTATGGCCTCCAGCCCGGACCGCTGCTGTTCGCGCAGCACCCGGACCTGGTGTGGGGCCTCATCGCGAGCCTGTACGTCTCGAACGCCGCGCTGCTCGTCCTCAACCTCCCGCTCGTCGGGCTGTGGGTGAAGCTGCTCGACATCCCGAAGGCGCTGCTCTACTCGGGGATCGTCGTCATCTCCGCCGTCGGGGTGTACTCGCTCAACTACAGCGGCTTCGAGCTCGTTGTCGCGTTCATCCTTGGGGCTTTGGGGTTCCTGTTCCGGCGGTTCAACTACCCGCTGGCGCCGGTCATCCTCGGGATCGTCCTGGCCAATCTCATCGACAACGCCTTCCGCCGGGCGATGATCCTGAGCAGTGGCGACGTCGTCGCCATCTTCATGCGCCCGGGCGCGGCCGCGATGCTCGTCCTGGCGATCCTCTTCTTCACACTGCCGTTCCTCCTGCGACTGTACGGCCGCGTCTCCGGCAGACGTGACATCGCGGAGCTCATCGAGACCGACGTCGGATAGTCCCGGAGGGCCGGCTCCGCGGTCGGGCTACGCGGGTGCGGCGTCGCGGCGGAGCCGCCGCAGGAGGTCGCGGATGTCGGAGAGCTCCGCGAGCCCCCACAACGACTTCGCGACGGCCTCGGCCTCGCGCCGCGGGTAGCGCGCCCACGCGGCGCAGTCGAGGAACTTCGCCTCGAGCTCCGCATCGGTGATCGGGTTGGTCGGGCTGCCCTTGCCGAAGTCGGCCTGCCCACTCAGGACGCGCCCGTCGGTCAGCTCGACATCGACGATGGTCGTCATCTTCTCGTAGCCGGCGGCCTCCGCCTCGGGGTGCACGCCGAACTCCACCCGCTCGATGAGCGCCTGGACGTCGGGCCGCTGCACCACCTCGTCGGTGAACTCGGCGAGTCCGGCCCGGCGTTCGAGCAGCAGGATCGCCATGCAGAACTCCATGCTGAACTTCGCGTTCAGCTCGGTCCGTGGGCGGTGGTGGATGAGCGCGTTCGGCGTGTTGCGGTTCGTCCCCACACGGACGCGCGCCACCTGCTCGGGGCGGATGTCGTGCCGCTCGATGAGGTCCTTCATCACGAGCATGCCGGGATGCGTGAGCGAGCCCGAGGGGTGCGGCTTGATGGAGACACCCGGGCGCTCGAAGGACCATGGCCGCCCGAGCGTGCCGTCGATGGACGCGGCGTCGTACCCGCCACCAGCGGCCTGGAAGAAGCCGCGGCGCGCCTCGAGGATGTCCTCGGCCGCGGTCCATCCGAGCAGCGCGAGATCCGCGGCCAGGACGCCGTTCTCGGCGGCGCGTCCTGCGTGGAACGGCTTGGTCATCGTGCCGAAGTTCTCGCGCAGCCCGGCCGACTGGCTCGCCGCGATGCCGAGCATCCGGGCCGTGGTGGTGACGTCCGCGCGCCGGAGGCGCGCGAGGGCCGCGGCAGCGCCGATCGCGCCGATCGTGCCCGTGCTGTGGAAGCCGTCCTGGTAGTGGCGCGACGCGATCGCCTCCGACACCTTCATCTCGACCTCGGTGCCGATCAGGTACGCGTCGAGGACCGCGGCACCGCTCGCGCCTCGGACCTCGGCGTCCGCGAGGACCGCGGGGAGGACCGGCGCGGTGGGGTGGGTGAGCAGGCCATACACCCGGTCCGGCTGGACCGCCAGCTGGGTGTCGTCGTAGTCGTCGGCGTGGATCGCGATCCCGTTCGCGAATGCCGCGAAGCGCGGCGGGACCGTGCGTGTGCTGCCGATGATCGTCGCCTCGCCGCCACATCCCAGGCCTTCGAGATAGCGCGCGACCAGGTGCGCGGTCTCGGCGACGCTCCCGGCGAGAGCGAGGCCGATGCCGTCGAAGATGGACCGCGTCGCGAGATGGCGGACGTGGTCCGGTGCGGCAGAGGGGGGCGTGTTGACGATGAACTCGGCGACGCTTCGGGTGAGGGCCATCAGGACGATGATGCCTGAAGCCAGGCCGGCAGCTCGACGCGGGCGTCGTGCGCGAGTGCGGCGAGATCCGCGAGCGTGGCGGCGGGGAGCGCGATTCCCTCGCGGCGCGCCGTCGCCTCCGCGCGAGCCTCGAGCTCTCCCGGGTAGAGCACGCGGTCGAAGCCCGGCGCCGGCGGGGTTGACGTCACCTCGTCGAGCAGACGGTCCATGCGCGATGCCAGCTCGTCGGGGGCCAGGAACGCTTCGGTGTCGAGCACGATCGCGAGGTGGCCGCATCCGCTGCGGCGATCCGACCGGTACGGTCCGACGACGTCGGTCCCGAACCCGCTGCCGGTGAGCACGCCGGCGAGCACGTCCAGCATGAGCGCGATGACATATCCCTTGTGACCGCCCATCGGCAGCAGCATCCCGTCGATCCCTTCTGACGGGTCGGTGGTCCGCCGGCCATCCGCGCTCATGGCCCAGTCCTCGGGGATGCGCTCGCCGCGCTGGCGAGCGAGGTAGAGCTTCCCGCGCGCGACGGCGGTGTTCGCGAGATCCATCACCGCGGTGCCGCGGCGGCCGGCCGGCGCCGCGATGGACCAGGGGTTGTTGCCCACGCGCTTCTCGCGTCCGCCCCAAGGTGCCATCGCGGGGCTCGCGTTCGTGGTCAGGATGGCGACGCATCCCCGCGGCGGTGCGGCACGCGTGAAGTACGCCGCGGTGCCGAAGTGGTTCGAGTTCCGGACCCCGACCGCCGCGATGCCGTGTGCCTTCGCCCGCGCGATGCCCAGCTCGATGGCGCGGGCGGCGAGCACCTGACCGATCCCGTCATGGCCGTCGATCACCGCGACCGCGCCACGATCGATGACGATCTCGGGACGTGTGACCGCCTCCATCACACCGGCGCGCAGGCGATCCCAGTACCAGCGCAGGCGCAGCACGCCGTGCGACTGGTGCCCCCAGAGATCCGCGGTCACGAGCGAGTCCGCGACGAGCGAGGCGTCGCCGCGCGGGACGCCGGCCGTCTCGAGCGCGGCGCTCGCGAACGCGACGACCTCGTCGGGCATCACCGGCGGCATGTGCTCCACCCTACCGAATACGCATCGATCGCTACCGCGGCGGCCGGCGGCGCAGCGCCGCGCGGTCGTGCGAGAAGTGGACCCGCGCGGCGTTCAGCGCGCGCAGGCGCGTGAGCGACGCGTCGGCGGGGGCCTCGGCGAAGGCGCGCGCGTCCTGCGCGGCCTGCCCCACGATGAGCACCAGACCCTCATCCGTGGAGACGGTCACCGACTGGTGCCCAGGCGTGTGGCCCGGCGTCGCGAGGACCGCGATGCCCTCCGCGAGCTCGACGTCGCCGCGGACGCGCTGGTAGCGCGCGTCGGGGAAGTCGATCCACTCCGCGGCCGGTGACCCCGGCGTCCAGGCGTCATCCCACTCCGCCTCCTGCACCACGATCGGCACGCGCGGGAAGGCCGCGTTCTGCCCGGCGTGGTCGAAATGGAGGTGGGTGTTCACCACCGCGCGCACCTCGTCTGGATCGATCGCCGCAGCGCGGAGCGCCTCGTGGATCGGCCGCGTCCGTGGCTGGTAGTGCTCGTCGATCCACGCGTTCCCGAAGACGACCCCGGTGTCCACAAGGACGATCCCCCTGGCGTGGCGCACCGCGAACGCGAGCACCGGGCCGGTCGTGCCTGCGAGGGGATGGTCCGCGGGGTAGGTGACATCGGCCACGTGCACCGGCACGACGTCATCGAGCCTCACGAGCGGCGCCGTGGCCCGCGCCGCGTCACCCGCGCGCGAGCGCGACGAGCTCGTCCTCGGTGAGGAGGCGGTCGCTCGTCTTCGCGCCGTCGAAGACGCGCGTCACGCGCTCGCGCGTCGGCTCGAAGCCGTGCGTCTCCAGCCAGTAGACGACATTGGACTCACCCGACATCGGGCCGACCTCGATGCGCTGCTCGCGGCCGACGACGCTCGCGGGCACGCCCGAGTACACCAGATCGGCGAGCGCCCGGTCGCCTTTGCGCAGCGCCTTGATCACCGCGGACGCGTGCACACCGGTGCCGGTGCGGAACGCGTCCGAGCCGAGCGCCGGGTAGCTCGCCGGGATCGGAACACCGCAGTGCTCGGAGACGAGGGCCACGTACTCGACCAGCGGCGAGAGGTCGCGCTCGATGAGACCCCAGAGGCGAAGATTGATGAGGAGCTGGTCCATGGAGGTGTTGCCCACCCGCTCGCCGATGCCCAGCGCGCAGCCGTGCACGCGATCCGCGAGGGCGGTCGCGGCGAGGGCGTTGATGGTCCCCAGACCGCGGTCGTTGTGCCCGTGATAGTCGAGGAGGACCGCGCGTCCTTTGATGACGTCGTCGCGCAGGAACGTGAGGAGATTGCGCACGCCTTCGGGGGTGGCATGTCCGACGGTGTCCGACGCGCAGATGCGCGCCGCGCCGGCGCCGATCGCGGTGTCGTACAGCTTCACGAGCGTCGCCGCGTCGGCGCGCGTCGTGTCCTCGGTCACGAACATCACCGGCAGCCCCGCCTTCACCAGCGCGCTCACCGACCGCTCCACGTTGCGCAGCATCGTGTCGAGCGACCAGTCCTCGGCGAAGCGGCGGATCGGTGACGAGCCGATGAAAGCGCACGCTTCGATGGCGACACCGGACTCCTCCGCCGCGCGGATCGCCCCCTCGACGTCCTGCGGATGCGTGCGCAGCGCCATGTTCGGCCGCAGGGTCTTGAGCCTCGTCGTCTCCTTCGCGAGGGCGACGATCTCCGTGCGCGCGCGCTCCGACGCGCCCGGAAGCCCGATGTCGGCGCTGTCGATCCCCAGCGCGTCCATGAGATGGAGCAATCGCTTCTTCACCTCGAGCGGCGGGTTGCGGACGCTCGGACCCTGGAGCCCGTCGCGCAGCGTCTCGTCGTCGAGCTGCACGGCACGGTAGTCGGCCTGCGCCGCGCGCCCGTCGCGGTTCCAGTCGTAGATGAGGGAGGCGACCTCGCTCACCGGCCCGTCCCCGCGGGTGACGCCGTGGGCGTGGCCGACGGCGAGGCTGACGGCGAGGGCGAGGGCGACGGTGCGAGTCCGGGCAGACCCCGCGCGTCCGGCGCGAGCATCGCGAGGCCGCGGCGGTCGAAGGGCGAGCGGCGCGTGGGGGCGAAGGCGTACTCGGTCACGACGCCGGCGAACGTACGTGTCTCGAGGCTCTGCCGCAAGCGCGCCGGATCGATCTGGCGCGGGTCGCGCTCGGCGGCCGCGCCGATGAGCCCGAGCGCGTCATACGCCGTGGCCGCCGTGGCGCTGGGTGGCCCGTGGCGGTCGGTGTAGCCCTGGAGGAACGCGGTGCGCAGCGGCCGCGGCGATGGTGGGGTCTCGACGAGCGCGCGCAGGCCCGGCCAGCGGATGGTCATGCCGGTCCCGCGCGCCTCGGCGAGGTCCGTGGCCTCGGTGAGATACGAGAGGTACAGCGTCCTCGCCGTGTCGGCGCGGATCTCACGCAGCTCGTCGGCGTAGGTGTGCGCGGGACCGAGCACGGTGAGGCTGCGGCCGTTCGCCGCGGCGAGCTTCGCGCGCTCGACGGCGCGAGGTCCGCTCACGTCCACCACCTCTGGCAGCGGCCGCGCCTGTTCGGCGAGGGCCGCGAGCAGCGCGCTCCGCTCCACCAGTGCCGGTCGCGACCCGTCGATCAGGACCGCTGCCGGCGCCGCGACGCGTCGATCGATCATGTCCGACACCAGCACCGTGGCGATATCCGCGGGCGTCGGCGCCAGCCCGAAGAGCCAGCCGCCGGCCGTGCCGGTGACGTCCGCCGCGGGGACCGTCAGCAGGACGGGGACCGCCGCCAGCGCCACCGCGCCGGCGAAGGCGTCGTCCGGCTGCGCGCTCGAACCCACGATCACCGCGTCGGCACGATCGTCCACGACAGCGCGGCGCAGCTCGATGACCAGACGGGTCGAGCTGCCGGCCACGTCCACGAACTTCACGCGGATGCGGACGGCGCCCGGCGGGCGCTGCTGCGCCTGGTCGAGCCACAGCTGCATCGCGTTGCGCTGCGCCACGCCGACGGGCTCCAGGGGGCCCGTGAGGTCGAGGAGCGCCGTCACGCTGAGCGTGTCGGGGGTCCGGGTCGGTGTGGGCGTGGGGACCGTGACCGGTGGCGGGGTCGTGCAGGCTGCGAGCAGGACCGCGAGGAAGATCCCGCGCACGGGGACGCGCACGCGGCCCTAGGCCCGCGTGCCGTCGGGAAGCGGACGCCCCTCCGCGTACACGTGACGCGCGGCGTCCTCTGGCCGCGGGTCGGGCTCGCTCTCGGCCTGGGTGATGGCCGCCTCGATCTCGGTGTCGAGGGCGCTGCGGATGGCCTCGAGGTCGGCCTCGGTCGCCCCGCTCGCGAGGAGGTATTCCCGCGCCTTCTGCACCGGATCCTTCGCCATCCACTCGCGCACCTCGTCCTTGCTGCGGTAGCGCGAGTCATCGTCGTCCGAGGTGTGTGGCTGGAAGCGGTAGCACTTGAGCTCCACGAGGGCCGGACCGCCGCCCGATCGTGCGATCTCGACCGCCTGCTTCGTCTTGTCGTAGGAGTCGAGCACGTCCATGCCGTCGGCGATGAAGCCGGGCATGCCGTAGCCGGAGGCCTTGTCGGCGACATTGGGCACGGCCATCTGCCACTCGAACCGTGTCGAGATGGCCAGGAGGTTGTTCTCGATCACGAAGACGACCGGCAGCCTATGGATCGCGGCGAAGTTCGCGGCCTCGTGGAAATCGCCGGGGCTGGTGGACGCGTCGCCCCCGAAGACGAACACGATGTTGGGCTCCTTGCGGTTGCGGATCGCGAGCGCGAGACCCACGGCATGCGGGAACTCCGTGGCCACGCAGACCGATCGCGTGACGATGCGGTCCTGCGGCTTGGAGAACTGGTTCAGCACCTGCCGCCCGGCGGAGTGCTCGTCGGTCGCCTTGGCCAGCACCATCCGGAACTCCTCGAGCGGCGACACCCCCAGGACGAACGCCACGCCCATGTCCCGGTAGTACGGGACGGTCCAGTCCTGGCCGCGCTTGATGTTCCACGCCGCGCCCACCTGCGCCGCCTCGTGGCCATCGGTGCCGGCACCGAATGGCGTCCGCCCCATGCGGTTCAGCTGGAGGATGCGCTCGCTCACCATCCGCGTCATGAGCATGTAGCGGAACATGCCCTTCACATCGTCGAGCGACAGCCCGAGCGCCTCGTGCCGCGACGTGGTGCCGACCGCCATGGGGACGATGCTACCGCCGCTGACCGTCAGCGCGTGCGCCAGAGGGCGAACGACAGGGCGAGCGTCCAGAGGCCGAGCAGCGCGCGCTCGGCGATCCAGATCGTGCCGGTGTCCATGGCCATGGGCGCGGATGCGACGGCCGCGACGAGCGTGAGTGCGCCGAGCGCCATCGTGGCCGTACCGAGCGCGCGCGGGAGCACGCCGGTCTCCGCCCACAGCTTGCCGATGGTCCACCACCAGATGCCGCGCACGAAGAGCGCCGCCACCACGAGCTCGGTGCTGCCGGACGCGGCGATGCCCACGGTGACCGTGGCCGTGCCGGCGGCGGTCGCCAGGATGGCGCCGCTGGCGCGCACCGGCGCGTGGCGCACGTGCAGCACGGCGATCAGCGGGAGGAGCAGGCCGTACCCGACGGCGACGAGCAGGTAGTACCAGTCGGGGAAGAACCCCGGCGCGAACGCGAGTGCGACGATCTGCGCGAGACCCGAGAGTGCTCCCCACACCGCCGCCTTCGCGGTGTCGAGCCGCAGGTCGTCCATCTGTCGTTCTCGCTTCGGGCCGCCTGCGGCTGTGGCTATGTCTTCTTCTTCCCGTTCTCGTCGTACTCGTAGAAGCCCCTGCCGGTCTTCACGCCGAGATGACCGGCGAGGAACATGCGCTTCAGCAGTGCCGGCGGCGCCCACTTCGGATCCTTGAATTCCTCGAAGAACACGTTCGCGACGTGGTAGTTGATGTCCACGCCGGTGTAGTCGATGAGCTCGAAGGGACCCATGGGGTGGCGCAGCCCGAGCTTCACCGCCTTGTCGATGTCCTCGACCGTCGCGACGCCCGCCTCGAGCGTCCGCACCGCCTCGAGCATGATCGGCACCATCAGCCGGTTCACGATGAAGCCCGGCGTGTCCTTGCAGACGACGGGCTGGTGGCCGAGCTTGGTGACGAACGCGCGCAGCGCCTCCACCGTGGCGTCGCTCGTGGTGAGCGCGCGCACGATCTCCACCAGCTGCATCACCACCGGCGGGTTGAAGAAGTGCAGGCCCGCGAACCGGTCCGCGCGCTTGGTCGCCGTGGCGATCTCGATGATCGCGAGGCTGGAGGTATTCGACGCGAAGAGCGTCGTGGGCGGGCACACCCGGTCGAGCTCGCCGAAGACCTCCTTCTTCGCGTCGATGACCTCGATCACGGCCTCGATGACGAGGTCGCGGTCGGCGAGGTCGGCGAGCGACGTCGTACCGCGGATGCGCCCCCGCGCGGCCTTCGCGTCGTCCTCGCTCACCTTGCCCGACTTCACCACGCGCGCGAGCGATCCGTCGATCCGTTTCAGGCCGTTGTCGATGAACTTCTGGTCCACCTCGCGCGCGAGCACGTCGAAGCCGGCCATCGCGCAGACCTGTGCGATCCCCGAGCCCATCTGTCCGAAGCCGACGATGCCCACCTTCTGGATGGCCATGGAAAGGAACCTCCCGCTGACGTTGGTGGCGAGCAAGCCGCCCCGCCGCTGCGAGGGCAGCATACGGCGGCGCTCGGTACCATCGATCCGATGGCTTCGTTCCGCGGCCCGGACGCCGTCGACCTCACTCTCAACGTGAACGGAGCGAGCGTCTCCGTCCGCGCCTCTCCGGGACGCTCGCTCCTGGACACACTGCGCGACTCCCTCGGTCTCACCGGCACGAAGAAGGTGTGCAATGAGGGTGACTGCGGTGCGTGCACCGTGCTCATCGACGGGAGGCCGGCGTACTCGTGCCTGGCCCTCGCGATCGCCTGCGAGGGCCGCGTCATCGAGACGGTCGAGGGCCTCGCCGTGAATGGCCAGCTGCATCCAGTGCAGCAGGCGTTCGTGGATCACGACGCCTACCAGTGCGGCTTCTGCACACCGGGTCAGGTGATGTCGGTGGTCGCGCTCCTGCGTGAGAACGCGCGGCCGACGGAGGACGACGTGCGCCGCGCCGTCACCGGGAACCTCTGCCGCTGTGGGGCGTACACCAACATCGTCGCCGCGGGCCTTGCGGCCGCGAGGAAGACGCGCGGATGAGCAAGCTGCGGGTCCAGAAAAGCCGTGACGAGTTCGAGGGCGAGATCTACACCTCCACAGTCATCGTCGAGGGGAACGATCTCCCAGCGTCGCGCGCCGATGGTCCGTCGGACGAGATCGGGCGAGCGCGGCCCCGCGTGGACGGCCGGCACCGGGTGACGGGATCGGCGAAGTACACGCACGACATCCAGCTCGTCGGGATGCTCCACTGCG